>NZ_JBGCCK010000009.1:0-292587 GCF_041262525.1 Streptacidiphilus sp. MAP12-20
ACACCCCACCACCCCCCAACACCAGATACCCCCGATAACGAGCCAGCGTGCCGACGAGCCGCCCCACCAGGCGGCCCACCGGCACGCCCACACGCGTTCCGGCCTATGAATAGCGCAGCATCGCAGGCCAGATCTGCTCCCACGGCTCCCGCTGACCCGTGCAGACCTGCACCGTCCGGCGCTGCTCCTGGTTGGCGACACCGACGCCGTTGTCGATCCGCGCGATCACCACGCAGGAGCTCCAGTACCGGTCCAGCACCCCGGGCTTGAAGCCCACGGCGACTGTTGTCGCCGACACCCCCGTCGGGTGGCCGAAGCGGGCGTAGCCGTTGTGGTCGGCGTAGGCGGTCGGGAGGCCGAGGGCGGGGCCGTAGCGGGCGAGGGCACCGGCCTCGCCGTAGTTCTCGGCGAGCAGCGTGGCGCCCGGGTGGGCGCGGTAGACGGTGGCCACCGTGTCGGTGAAGCGGGGCCAGCCGATGGTTTCGGCGTTCTCGCCGTTGAGGCCGGTGAGATGTCGGTAGACGGAGATGGGCAGAACCGGTGGACCTGTCACCAGCGCGACGAGAGCGCCGATCACCGCCGTCACCACGAACGTCGTGCGCCAACGGGGCCATTGATCGGCCAACCAGACCGAGCCCGCTGCCAGCAGCAACGGGTACCACCCAGCCGGGTAGTACCGCTTGCCGCCGGTCACCAGCACCAAGGCCAGCGTCAGCAGGTAGGCGAAGGCGAACAGCCGGTACCGCTGGTCCGCCCGAAGGCGGAACCAACCGACGATCCAGACCCAGCTCAGCGCCGTGCCGGTCTCGAGCTGGAAGGGGATCAGTTGGATGCGCTCGTCCCAACTGGAGATGTGACGGGCCATCCGGAACTCAGGAAGGCCGTGGGTGGCCTGCCAGATCAGGTCCGGCGAGGCGATGACGAGGGCCAGCGCCACACCGCCCCAGACTGCGCGCCGTCGCAGGAGTTGGGTCTGGCCGGTCAGGGGCGCCGCCAGGAGGAGGGCCAGGGCGAGCACGGCGATGAGGTTGTTGTTGAGCGTGCCGACGCCGGCCGCCGCGCCGATCGCGTACCAGAGCCGGTCGTCACGCGTACGCAGGTAGCGCAGGACCAGCCAGAGGATCAGCGTCCAGAAGAAGAAGTCCGGCGTCGAGGTGACGAAGAGATGGCCACCGAAGAGCACCAGCAAACTGCAGGCGGTCGCGAGTGCGGCCAGGCCCTGGGCGCGGCGTGAGCGGATCGGGTCGTCACCGGCCAACTCGCGGGCGCAGAGGGCCGCGAGCAGGATGAGGCCGAGGGCGAAGAGCATCGGTGCGACGCGGATCACCTGCACCGAGTCGCCGCCGATCGCGGTCTCCAGTCGGATGATCAGTGGGACGAGTGGAGGCTGGTCGTCGTAGCCGAAGGCGAGGTGGCGGCTGGCGACGAGAAAGTACAGCTCGTCGCGGTGGTAGCCGTAGCGGCCTGCGGTGGCGAGCAGGACGGTTGCCGCAAGCAGCAGGGGTGGTGCGATCCGGGCCCAGGCGAGTCTCGGGGTCACCCCGTCAGGGTGACAGCGTCGCGCGCCTGTGTGAATGGGGCCGTCGAAGCGGTGTGGCGTAGGGGCCGTGGGGCATGCTGGTGGTCAACTGCAGCCCTGTCAGGGGACGGGACGACGGTGCAGCGCGCGACACGAGGAGCCAGAGCGATGCCGGTGGTGAGCGGCCTGCGGTACGGGTCGGGGGGCAAGTTGCTGGATGTCCATATGCCGGAGGACGAGCCCGCCGGGACCGTTCTCCTCTGGCACGGACGCGGTCCGCAGGAGCGGGACGTGCTGGGGGCCTTGGCCGAGGAGGCCGCCGCGCAGGGCTTGCTCGTCGTCGTTCCTGACTGGCGTTCTGACGCGGAGGACGGCGGTTGGGCGCACCTGCGTGACTCGGTCGAGTTCCTGCGTCGCCGGGCCGCCGGCTGGGGTGGGAACGCGGGGCGGGCGGTGTTGGCCGGCTGGTCGTTGGGGGCGCGAGCGGCGCTGGCGACGGTGCTGCGACCGGCCGCGTGGGACGGGTGGCGTCCGGCGGCGGTGGTCGGGATCGCGGGGAACTACCTCAGTTCGAACGATCCCCGGATGGGGCCGCCTGCCTGTGAGGATCTGCTGGTGACGGAGGAGCCTGCGCTGCCGGTGCAGTTGGTGCACGGTTCGGCCGACTCGGTCGTCGACGTGCGCTGCTCCAGGGAGTTCGCAGCGGCGCTGGAGAAGCACGACTGGCCGGTCGTCTACACGGAGACGCCGACGGACCACGCGGGCGTGGTCATGGCGGAGTACGCACCGGAGCTGCGACGCTGCCGCCCCGCCGTCGCGGGACACGCCCACGAAGGCGGGATGGTGACCGTGCGCGCGCTGGTTGACGCGGCTGTCACGGCTGACGCGGCCGCCGCAACGGCTCAGCCGACGGCGGACCCGGCCTCGGCGTTGGGCTCAAGGCTCGGCTCGTCGGCGGTCCCGGTGCTCGGCTCGGATTCCGCTTCGGCGCGCTGACCGGGGATGGGCAGGCCGGCCGGGGGAGTCAGGACGTGGCTGGGAGCGAGGGCCGGGTACGGAGTGGAGATGAGGGTGTAGTCGTCGCCGAGTCGGGTGACGGTGAGGTCGCCCGGCTGCTCGTCGAGAGCGAGGCGCATGGCGGCCCAGGGGAGGTTGAGGCCGCAGCGGGACAGCTGGTGCAGGCCGCCGGAGGGGCGGGTGTTGATGTCCAGCAGCACCGGCACGCCGTGGTGGTGGCGGAACTGGATGTTGGTCAGGAAGGCCAGGCCGAAGGTCTCGGCGAGGAGCTGGGCGGGCTCCAGATAGGCGCCGTCGAGCGTGAAGCCGCGACGGCGGCCCTCCTTGGTGCGGCCGACGGCGGCGCGCAGGCTGCCGTCCGGGCCGCTGAGGCAGTCGACGGAGACCTCAGGCCCGGCGAGGTGCGGCATCACCAGCCAGTCGACGGGGCGTGAGCGGCCGTCACGCTCGGCGGCCTCCAGCGCCTGCAGCACGTGGTCCAGGGTGACGTGCCAACTCGGGGAGCCCGCGAGCCGGGAGAGGCTGAACGGCTTGCGGGTCAGTACCCGGAAGCCCTCGCCGCCGGCGCCTGTCACGGGCTTGAGGCAGGGGGTGTCGCCGGCCGCCTCGATCTGCTCGACTGCGGCCAGCAGGCCTGCGGCGTCGCGGACCCGCCACCACGGCGGCACGGGCAGGCCCGCCTCGGCGAGAGCCAGGTAGGCGGCGGCCTTGTCGGCGAACAGCTCGATGGCCTGGGCCGGAGGGGTCAGCACCGTCGTGCCGAGTTCGGCGAAGTCATCGCGCTGGAGCGCGACGGCGTGCTGGTGCAGCCGGGGGAGGAAGAGCCGGATGTCGTGGCGGGCGCAGTAGTCGAGGGCGAATTCGACGTAGGCGGCGGGGGAGAGGCCGTCGGGTTCGAGGCCGGGGACGTCGGCGGCGCGGAGGACGGGCGAGTCGGGATCGATATGGGTGGCGTGAACGGTGACGGGCCGTGCGTCCGGGTTGTTCCGGAGCAGGCCGATGAAGAAGGCGTTCTCCGCGTAGGTGCGGTTCAGCCAGATGCGCAGGGAGTCGTTCACGCAGGTCTCCGGGACGAAGGCCGAAAGAGATAGGGGTCGACCGGGCGCTCCGCGCGGGTCGTGGGCGTATCAGATCACGTGGGGAGGGGGTAGCGCGAGTGCGTGGACGCGCGGGAGTTCAGCTGTCATCGGGCGTTAACACGGGGCGCGTACACGTGTCCGTGGCGAGCTGCGCGGATGGGGATTCGTGACCGCCGCTCACAATCGTGAGCACTGCTCTTGACTTGCTGCCACGGCCGCGCGCACACTGTTCTTGTTCGAGAGCACTGCTCTCGAATGTGTTTGCCCGACCAGACGGAGGAGCACACCGTGGTACCCAAGCCGCTGCACTACGTCAACGAGGGGCTCGCCTTCGCTGTGGAGCTGGTGGCGCTCGGCGCGCTGGCCTGGTGGGGGTTCCATGCCGGCTCCGGCATCGTGGTGCACCTGCTGCTCGGTCTCGGCGCCCCGGCGCTCATGGCCTGGACCTGGGGGATGATCGCGGCGCCGCGCGCGAAGTACCGGGTGCCGCTGCTCCTGGTGCTCTGCTACAAGGTGCTGGTCTTCGCGCTCGCGAGCGCCGCGGTGTACGTGACGGGCGCGCACGCCTTCGGGCTCGTCCTCGGCGTGGTCGCGCTGATCAACACCGCGCTCGCCACGGCCGATCGCGAGGCCATGGCCCGTCAGCGCGGGACCCGGGCCGACTGACCCGGCTCCCGCGCCGCGGGTTCTTGCGCCGGGCTGCCCTCGCGGCGGTCGGCTGCCTGGGTGTGGTCCAGTCGGGTAGCGTCCGGAATCTGGCGGGGGCTGTTGGTGGTGCGCTCTTGACCGGTGTTCAGGAGGCTGGCAGCGTGCCGCTGAAGCCATGGTCGGGCGATGGCGGCGGCCGGGCCGAGAGACGACTGGGGACGGACATATGGCACCGGCTACCACTGCTGCGCGCGATTCGGCCGCGTATCGCGATTTCCTTGCTGCCCGGGATCACCTGCTGCGGTATCGCGGTGACCTGGTCGCCGCCCGTGCCTTTCCGCGCCCGGAGAGCGAGCACTTCAACTGGGCTCTGGACTGGTTCGATGTCGAGGCCGAGGACAACCACGCGGTGGGCCTGCGCGTAGTCGACCTCGACGCGGACGGCTCGCTGCTGCGCGAGACCGCGCTGAGCTTCGCCGCGCTGAGCGCCCGCTCGGACCAGGTCGCGAACTGGCTGCGCGGCCTCGGTGTGGCACGCGGCGACCGCGTGCTCCTGCTGCTCGGCAATCAGGTGGCGCTGTGGGAGGTGATGCTGGCCGCAATCAAGCTCGGCGCCGTCGTCATCCCCGCCAGCACGCTGCTCTCGCCCGAGGACCTCGCCGACCGCGTGAACCGCGGAGAGGTCCGGCACGTCGTCGCCGAGTCCGGACTGACCGGCGGCTTCGCCGCGATCGAGGGCGCGTGGACCCGGATCGCCGTGGGCGAGCCGGTCGCCGACTGGCTCCCGTACGCGGACTCCGCCGACGCGCCGGCGGGCTTCACCCCCGACGGGCCGACCCGGGCCGAGGACCCGCTGCTGCTCTACTTCACGTCGGGCACGACGAGTCGGCCCAAGCTGGTGCAGCACACCCACCGTTCCTATCCGGTGGGGCACCTGTCGACGATGTACTGGATCGGGCTGCGGCCTGGTGATGTGCACCTGAACGTGTCCTCGCCCGGATGGGCCAAGCACGCCTGGAGCAACTTTTTCGCTCCCTGGAACGCCGGCGTCGAGATTCTGATCGTGAATCAGCCCCGCTTCTCGGCGCGGCCGCTGCTGGACGCGCTGGTCCGCTACCAGGTGACCTCGTTCTGTGCGCCGCCGACGGTGTGGCGAATGCTGCTGCTGGAGGATCTGAGGCAGTGGCGGCCTCCGCTGCGCGAGCTGGTCGGGGCCGGTGAGCCGCTGAACCCCGAGGTGGTCGAGCAGATCGAGCGTGCCTGGGGCGTGGCCCTGCGGGACGGGTTCGGGCAGACGGAGACCACCGCGCAGATCGGCAACGCGCCGGGACAGTTGGTCAGGCCAGGATCCATGGGCCGCCCGTTGCCCGGCTACGAGGTGGTGCTGGTGGATCCGATCACCGGTGCAGAGGTGACGGGTGAAGGGGTCGACGGGGAACTGTGTCTGCCGCTGGCCGGCCGGCCGCTGGGGCTCATGGACGGCTACCAGGACGATCCCGAGCGTCACGCCGAATCCATGGCCGGCGGGCGCTACCACACCGGAGACGTCGCGCAGCGCGACGCTGACGGTTACTACACGTTCGTCGGCCGCGCGGATGACGTGTTCAAGAGCAGCGATTACAGGCTGTCGCCGTTCGAGTTGGAGAGCGTGCTGATCGAGCACCCGGCGGTGGCCGAGGCCGCGGTCGTCCCCTCGCCCGACGCGCTGCGACTCTCCGTGCCCAAGGCGTACATCGTCCTGGCCCCCGGCTACGAGCCTGACGCCGAGACCGCCCACTCCATCCTCGCCTGGACCCGGAAGCGGCTCGCCCCCTACAAGCGGATCCGCCGCCTCGAGTTCACCGATCTCCCCAAGACCATCTCCGGCAAGATCCGGCGCATCGAACTACGCGGCCGGGAACAGGAGCGGCACCAGGCCGGGGGGAGTATCAGCAACTCCGGCAACCCCGACGGTCCGCCCCGCGCAGAACGCGAGTTCTGGGAGGAGGACTTCCCCGGCGTCAAGGACGGCTGAGCCACGATCAGGCTGACCTCGAACCCCAGTGTGCCCTCGCCGGCCCGTGTCAGCACGGGACATCGTGGTGCGGCGGGCCGTTACGAGGGCAGGAGCGGCAGGAGCGGCGCCGAGGCGTGCACGCAGGATGACGGTCGGTGAGGGGCCCGTCCACGTCGCGTGTCTCAGCGCAGGACGAGGAGGTCCATCCAGCTGATGGCCGGTTCCTCCGGGTCTGCGGCGGCGGCCGCGCGCAGGCGGGCGAGGCCGCGGTGGTAGACGTCGTCATCGAGAGCGCGCAGCTTCGAGTCCGCGTCACGGTTCAGGCGGTCGGCGTACTCGCCGAGCGTCCGGGCCGACTGCTGTGGGAGTGCGCGAAGTGCGGTCCGGCGGAAGCCTGCTTTGGCGAAGGCTGCGGTCACATCCTCGACGCAGGGGTAGTCGTCGATACCGGCGGCGGTCTCGGGGAAGAAACGCACCCGCGACGCAGCGTCCGGGGAAGGTGTTGCGTATCAGCACGGGCGCCCCCGGCCGCAGCGTCCGGCGCAGTTCCCGGGCGGCCACCTCCAGGTCCGTGAGATGGTGAACGACCGAGCCCAGCCAGGCGGCGTCAGCGCTCGCGTCCGGCACGGGGAGCGCTTCGGCGCGGCCGTCGAGCGGCTCTATGCGGCCCGGCGCGGCTTCGATGAGGGCGCGCATCGCCGCAGCGGGTTCGACCGCAAGCACGCGCACCTCGTACCACTCGGCGAAGGCGGCAGCGAACGCGCCTGTGCCGGCGCCGACGTCGAGCACTGTCTGGCCGGGCTGTGGGTGCACCTCCTCGGTGATCGCTTCCCGCCAGGCCCCGAGGCCTTCGCGGGGGATTTCTCGCGAGGCCCGGTACGCGGCCGCGGTCTTCGTGTCGTAGCTGCTCGCTGCCATCTCGCTCGTCTCTCGGTCTTCGGTGCGATCGGGTGCTGGATCGGACGGCGCGCCTCGAATGGTGTGGATGTTTCGGCTACCCAGGCCGGCTCGGAGTACACCGGATCGAGCACCTACTCCGTCCCGGCTGTGTCTCCGGTGGGTCGTCGGCGGTCGGCGAGCAGGCCGTTGACCAGGGACCGGAGCCCCGCGCGATAGGTGTCCTGGGCTGTCAGCGACGGCCAGCGGTCTGCGAGTCGGGCCAGGTGGGGTAGTTCGCTCGGGTCGATGTCGGCGAAGACCCGGTCGCGGTAGGCGGGGCGGTCGTCGTCCTGGCGCCGCCGGGCCGCCGTGGTGCGCACCACGATCTCTCCGGCCGTGTAGTACCAGATGGCGCGGTACCCGTGGACGGCCTGGTCCGGAGGGAGACCACAGGCGATCAGGCCCTCGATGATCTGCTCGACGAACCACAGGACGGACGTGGACATCAGGTCGTCGGCGGTGATCACGTCCACGATCCAGGGGCAGTCGGCGAGGGCCTCGTGGATCGCGCCGGCGGCGGCGATGACCCGCTCCTCGGGGCGGGCGGGCAGATCGGGGCGGTGGAGGTTGCGCGCGGCGTAGTCGTCCAGCAGCAGGACGAGCAGTTCCTCCTTGTTGAGGACGTGGTGGTAGAGCGCCATCGCCGTGCTGCCGATCTCCGCGGCCAGCCGCCGCATGGTCAGCCGGTCCACGCCTTCCGTGTCGACGATCCGGCGGGCGGTCTGGATGACCTCCTCGCGGGAGATCCGGGGAGGTCGGCCGGGGGCTCTGCGCGGTGCGGACGGTTCTGGCATTCCCTCATCATCCCCGAAGTGTCGACAGCGGCGATCTCCGCAGCGTATTTTCCTTACATGTATAAAAAGCGGTGGCGTCATGCCCCGCCGCCGTCCGGCCGCCGCATCCGGCCTGCGATCCGCCGCATCCCCGGAGACCCAGTTGGAAGGAACACCCTCATGACGACGACGCCGATCCCCACCTGTGACCTGTTCGTCTCCGCGCTGCAGATCCACCCCGACACCGGTGTCCAACCCGCTGAGGGGTCGATGGCCGGTGGCGACCAAGGTGCCTGGCAGATCGCGGCCTTCCGCGCGCAGACCGACGCCGACCTCCATGCCGACCACTGGGAGCTGCACCCTGACGCCGACGAGGTGGTGTGCTGCGTGACCGGCACCCTCCGGTTGTATCTGCGTCCCACCGAGCCCGGTGCCGCCGAGGAGATGGTGCGGCTGCCGGCGGGCGTCGCCGCGGTGGTCCCCCGTGGGCGCTGGCACCGCCTGGAGCTGGACGCCCCCAGCGACCTGATGACGATCACGCCTCGCCACGGCACCCGCCACGAGAAGCGCACCGTATGAGCTGACGGGTCGCAGCGGCGGGGTCGGCCATCAAGGCCGAAGCCCCGCCGCCCGGCAGCCGGCGGACATGGATTTCTCTATCCCGCCCGTGCAGAACGCACATTGACGGATGTGAAGTGAAGCTGTCGCCCCCTGATTTCCTGCTGCTAGGGTCGATATCGCTCTCTTGAAATCCGGGGAGACGGGCCGGCGGATTCTTTCCAGCGAATTGTGCCGCAGGCCGTTCCGCTATTCCGCGCATGCATTTCGTCGGGGGAGACAGGGTGTGCCGCACCAAGCTGTAGTTGTAGTCACGCCGTGGGAAGAAGTGGCGTCTTCCATCGAGTTCGTTCCGGCGCAGTACGCCGAGCAGACCCAGTCCGAATCGGTGGCCCGGGAGATGCTCGGCTGCGGGTCTCCGGAGATCGACCGGCTGGTCGCCGTAGGTCTGCCGTTCGCGGACCGGGCCGGCATCCGCCACTTCGATGCGAACGATCTTTACAACCTGGGGATGTATTCGAAGAAGTCGACGACGCAGCCGGAGCTCGCCTTTCGCATGCTCTTCCGGTTCGCCGGTCGGCCCGTCGACGACCTTCTGCGCCCGAAGACCTGGGACTTCCGGGTCCGGTTGGAGTGCGTCGACTGCACCGGGGAAGCGCCATGGCGCTTCGAGGGGCCGGACGTGGAGCGCTTCGGCGGACGCCTGGACGATGTCGTGGAACCGTCCGCGAGCTCGGGTTCGGCGGAGTACACGGCCCGGGTCACCACCTCTGGTGCGCGGACCCCGCTGGCCTCGCCGGTGCTGCGGCGGCTGGTCCAGGACTACCTGGACGCCGGCTACCGCTGGCAGATGCTCCCCGTGCCCATGCGGGCCGACTACGAGCTGGTGCACTCCATGGGGGCGACCAGCTGCATCGCGGCCAGCCTGTTCCTGGGCGGACGCCTTCCGGGCCGCCGGCTACCGCGCCCAGGCGAAGCGGGGCTGGTTCTGCGGCGTGCTCGGTGGCGCCATGGATCTGCCGCACGCGTGCGTGGAGGTCGAGGACGAGGACGGCGGTCTGCGGACGGTCGACATCGCCAAGGCCCAGTTGGCCGCGCGACTCTCCGCGGACACCGGGGCTTTCCAGGACCTCTGCCTCGGGTCGGTCTACAACAAGGTGATCCCGTCGACCGCTGCCGGTCAGGCGTCTTTCGGCGCCCACGCCTGTGGTTCGGGAACGCCCGTCCACGTGCGCGCGGACATTCGATCGCTGCGCTGACGGATTCACCGAACTGCTCCGACTGGAGGGACGAAGGAAGATGGCGGTACGTGAGATCGAGCCCATCGTGCTCGAACTTGACCGGCTTGAGAACCTGGCAGAATCCGGGTACTACAACCCCTACGCGATGTTCGACTGGCCCGAGTCCATCGAGCCCGACCTGCCGTGGATGAGCGAGTCCCTCACCACGCTGGCCGGCACACCGATGTGGGACGAGCTGACCCGCGAGCATCGGCGGACTCCTGATGATCGGTGATATCGGTCCTTTCTCATTGAGCGCGGCCGCGGGCGCCGACGACAATGGGCTGGGCTACCGAGTCATTGTGAAAATCGCACATTGACTTGTGATGAATTGCACGGCGGGCGACGAACACGCCGAGCAGACCCTCCGCCCCACGCTGCCCGAGGATCCGCGGGGGCGCGTCATCGCGGCCGCCAACGCGATCCACGACTCTCTCGCTGCCTGGCCGGGGGCTGCGGAGATCCTCACGGCTGACGGCTTCCTGGGCCGCCTCGGCGAGTCGGCGCTGTGGGCGGTCGAGACCATCGTGGTCGGAGCCATCGACCACGGCTGCACGCCTGAGCAGGCCGTCGATGTCTTCCGTAGCCTCTGGTACTACACCGTCGGCGAAATCCTCGTCCGAGCCCACTCCGATCGCCGACGGGCTCGCGTCGAAGAGTCCGCCGACACCTTCTTCAGCGGGCTCGACACCTCGCGTCTGCCGCGCCTCTCTGCCTTCGGTGACCAGTGGCCGGCGCTGGCCTCGCGGGAGACCTATCCCCAGGGGCTCGAGGCGTTTGTCGATGGCCTGCTCACGCAGGCCATGGCCGTTGGCAGGGCTTAAGTCTTCCTGACGTTCCACTGCGGCAGCACGGCAGCCGCTTTCGGTCTTGCCCCGACGCGGGCAAACCGCTCATGCAGACTGGGCGCCACGGCTTCTGACTGAACGTGGATCGACTTCGGCGAGAGGAACGACTCACGGAGTCCGCAGCGCGGTGCGGTCAGTCAAGCGCGCCGCGCGCGCAACGCCCCGCGCGCACGAGGCACGCAAGCGCGAGGGCCGCGTCGCTCCGGGGGAGCGACGCGGCCCTCGTGGGACTGCCGAGCGGAGGTGTCAGGCGGCGGGCAGCTCGTCCAGGCCCTCGGAGACCAGCTTCGCGAGGCGGTCGAGCGCGGCGTCGGCGCCGGCGGCGTCGGAGGCGAGCACGACCTCCTCGCCGGCCTGGGCGCCCAGGCCCAGCAGTGCCAGCATCGACGCGGCGTTCACGGGGTCGCCCCCGTTCTTGGCGATGGTCACCGGAACGCCCACGGCGCCTGCGGCGCGGACGAAGACGGAGGCGGGACGGGCGTGCAGGCCCTCGGGCCAGCCGATGGTGACGCGGCGCTCAGCCATGGTGCGTGCCTTTCGCGAGGTGCAAGTAAATCGGATAACTCAGAATATTCGGAACAATGTGATCTTTGCTGGATCGCGGGTTCCAGATGTTGTCTAGACCATTCTCGCACGGTCTCCGACGCAACGAGGCGTTCAGGGCTGGTTCGGCCATGATTCAGGCCTTTCGTCCCGCCTTGCCCACCCTGCCTGAGTCGCACGCTACCCGCCCGCGACGGCGGATAACCTGGGCACGTGAGCGAAAGCTACCCGGCCCACTGGGAGGCCGACATCGTCCTGCGCGACGGCGGCACGGCCCGGATCAGGCCGATCGTCCCGGACGACGCGGACCGGCTGGTGGCCTTCTTCCAGCGGGTCTCCGACCAGTCGAAGTACTACCGCTTCTTCGCTCCCTATCCCCGGCTGTCCGCCCGCGACGTGCGGCACTTCACCCACCACGACTTCGTCGACCGGGTCGGCCTGGCCGTTCTGGTGCGGGACGAGTTCATCGCCACCGTCCGGTACGACCGGATCGACGCGACCGGACGGCCCTCCGGCTCGGGGACGGAGGCGGAGGTCGCCTTCCTGGTACAGGACGCGCATCAGGGGCGCGGCGTCGCCTCGGCGCTGCTCGAACACATCGCCGCCTGCGCGAGGGAGCGCGGCATCCGGCGCTTCTCGGCGGAGGTGCTGCCGGACAACAGGAAGATGGCCAAGGTCTTCACGGAGGCCGGCTACACCCAGCGGCGCAGCTTCACGGACGGAGTGCTCCACTTCGAGCTGGACCTCGAGCCGACCGAGGACTCCCTCGCCGTGATGCGGGCGCGCGAGCACCGGGCCGAGGCGCGATCGATGCAGCGGCTGTTCGCACCCCGCTCGGTCGCGGTGATCGGGGCCGGACGGAACCCGGTCGGCGTCGGCCGCACGCTGCTGCGCAACCTGGTGACGGGCGGGTTCACCGGGAAGCTGTACGCGATCAACCGCGCGGCGGGCGAGGCGGCGGCGGGCGGTCAGGAGGCGGGCGGTCAGGAGGCGGGCGGTCAGGAAGCTGCCGGTCGACCGGGCGCGCCGCTGACCGAGTTGGACGGGGTTCCGGTCCACGCGCGCATCGGGGACGTGCCGGACCCCGTGGACCTCGCCGTCGTGGCCGTGCCGGCCGAGCAGGTGCCGGGTGTGGTGGCCGACTGCGGGGCCGCCGGGGTACGCGGACTGGTGGTGATCACTGCCGGCTACGCCGAGACCGGGGTGGACGGGCGCGCGCGCCAGCGTGAGCTGGTGGGGCAGGCTCGCGCGGCGGGCATGCGGGTGCTCGGGCCGAACGCGTTCGGCCTGATCAACACGGACCCTGAGGTGCGTCTCGACGCCTCCCTCTCGCCGCAACTGCCTGGCGCGGGACCGCTCGGGATCTTCACCCAGTCCGGTGCGATCGGCGCCGCGCTGCTCGAGGCGGCGCACCGGCGTGGACTGGGTATCTCCACCTTCGCCTCCGCCGGCAACCGGGCCGACGTCTCCGGCAACGACCTGCTGCAGTTCTGGGAGGAGGACGAGGCGACCGGAGTGGCGCTGCTCTATCTGGAGTCGTTCGGCAATCCGCGGAAGTTCAGTCGGCTGGCCCGGCGGGTGGCGGCCCGGAAGCCGCTGGTCGTGGTGAAGGGAGGCCGGGACACCCGGAGCATCCCGGCCGGCCACGCCGGCATCGTCACCCGAATGGCGGACAGCACCGTCGACACCCTTTTCGAGCAGGCCGGGGTGATCCGCGTGGACACCATCACCGAGCTCTACGACGCCGCCGACCTGCTCGCCCACCAGCCGCTGCCCCCCGGGGACCGGATCGCGATCGTCGGCAACTCGGACTCGCTCGGCCTGCTCACCCACGACGCCGCGCTGAGCGCCGGGCTCCAGCCGCTGCTGCCGCACGACCTGACGACCGGCGCCGGGCCGGAGGACTTCCGTCGCGGACTGAGGGCCGCGATCGACCGACCGGACAGTGACGCGGTGGTCGCGGTGGTGATCCCGCCGATCGGCGCGGGTGGCTTCCCGCACTTCCCCGGTTCGGGCCTGCTCGCGCACGCACCTACGCCCGACCGCGCGCCACTGCTCGACACGGCTCCGTTCGCCGCGGCGCTGCGCGAGTCGGCCCACCGGGCCCGCGAAGCGGGAAAGCCGCTGCTGATCGTGCACCTGGCGATGCCGGAGCTGCTGGACCAGGTGGCTCGGACCGGGCCGGACGGGGTGGCGGGTGACGGCGGGGCGACAGGCGACGGCGCTGGGCGGGTGCCGGGCTATCCGCGGCCTGAGCGGGCGGTGCGGGCGCTCGCGCACGCGGTGCGCTACGCCGCATGGCGGGCTCAGAGCGCGGTGGAGCGCACCTTCCCGGACTTCGAGGACGTCGCCGAGCAGCAGGCGCGCGCGATCGTCGCCGAGGCGCTCGGTGGCGAGGCGCGCAGTGGGGAGGCGCGCGGCAGGGATCGGCGTGAGGCGGTGCTCGACGCGGGGATCACGACGCGCCTGCTCGCCTGCTACGGCGTGAAGCTCGAACCGCACGCCCCACAGCAGGCCGAACCACCTCAGCCCGACGCGCACCAGCCCGACGCGCACCAGGCCGTCGAGGTCACGATCTCCGCCAGCGTCGACCCCGCCGTCGGGGCGATCCTCTCCTTCGGGCTGGCCGGGGTCGCGTCCGAGCTGCTCGGGGACGTCGGGCACCGGCTGATTCCGGCCACCGGCGCCGAGGCCGCCTCGCTGATCCGCGAGGTCAAGGCCGCCCCGCTGCTCTTCGGTTGGCGCGGCTCTGAGCCCGTGGACACCGGCGCGCTGGAGGAGCTCCTGCTGCGGGTGTCCCAGCTGGTGGACGACCTGCCGGAGGTTGCCTCGCTCACCCTGGAACCGGTACTGGTCGCTCCGCGTGGGTTGAGCGTGCTGGGTGCGGGCGTCCGACTGGCCCGGCTGCCCGCACGGACGGATCTGGGGCCGCGCGCGCTGGCATGAGTCCGGCCCGGGTCGTGCCAGGATGGTAGGTATGGCGAAGACCGGTACGACCACCACCCAGGGGCTGCGCTCCGCGATCGAGCGCAGCGGCTACTACCCGACCCTCGTGTCCGAGGCTGTCGAGCAGGCGGTGGGCAGCGACGTTGTCGACGCCTTCCTGGTCCACCAGGAGACCACCTTCGACGCCAACGAGGTGCGCCGGCACGTCACGGTGCTGGTGCTGACCGACACCCGGTTCATCGTCAGCCACACCGATGAGCAGGGCGCCGACGACACCTCCCCGGTGCCGTACGCGACCACCTCCACCGAGAGCGTCAAAATTGGCCGGATCTCCTCGGTCGTGGTCAGCCGCGTCGTCGCCAACCCGGAGAACTACACCCGCGGCACCCTGCCACGCGAGGTCGTGCTGACCATCGGCTGGGGCGCGGTCTCCCGGATCGACCTGGAGCCCGCCGCCTGCGGCGACCCGAACTGCGACGCCGATCACGGCTACACCGGATCCGCGACGGCCGACGACCTGTCGCTGCGGGTGAGCGAGGCGGGCGACGGTCCGGAGACCGTGGCCCAGGCGCTCGCCTTCGCGCAGGCACTGTCGGAGGCCACGGCCCGCACGCCGGAGTGACGGCCCACGCCGAGGCTGCCCGGGCCACAGGCTGCCCACGCCGAGGCTGTCCGGGCCGAGGCCGCACCGGTCCGGGCCCTCCGAGGCAGACGACGCCAGAACAGCGACGACGCCAGCACAGAAACGACTTGATGACTCTCCCTCTCTCCGCCGCGCCGGTACCCGCCTACGGCTCGGCCTCACTCGCTGATGTCCTGCCCGCGATCGCGGCGGGCTTCGGCCTGACCGGGACCGACGGTGTGCCCGGGACCGGTCTTGAGCTGCCGCAGGCGGACCGGGTCTGCGTCTTCCTGGTCGACGGACTGGGCTGGGAACTGATCCGCAGTCACCCGGACGAGGCGCCGTTCCTCACCTCGCTGCTGCCCAGCTCCCTCGCAGGCAGCGGTCGTCCGCTGACCGTCGGCTTTCCCTCCACCACCGCGACCAGCCTGGCGTCCTTCGGGACGGGGCGGCCGCCTGGCGAGCACGGGCTGGCCGGGTACCTGGTCCGGATCCCCGGCGAGAAGCGGCTGATGAACCAGCTGCGCTGGCAGCCGCATGTGATGCCGCGCAGCTGGCAGCCGTACCCCACCGTCTTCCAGCGGACCCATGCGGCGGGCATCTCGACCTGCCAGGTCTCCTCGCCCATGTTCGAGTTCACCCCGCTGACCGAGGTCGCGCTCTCCGGCGGTGAGTTCCTCGGCCGGCTGACCGGCGAGGAGCGGATGGACCTGGCCGCCGAGCGCCTGGCGGCCACTGACCGGGCCCTGGTCTACACGTACTACAGCGAACTCGACGCGATGGGCCACCGGCACGGCGTCGGCTCGGACGCCTGGCGCGGGCAGCTCATGGTCGTGGACCGGCTGGCGCAGCGTCTCGCCGAGCAGTTGCCGCCGCGCTCCGCGCTCTACGTCACCGCCGACCACGGCATGGTCGACATCCCGACCGATCCGGGAGCGGGGGCGCGCGTCGACTTCGACGCGCCGGAGCAGCAGGAGCTGCGCGAGGGCGTGCTGCTGCTCGGCGGGGAGGGACGTGCGCGGCACGTCTACGCCCAGCCGGGGGCCGAGGCCGAGGTGCTGGCGGCCTGGCGGGAGCAGCTGGGGGACAGGTTCTGGATCGCCTCGCGCGAGGAGGCGATCGAGGCGGGCTGGTTCGGGCCCGTCGTGGACGAGCGGGTGCGCGGCCGGATCGGCGACGTCGTCGCGGTCGCCGCCGCGGAGGCCGCCGTGGTCGCCACGCGCAGGGAGCCGGGGGAGTCGTCGATGGTCGGGTTGCACGGGTCCATGCACCCGGGCGAGCAGCTGGTGCCGCTGCTGGAGGTCCGTCGTGGCTGATCTGATCTTCTTCTCCGGGACCATGGACTGCGGAAAGTCGACGCTGGCGCTGCAGATGGACCACAACCACCGGGCGCGCGGGCGGCAGGGGATCATCTTCACCCGCAACGACCGCGCCGGTTCGGCGATCCTCTCCAGTCGGCTCGGGCTGAGCACGGAGGCGGTCGAGGTCGGCGACCACCTGGACTTCCACGCGCACGTGGTGGCGCTGCTCTCGGCCGGCGCCCGGATCGACTACCTGATCTGCGACGAGGCACAGTTCTTCGAGGCGGAGCAGGTCGATCAACTGGCCAGGATCGTGGACGACCTGTCGATCGACGTGTTCACCTTCGGTATCACCACCGACTTCCGCACCCGGCTCTTCCCCGGCTCCGCGCGGCTGATCGAACTGGCCGACCGAGTCGAGGTGCTCCAGGTGGAGGCGCTCTGCTGGTGCGGGGCGCGGGCGACGCACAACGCGCGGACCGTCGGCGGCGTGATGGTGGTCGAGGGCGCGCAGGTGGTGATCGGGGACGTGGCGGTGAACGAGGACCAGGTGGGATACGAGGTGCTGTGCCGGAGGCACCACCGGCGGCGGATGACGGCGGCGACGGCCCGCGCCGGGGCGCTCTCGCCGGACGTGCTTCCGTTCGAGAGCGCCTCGGGGCAGCGATCTGACGCCTGATCAGGCCGGATCGTCCCGGCCTGAACGATTCAGGCAGGTCAGAAGTCGCAGCGTGCGGTCTCCGTGGGGCCGAGGTCGGGTTCGTCGCGGAGCTCCAGCGCGGTGCCGGGCTCGTGCAGTTCCAGTACCACCACCTCGTTGCGTCCGGCGCGCCACAGCGGCGCAGGGGCGTAGAGGGTGTGCTGCGGGCCGATCTCCCAGTAGCGGCCGAGCGTGAAGCCGTTGAGCCAGACCACGCCCTTGGTCCAGCCGGGCAGCGCGAGGAAGCCGTCGGCGGGGGCCGGGATGTCCAGCTCGAAGCGGTGGAAGACCGGACCGGCCGTGCCCGTCGCCTCGTCCTGCCGGTCAGGCCGGCCCGGTCGGCCAGGTCGGTCCAGCAGGAACGGCAGCTCCGGCAGCGGGTCGAGCGGCAGCGGGCGGATCTCCCAGCCGAACTGGTACCGCCCGTCCAGGAGTACGCCGCCGGTGATGCCCTTGCGGTCGGCGAGCAGCGGGCCGTAGTTGATCCGGCCCTGGTTCTCGACCAGCAGCTCCAGTTCGGCGCCGCTCGTGGGGACGCTCAGCGCGATCGACTGCTCGGGTCGGTTTCGTTCGAGCACACCGATCGACTCGCCGTCGAGGAAGACCTGCGCCCGATCGGCGAGACCGTCCACGCGCAGTTCGGTCGTGGTGAGCGGACCGCGCAGGCGGGTCCGGTAGTGGATCAGGCCGAGCGACTGCCCGACCGTTTCCATCGGCTCCGGCTCCAGCCACTGCCCCGGCTTGCCCAGCTCGTCCAGGCAATCGCGGAGCGCCACCCGGCCGGTGGCCACGACCGCCTGGGAGGCGAGGCGCGGCAGCGGCGCCGGCAGCGGGTGCGGGACGGGGCCGATGCGGCGCTCGATCACCTCGCGGAAGGCGTGGAACTTCGGCGTCAGCTCCCCGGCCTCGCCGACCGGCGCGTCGTAGTCGTAGCTGGTGACGGTGGGGAGGTAGTCGGCTCCGTCGTGGTTGGCGCCGTTCCACCAGCCGAAGTTGGTGCCTCCGTGCGCCATGTAGATATTGACCGAGGCGCCCGTCGCCAGCAGCGCGTCCAGCGCCTCGGCGGCGTCGCGCGGATCGCGCACCCGGTGCGGTCGGCCCCAGTGGTCGAACCAGCCGTCCCAGAACTCCATGCACACCAGCGGGCCCTGCGGCTGGTGTCGGCGCAGGCAGTCCAACGCCTCCTCGGGCCGGGAGCCGAAGGTGCCGGTGGTCAGCACCCCCGGCAGTCGCCCGCCGAGTTGGAACCGGTCCTCGGCGCCGTCGGCGGTGAAGAGGAGGCAGCTGACGTCGCGGGCGAGCATTCCGTCCCGCAGGTGGGCCAGATAGTCGGTGTCGTTGCCGTAGCTGCCGTACTCGTTCTCCACCCCCATCGCCACGATCGGTCCGCCCCGGTCGTCCTGGAGCGGCGTCAACTGTGGCAGCACAGCGTCGAACCAGGAGTCGACGGCCGCCAGGAAGCGGGGGTCGCTGAGCCGCAGGCGGATCGACCTGTCCGCCAGCAGCCAGGCCGGCAGGCCGCCGAACTCCCACTCCCCGCAGATGTAGGGGCCGGGCCGGACGATCACGTCGAGACCCAGTTCGCCCGCGAGCCGGACGAAGCCGGCGACGTCCTGCCAGCCGCTGAAGTCGAAACTGCCGCGCTCGCGCTCGTGCAGGTTCCAGGCGACGTACGTCTCGACGGTGTTGACGCCCATCGCGCGCAGTCGCAGCAGGCGGTCGCGCCACTGGTCCGGATGGATCCGGAAGTAGTGCACCGCGGCCGAGACGAACTGGTGCGGGACGCCGTTCCTGAGGAAGCCGGTGCCGGTGGTGCTGCTCGTCACAGTCAGTGGCATGCGGGCGCCCCTGCGGCCAGAAAGCGGCGGTGACGTTCGGTCAGTGTCCGCAGCGTCTCGGTGCCGGGCGTGTCCCAGACCTCCTGGTTGAAGATCTCGACCTCGGTCCAGCCCTGGTACCCGGCCTCCGCGACGAGCGCCGCGATCCGTGGGATGTCGATCGAGCCGTCGCCGACGTGGCCCCGCCCGAGCAGGGCGTCGGCGGGCAGCGGCAGCAGCCAGTCGCAGACCTGGAAGGCGTGGATGAGTCCCGCCGCGCCCGCGCGCGCGATCTGGGTCTCCAACTCCGGGTCCCACCACACGTGGTAGGTGTCGACGACGACGCCGGTACCGTGACCGGCCTGCTCCGCCAGGTCGAGGGCCTGGCCCAGGGTGGAGACGACGGCGCGGTCCGCGCAGAACATCGGGTGCAGCGGCTCGATCGCCAGCCTGACGCCGTGTGCCTCGGCGTAGGGGGCGAGGGCGGCGATGCCTTCGGCGACGGTTCGCCGGGCGGCCGGGAGGTCGCGACTGCCGTCGGGCAGTCCGCCGCAGACCAGGACCAGGGTGTCGGTGCCGAGCGCGGCCGCCTCGTCGACGGCCCGCCGGTTGTCCTCGATGGCGTCGGGCGCGGCGAAGAAGCCACCACGGCAGAGACTGGTGACGGTCAGTCCGGCGTCGCGCACGAGGCGCGCGGCCTGGTCGAGTCCGGTTTCGGCGACCCGGTCGCGCCAGAGGCCGATCCCCGCGATGCCCGCTTCGACGCAGCCGGCCACGGCGTCGGCGAGGGTCCAGTTCTTGGTCGTGGCGGTGTTCAGGGCAAGCAGCTCCAGGCCGGGGCCGGGGAGCAGGGGAGAATGCGCGCGGGGGGTCGCGGGACTGGCGGTCACTGCTCGAAGCCCTTCGTGGCGAGGAACGTGCGCATACGGTCGGCGGCCAGGTCCGGGTCGGGCAGCGCACCGGCCTCGGCCGCGAGCACGAACAGCTGTGCCAGGTGCGCGACCTCGCGGCTCTCCTGCTCGCCGCCGACCATGGTGAAATGGTCCTGGTGGCCGGCCAGGTGGGCGAGGAAGACGACGCCGGTCTTGTAGTGGCGGGTCGGCGCGGCGAAGACCTGCCGGGCCAGCGGCACGGTCGGTTCGAGGATCGCCCGGTAGCGGGCCGCGTCGCCCCGGTCCAGCGCGTCCAGCGCGGCGGCGGCGTGGCGGGCCAGCGGATCGAAGACGCCGAGCAGCGCGTGGCTGAAGCCCTGCTCGTCGCCAACAATGAGCTCCGGGTAGTGGAAGTCGTCGCCGGTGTAGAGGCGCACGCCGTCCGGGAGCGCTCGGCGCAGTGCGATTTCCCGGTCGGCGTCGAGCAGGGAGACCTTGATGCCGTCGACCTTGTCCGCGTGGTCGCGGATGATCGCGAGCACCTGCTCGGTGGCGCGGTCGAGGTCGTCCGAGCCCCAGTAGCCGGCGAGCGCCGGGTCGAAAGCCGTGCCGAGCCAGTGCAGGATCACCGGCTGCGCCGACTGCGCGAGCAGTCGGCCGTAGACCTCGGCGTAGTCGTCGGGCCTTCCGGCGGCTGCGCGCGCCAGGGCGCGGCTGGCCATCAGCACCACGCGCGCGCCGGCGCCCTCGACGACCTCCCACTGCTCTTCGTAGGCGGCGATGATCGCCTTGAGCGAATGAGCGTCCCCGATCGTCGCCGCGCCCAGTTGATCGGTGCCGATGCCGCAGGCGATCAGTCCACCGGCGTCCCGTGCCGCCGCGCCGCTGCGTTCGATCAGTTCGCGGGTGGCGGGCCAGTCCAGGCCCATGCCGCGCTGGGCGGTGTCCATGGCGTCGGCTACGCCGAGGCCCAGGGACCACAGGTGGTGCCGGAAGGCGAGCGTCGCGTCCCAGTCGAGGGCGGCAGGCAGGCCGGGACCGTTCGGCCGTGCGGGATCGGCGACCACGTGGGCGGCGGCGAAGACGGTCCGGCTGCGGGCGGGTGGTGCTGTGGCGGGGAGCGTCGCGAGCAGGGCCGAGGTGTCGTGCAGTTCGTAGCGGGTGGCGACGCCGCGAAGCGGAAGCAGAAGGGAGGGCAAGGGTGCTCCTGGTGGTCAGAGCTTGCTGATCAGAGGCTGAGTTCGGGGACATCCAGACGGCGGCCCTCGCGGGAGGAGCGCAGGCCGAGTTCGGCCAGCTGCACGCCCTTGGCGCCGGCGAGCAGGTCGTAGGGGAACGGCGCGTCGGCGACGACGTGTGCCAGGAACTGCTCCCACTGCACCTTGAAGCCGTTGTCGAAGTCCTGGTTGTCCGGCACCTGCTGCCACTGGGCGCGGAACGGCTCGGTGGCGGGCAGGTCCGGGTTCCACACCGGCTTGGGCGTGGTCGCGCGGTGCTGGATCCGACAGTTGCGCAGCCCCGCGACGGCGCTGCCCTCGGTGCCGTCGACCTGGAACTCCACCAGCTCGTCGCGGTCCACCCGCACCGCCCAGGAGGAGTTGATCTGGGCGATCACGCCGCCGTCGAGCTCGAACACCCCGTAGGCGGCGTCGTCGGCGGTGGCCCGGTAGGCGTGGCCGTGCTCGTCCCAGCGCTCGGGGACGTGGGTGGCAGCCTGCGCGTAGACGGAGCGGACCGGGGCGAAGACCCGCTCCAGCACGTAGTGCCAGTGCGGGAACATGTCGAGCACCATGCCGCCGCCGTCCTCGGCGCGGTAGTTCCATGAGGGCCGCTGCGCGGCCTGCCAGTCGCCCTCGAAGACCCAGTAGCCGAACTCGCCGCGGACGGAAAGGATCCGGCCGAAGAAGCCGCTGTCGACCAGGCGCTTCAGCTTCAGCAGGCCCGGCAGGAAGAGCTTGTCCTGGACGACGCCGTTCTTGACCCCGGCGTCGCGCGCTGCGCGGGCGAGGGAGAGGGCCGCGTCGAGGGAGTCGGCGCTCGGCTTCTCGGTGTAGATGTGCTTGCCGGCCGCGATCGCCGCGCGCAGGGCCTTCTCGCGGACCTGGGTGAGCTGGGCGTCGAAGTAGATCTCGTTGGCGGGGTCGGCCAGGGCGGCGTCCAGGTCGGTGGTCCACTGGGTGAGGCCGTGGCGCTCGGCGATGGTGCGCAGCTTCTCCTCGCTGCGCCCGACCAGGACCGGTTCGGGCATGACCACGGTGCCGTCGGGGAGGGTGAGGCCGCCCTGGTCGCGCAGGGCGAGGATGGAGCGGACCAGGTGCTGGCGGTAGCCCATGCGCCCGGTGACGCCGTTCATCACGATGCCGATGGACCTCTGTGCCATGAGCGTGTCGCCCCTCTCGTCAGTGTCATGGAAAGCGCTTTCCAAGAGGTACGTTACGAGCATGGCGAATCCACGGTCAAGGACCCGTCCGGCACGCACCGGCGGTGTGACGCTGCTGCAGGTGGCCGAGCACGCCGGGGTCTCGCTCGCGACCGCGTCCCGGGTGCTGCACGGCAGCGGCACGCGCACCGTCGGCGAGGAGCTGCGGCGGCGGGTCGAGTCGGCGGCCGAGGAACTGCGCTACATCTCCAACGCGCCGGCCCAGGCCCTGGCGCGCTCCACCAGCTCGGTGGTCGGGTTGATCGTCCACGACGTCGCCGACCCGTACTTCGGCGCGATCGCGGCCGGGGCGATGCGAGCCGCGCGAGAGCACCGCCTGCTGGTGATGATCGCCGCCACCTTTCGTGAGCCCGGCCTGGAGCTGGAGTACCTGCGTGGACTGCGCGCTCAGCGCGCCCGGGCGGTGATCCTGGCCGGCAGCGGCACGGTCGACGCCGCCGCGACGGAGCGCCTCGCGGAGGAGATCGCGGGCTTCGAGGCTGACGGTGGCCGGGTCGTCTGCATCGGCGAGCGGGGCCCGGATCTCGACACCGTGGCCATGGCCAACCGGTCCGGCGGCGGGCTGGCGGTGCAGGGGCTGTGGGAGCTCGGGCACCGGCGCATCGGCGTGGTCTCCGGTCCGGAGGAGCTGCTGACGGTGCGTCACCGGCTCGACGGGGCGCGTCGTGCGCTGCGCGCGTTGGGCGCGCCGTGGGATCCGGGCGCGGTCCGCTCCGGGGACTTCACCCGCGAGGGTGGTCGGGGGGCGGCGGTCCGATTGTTGACCGAGCGGCCTGAGCTGACCGGGGTGCTGGTGCTCAACGACGTCATGGCGGCGGGTGCGCTGGCGGGGCTCAGGGACGACCTCGGGCTCGCGGTGCCCGAGCAGGTGTCGGTCGTCGGCTTCGACGACGTCCCCTTCGCGGCGGACCTGTGCCCGCCGCTGAGCACGGTCCGGCTCCCGCTGGAGGCCGCGGGCGAGGCGGCACTTCGCCTCGTCCTCGAGGACGGCGCGGAGGTGCCGCGGCAGGTGAAGCTGCCCGCGGAGCTGATCCTGCGGGGGAGTACGGGGCTCGCGCGACGCTAGTACTGCGGGTGGCGGTGCGGGTGTGGGTGCGTTGTGTTGTGGTGCGGGTGTCGGCGCAGGATGGGCGCGAGGCGGGTCGGTAGCCGCCTGCGGTCGGTCGGCGGTGCTTGCTGTCGGAGTCGTTGACCGCAGACTGGAAAGCGTTTACCGTCATGCCACCCGGGAACGGAGGCGGGCCTTCCCCACCCGCGCCGCTCCCCCGGAATGACGCGGCCAAGACTGACGCGGCGCGCCTCCGCCTGCCCGGAACGGACGTTTCGAGGCAAGGAGGCCTTGATGCAGAGCCGCTCCAACTCCCCCACACCGAACTCCGACCTCACCCCCGCCCGCGGGCCCCACCCGCTCAGCCGCCGTCGGTTCATCCAGCTCGGTGCGGCTGTCACCGCGCTGACCGCCGGCGGCAGCTGGCTCGGCGCGGCCACGTCGGCAGCCGCCGCCGACGCGTACGACGGTCTGCGGGCCCGCTGGCTGCAACTGCTCACCGGCACCGGATTCGACTCCACCGCCGCGCCTTTCGCCACCATGCTGGCCACGACCGGCAGCCAGGCGAGCACCAACCTCAGCACCATGGCCGCGACCAGCAGCTCGCTCTGGCCCGACCTTCCCATCGGGACCGTCTCCGCGAACGTCACCACGAGCTTCAGTCGCCTCAAGACCATGGCACTCGCCTACGTGCAGCCCGGAACCGGTCAGACCGGCAGCTCCGCCCTGGCCACCGCGATCGCCACCGGCCTGGACTGGATGCACGCCCACGCCTACACGCCCACGACCACCACGTACAACAACTGGTGGGACTGGCAGATCGGCAGTCCGGAGCAGCTGGCGGACATCTGCGTGCTGATGTACGCGCAGTTGAGCTCGACGCAGATCGCGGACTACTGCTCCGCCATCGACCACTTCGTCCCCGACTCCGCCGTCGCGGCCTACAGCGGCACCAGCACCGGGGCCAACCGTGTCGACCTCTGCCATGTGCTCGCGCTGCGCGGGGTGCTGGGCAAGAGCTCGGCCAAGCTGACGACCGCGCAGGGCGGGCTCTCGCCGGTCTTCCCCTATGTGCTGAACGGCGACGGGCTCTACGCGGACGGCTCGTTCATCCAGCACACCTACCTGCCCTACGCCGGCTCCTACGGCGCGGTGCTGCTGGGCGGGGTCGCCTCGCTGCTCTACCTGCTCTCCGGATCGAGCTGGGCGATCACCGATCCAGGGGTGCAGAACCTGTACGACTCGGTCACTCGCGCCTACGCCCCGTTCCTCTACAACGGGCTGGTCATGGACGGCGTCTCCGGACGGGCGATCAGCCGGGGCGTGCAGTTGAGCGATCCGCTGCAGATCCAGCAGGACGACCACACCCGTGGTCACGGTCTGATCAACGGGATCCTGCTGCTGGCGGACGCCGGGGTGGCGCCCGCCGCGCAGACGGCGAGCTGGAAGGGCATGGTCAAGGGCTGGGCGCAGCGCGACTACTACAGCCCGTTCATGAGCGATCGGACGGTCGGCGTGCCGGGGCTCGCGCGGGCGCAGGCGCTGCTCAACGACTCGACGGTGACGGCGGCGGCCGAGCCCGTCGGAGCGCACGTCTTCGGCATGGACCGGGCCGTCTTCCGGCGTACGGGTTGGGCCGCCTCGCTGAGCATGGCGAGCGCGCGCACCACCTACTACGAGACCGGCAACGGCGAGAACCTCAAGGGCTGGCACACCAACGACGGAATGCTCTACTGGTGGGGGGCGAGCTCAGGCAACGGCCAGTACTCCGATGCCTTCTGGCCCACGGTCAACCCCTACCGGCTGCCGGGCACGACGGTCTCCACGGTGACCCTGGCCAATGGCGCGGGCGGCGACTGGGGTGCCTCGCACCCGGCGTCGGTCTGGGTCGGCGGCGCGACGGACGGCACGTACGCCTCGGTCGGCCAGGACCTGCGCGGACTGAGCAGCACGATCACCGGGAAGAAGTCGTGGTTCTTCTTCGACGACTCGGTCATGTGCCTGGGCGCGGGGATCAGCTGCACGGACGGCGTTCCGGTCGAAACGGTGATCGACAACCGCAACCTGGGCGCGAGCGGCACTCATTCGCTCACTGTGGACGGAAGTGTTCAGTCGACCACGCTGGGCTGGTCGAACACCTTCACCGGGGCGACGTCGGTCGCGATCGGCGGCTTCGGCGCGTACGTCTTCCCGGGCGGTGCGACGGTCAACGCGCTGAGGGAAGCCCGCACCGGCGCCTGGTCCGACATCAACACCGGTGCCTCCACCACCCAGTTGACCCGCCGCTATCTGACGCTCTGGTTCGAGCACGGCACCGACCCGAGCAACGTCGGCTACAGCTACCTGCTGATGCCCGGCGCCGACGCGACGGCAGCCGCCGCGCGCGCCGCGTCGCCACAGGTCAGCGTGCTGGCCAACACGGCTTCGGTGCAGGCGGTGAGCGACAGCGCCTCCGGCGTCACCGCCGCCAACTTCTTCGTCGCAGGCAGCGCTGGGCCGATCACGGTCTCCGGGCCCGCTTCGGTGCTGATGCGCGAGCAGAACGGCACGCTGACCGTGGCGGTCGCCGATCCCTCGCGCACGGCGTCGACGGTTCGAGTGACGCTGGCCCGCTCCGGCTACGTCTCGGCCGTGCCGGGGCAGGGCGTGAGCGTGCTGGGCACCTCGGGCCGGATCACGCTGCTGGTGGAGGTCGGCGGCGCACACGGAGCGAGTCGCACGGTCACCCTGACCACGTCGGGAAGCGCGGCCGTGCCGGAGACGGCGTCGCTGCTCGCCCCGAGCGCCGACACCTACGTGCGCGACGGCGCGTCCTACGCCGGCGTCAACTACGGCACGGCGACGACGCTGGCAGTCAAGAACACCAACACGACCGGCAGCGGCTACAGCCGGCAGGCGCTGCTCGCCTTCGACGTGTCGCAGCTGAGCGGCACCGTCGGCCGGGCCGTGCTCTGGCTCTACGGACAGGTCCAGGACAGCGGCGGCACCCTCACCACGGTCCAGGCCTTCGCCTCCGGCGCGGACACCTGGACGGAGACCGGCGTGACCTGGAACAACGCGCCCGCACTGGGCACGGCTCAGGGGACCGGTCGGATCTCCTCCGCCTACGACTGGGTCGGCCTCGATGTCACGGCGGCCGTGGCGGCGGCGCTGCCGGGCGCGGGCGGGGACGGGAAGGCATCGGTCACGGTGTTCGGGCCGCTGGGAGCGGCCGGTCTCGCGGCGGTGTTCAACAGCCGCGAGAACGGCAGCAACCCGCCGGTGCTGCAGGTGATTACGCACGCCTGAGCATTTCCGTCGAGTCTGGAGCTTCCAGCGGAGCTGTTCAGGTCTGTCGGAAGAGCAGCGTGAGCTCCGCCTTCCCCGGGCGCAGCCGGTGTTCGGGGAGGGCGCCCGGGCCGCAGGACGCGGTGCCGAGGCCGTCGTGGGCGAGGTCGAGGAAAAGGTGCAACTGGCCGTCCGGCTCCAGTTCGTGCGGGTGCCTCGCCGCAGCCAGGGCCGCGTTGCTCCACGGCCGGGCTGCGAAGTCGAAGCCCGGCGCGCCCTCGACGCGCAGTCCGTGACCGTGCGGGTCGGTGAACTCCGCCCAGCGGACCGCCGAGCGGTTGCCGTTCTCCTGTGGCCGCAGGTAGGGCGTCTGCAGCGCGGTGACCGGCATCGCCCAGCGGCCCACCCGGGCGGCGGCGTGGCTGTCGCGGTACGACTCGCCGGGGCCGAGACCGAACCAGGCGACCTGGACCAGTGAGCCGGGCAGGGCGAGGTGCAGGCCGAGGCGCGGCAGCGTGAGCTCGCCCCAGCGGGCGGCGTCGCCGTCGGGTTCGATACTCAGGTCGAGCCGGAGCCCGCCACCCTCGGCGCGCCAGCGGTAGGTCGCCAGCAGCCCGAGGTCGGAGGCGGCCGGCGCGACGCGGGTGCGGACGGTGCGCGCACCGGCCGTCGTGACGTCGTCGATCGTGCGGTGACGCATGCGGTGCAGTCCGGCTCGCTCCCAGGCGCGGGCCAGGGACCGCTCGCCGCCGCCTCGGTCGTTGTCGGTGGGCGCGCGCCAGATGTCCAGACGTGCGTTCGTGACCACGCCGAGCAGTCCGTCGGGGTTGATGTCCAGGTCCACGTCGATGTCGGGGCGGGTGGCGGGCTCGATGGCGCCGAGCGGGAACTGACCCCAGGCGACCTCGTGGCCGGCCGTGGCCCATGGTTCGTCCTCGGTCAGCTTGGCGCTGACGGTGAGCCACAGCTCGGAACCGGGCGCAGCGCCGGCCGTTGCCGTCGCTGCGGTCAGTACGTCGTCGAGAGGAAGCGAGAGGCTGCTGCCGGCTGCCAGCGGCGGCATTTCGACGGCGCCGGCCGCGACGGCCTGTCCGTCCCGCTCCAGGGTCCAACCGATCGCGAGGTGAGCGAGCGAGCGGAAGTCGTAGCGGTTCTGGACGCGCAGTGTCGTCCCGCCGGTCTCCAGCTCGAGTCCGACCGGTTCGATCACCTTGGCGTACTCGATCAGGCCGGGGGAGGGCGTGCGGTCAGGGAAGAGCAGGCCGTCGGCGACGAAGTTGCCGTCGTGGAGCTCCTCGCCGAAGTCGCCGCCGTAGGCGTACCAGCGGCGGCCCTGAGCGTCCGTGCGGGCGATGCCGTGATCGATCCACTCCCAGACGAAGCCGCCCTGGACCCGGGGATGCTGATCGATCAGTCGTTGGTACTCGCTCAGCCCGCCCGGTCCGTTGCCCATGGCATGGGCGTACTCGCAGAGCACGAACGGCAGCGTACGGCGGTGCCCGTCGAGCGATCCGTCACGGGTCGGCGGTTCCTCGCCCCGGCCGATCGCGTCGACCTCCGCGTGCGAGGCGTACATCCGCGAGTACACGTCGACGTAGCCGCTGTCCCAGTCGCCCTCGTAGTGGATCGGGCGTTCCGGGTCGCGGGCGCGGCACCAACGTGCCATCGCCTCCAGATTGCGGCCGGTGCCGGACTCGTTGCCCAGCGACCAGAGGAGCACCGAGGGGTGGTTCTTGTCCCGCTCCACCGTGCGCCGGATCCGGTCCAGCAGCGCGTCGTGCCAGCGCGGGTCGTCGCTCGGGTTGCCGCGCCAGTCGACCTGCTCGAAGCCGTGCGTCTCCAGATCGCACTCGTCGACGACCCAGAGACCGTACTCGTCGCACAGCTCGAGGAAGGCGGGGTGCGGCGGGTAGTGGCTGGTCCGGACCGCGTTGATGTTGTGCCGCTTCATCAGCAGCACGTCGGCCAGCATCGTCTCCCGGTCCAGCGCGCGGCCGAGCTCCGGGTGCCACTCGTGCCGGTTGACGCCGCGCAGCGTGATCGGCCTTCCGTTCACGGTGAGCAGCCCGTCGACGACCGCGACCGTGCGGAAGCCGATCCGCAGGCGGACCGTCTCCCGCTCGGTGCGCAGCACGGCGTCGTAGCGGCGCGGGACCTCGGCGGACCAGGGGTCGACCCGGTCGATCAGGTGCGGGCCGGCCGGGTCGACGTCGTGCAGTCCGAGTTCGGGGATGCTGAGCCGGACGCCGGAGCCGGCCGTCGCGCCGGCCGTTTCGATCGCGAGGCTGCCCGCGCCCGTGGTGTGGTCGTAGCCGGCGTGCACGAAGAAGTCGTCGAGGGCGGGCTCGGGCCGGGCCAGCAGGGTGACGTCGCGGAAGATGCCGGAGAGCCACCACATGTCCTGGTCTTCCAGGTAGCTGCCGCTCGACCACTGGTGCACCCGCACCTCGACGGTGTTGGCGCCGGGGCGCAGCAGCTCGCCGACCTCGAACTCGTGGGCCAGTCGGCTTCCTTTGGCATGGCCGAGCGGAGTGCCGTTGACCGAGACGGCGAAGCAGGAGTCGACCCCGTCGAATCGGAGCAGGGTGCGCGCGCCGCCGTCCGAGCCGGTGCCCGGCCAGTCGGATGGCAGTTCGAAACTGCGTCGGTAGTCGCCGGTGGGGTTCTCGTCCGGGACGTGCGGCGGATCGATCGGAAAGGGATAGCTGACGTTCGTGTATGCGGGGGAGCCGTGTCCGTGCAGCTGCCAGTGGGCCGGGACCGGGAGCTCGGTCCACGGGCCGTCGTCGAGGCGGAACTGCCAGGGACCGTTGAGCGAGAGGGCGGGGGCGTCGGAGTCGGCGGTGGTGCGGGGCGGGATCGCTCCGGCGCCAGGGGCGGGGTCGACCACATAGGGCAGGGGCACGGCGCTCCTCGGTACGGCGGGGCAGGCGCGGGCGGGGCGAGCAGTGCCTCGAATCTAGGAAACCGAGGCTGTTGCGTCAAGAGCGAATGATCGTATGATCGCTAAGCGAAAGAATCGCTCAAAATCGCGACAGCTGCAAGGGGAAGCACATGCGCGCCACCGCCGAGGTCCGGCATCGGCAGATCCTCGACCTGCTCCGCGAGCGACCCAGCCTCAGAGTGGGCGAGCTCGCCGCCGCGCTCGGGGTGTCCGCCGCCACCGCGCGCCGCGACGTGGAGGCGCTCTCCGTCGCGGGCCTGCTGGACCGCGCCCACGGGCGGGTGACCAGGCCGGGCGGCGCGCCGCTCTTCCCTGCCCCGCCACCGGCGCCACTGCTGCCACCGCTCCCGGTGACTGGGCAGCTCGGTGGCGCGGGCGCGGATCCCCTGGTCATCGGCATGCTGGTGCCGGTCGCCGACTACTACTACGCCGAGGTGATCCGTGGTGCGCAGGCGGCCGCCGCGCGGGCCGGGGTTCGCCTGGTGCTCGGCATCTCGCACTACTCGGCGGAGGCCGACCGGGTGCAGCTGGCCGCCCTGGTCGAGAGCGGAGTCGTGGGCCTGCTGCTGACGCCCAGCTGGGCCGGCGGACAGCCCGGCGTGGCCGAGGAGCGGCGGATCCTTGGGCTCGGGGTGCCCGCGGTGCTGCTCGAACGCCGGGCAGCCGCCGGCACCGGGCTGGCGGGGCTGGATCGGGTCTGCACCGCTCACGCCGAGGGGGCGGGGCTCGCCGTGCGGCACCTGGCCCGCCTCGGCCGACGGCGGATCGGCCTGCTGGTGCGCGCGGAGACGCCTACCGCGGGCCATCTGGCCGAGGGCTACGCGGCAGCCGTGGCGGCGCTCGGCCTCGAAGCGCTGGTGCTCGATCTGCCGGGTCCGCGGGGGCGTGGCACAGGGGCGGCCGACGACGTGGTGGAGGCGGTTCGGCACGCCGGGCTCGACGCGGCGCTGGTGCACACCGACGAGGACGCGCTGCGCCTGCTCCAGGCGCTGCACCAGCAGGGCCTGCGGGTTCCCGACGACCTGGCGCTGGTGGCCTACGACGACGAGGTGGCCGCGCTCGCCGACGTGCCGTTGACCGCCGTCGCGCCGCCCAAGCGGCAGCTCGGCGAGACGGCGGTGGCGATGCTGCTCGACCGGCTGCGGGTGCGGGCCGGAGGCGTGGACGGCGAGGAGGTCACCCACCGGCACCTCGACCTGCTGCCCTCGCTCAGGGTGCGCGTATCCTGCGGCGACACCCCGGAGCCGGCGGGTGTCCTGCCCGCGCGGCGTGAGCATCTGCTCATCTGACCCATCGGATTTCGATCGAGTGATCAAATGAAAGTTTTTCGATGATTCGCTCTTGACGGCGAGCGATTCGAGCCCAAGGATGACGCTTCATCGCCTCGGTTCGCTCGCGAGCCCCCCGAGGCGATCACGATCCTCGATCACGTTTCCTGACCCCCGCCTGCGGCCCCCACCCTCCGGGTTGCCCTCCGACAGGAGCTCAGCAATGACGCACAGCTCGTCCCGCCGTCGCCGCGCCCTCGCCCTCGCGGCCTGCGCCTCGCTCTCCCTGGTCACCCTCACCGCCTGCGGCAGCAGCGCGAAGAGCAGCAACAACGACGCCGCCAACGCAGCTTCGGGCAAGCCCGTCGAGATCTCCTTCTGGACCTGGACCAAGAACTCGGACAAGGTCGTCGCGGAGTTCAACAAGACCCACAAGGACGTCCACGTCACCCTCTCGAAGACCACGGGCGGCCCGGCCGGTTACGCCAAGGACTTCGCCGCGATCAAGGCGGGAAACGGTCCCGACCTCTTCAACGTCGAGTACTCCGAGCTCCCGAACTTCGTCAGCCAGGGCGACGTGCAGGACATCAGCTCGTCCGTGAGCAGCGCGACCAGCTCCGCGCTCAGCACCGCGATGCCGCTGACCACCCTCGGCGGCAAGACCTGGGCCGTCCCCTTCGACATCGAGCCGACGGTCTTCTATTACCGCAAGGACCTGTTCCAGAAGTACAACCTGACCGTCCCGACCACCTGGGACCAGTTCAAGGCCGACGCCGCCGCCCTGCAGAAGGCCAACCCCAAGCTGCACCTGGCCAACTTCCCGACCGACGACGCCGCCATGTTCGCGTCGCTCGCCTGGCAGGCCGGCGCCCAGTGGTTCGGCACCAGCGGGGACAGCTGGAAGGTCAACTTCACCGACGCCAACACCCAGAAGGTCGCCGCCTACTGGCAGGGCCTGATCGACGCAGGCCAGGTCACCACCGACCTCAGCAGCAGCCCGGCACTCACCGCCGCCATCGGCAGCGGCAACGTGATCGGCATGATCAACGGCTCCTACGAGGGCGCCTACCTCAAGCCGATGGCGCCCACCTCGGCCGGTCAGTGGGCGGTCGCCCCGCTCCCGAACTGGGACGGCACCCCCGCCACCGGAACCATGGGCGGCTCCAGCTACGCGGTCAGCAAGAACAGCACTCACGCTGCCGCCGCGGTCGAGTTCGCCTCCTGGATGTCCACCAACGCCGACGCCGTCGCCACCCGCGTCGCGGGCGGCGCCTCCAGCGCCCTGCCCGCCGACCCGGCCATGGCCGACGTCGCACAGAAGGCTTTCGACGCGAGCTTCTACGGCGGCCAGGACATCTACGCCGTCAGCAAGCAGGCCGCGACCACCGTCAAGAACGGCTGGACCTGGGGGCCGCTGATGGTGAGCACCTGGGCCGACTTCGCCGACCCGTGGGGCAAGGTCGGCAAGGGCGGCACGATCAGCGCCGCGGTGCAGGCCGCGCAGAACCAGACCCTGTCGCAGATCAAGGCCGCCGGCCTGAACGTGACGCAGGGCTGAGGTCGCAGCCGTGGCTGTCCTCACCAAGCCGGCCGCCACGCCGCGGACGTCCGAAGGGGCGCCCGCGGCCCGCCGCCGGACCCTCCGGACCGGCGGCGCGGCCGCGGCCCTGCTCGCGCCGTTCTTCGTGCTCTTCGCGGCGGCGACGCTGGCCCCCATCGGCTATGCGCTCTGGCTCAGCTTCTTCAAGGAGCACCACTCGGGGCTCGGTTTCGGCGGCCCGCCGACCACCGTCTTCAGCGGGTTCGGCAACTACCTGGACGTGCTGAAGGACCCGGCCTACCGGGACGGCTTCCTGCACGTGGCGATCTTCGCCGTGCTCTACGTGCCGGTGATGATCGCGGGCTCGCTCACGGTGGCGCTGCTGCTCGACTCCGCACTCGCCCGGGCGAAGCGCTTCTTCCAACTGACCCTGTTCCTGCCGCACGTGGTGCCCGGAATCATCGCGGCGATCGTCTGGCTCTACCTCTACACACCTGGCGTGAGCCCGGTCGTCTCCGCCCTGCAGAGCGGCGGGATCACCTTCGATCTCGGCTCGCCGTTCGTCGCGGTGCCGTCCCTGGTCAACGTGGCGCTGTGGGAGGTCCTCGGCTACAACGTGGTGGTCTTCTACGCCGCGCTGCAGGCCATTCCGCGCGAGGTGCTGGAGGCGGCGGTCATCGACGGGGCCTCGGAGCTGCGCACCTCCTGGAGCATCAAGCTGCCGAGCATCCGCAGCAGCGTCGGCCTGGTCGGCCTGTTCACCGCCATCGGGGTGCTGCAGCTGTTCCAGGAGCCACTGCTGCTGCAGCAGTCGGCACCCGCAGTGATCACGAGTCAGTGGACGCCCAACCTCTACAACTGGGTGCAGGCGTTCAAGGACTCCAACTACGGCTACGCCGCCGCAGGATCGATTCTGCTCGCGCTCGTCTGCGGTCTGCTCTCCTTCGCCGTCACCCGTCTCTCGAACCCCTGGAGGCGGACATGACCATCGCCGCACCGTCGAAGCGCCGTCCGCGCTGGATGTCCGCCGCCGCAGTCAACTCGGCGCTGGCCCTGGCCGCGCTCTACGCGTTCTTCCCCGCGATATGGATGATCTTCGCGGCGACCAAGAGCTCCACCGGCATCATGAGCGGCCACACCCTGGACTTCTCCTACCTGGACCTCTGGGGGAACCTGAGCGGCCTGATGCACGAGGAGGGCGGGGTCTACTTCCGCTGGCTGCTCAACTCCGTGCTCTACGCGGGCGTCGGTTCGGCCTTCTCCGCGCTGGTCAGCTGCGCGGCCGGCTACGCCTTCGACAAGTACGTCTTCCGGGGCAAGGAGAAGCTGTTCGGCCTGGTCCTGCTCGGCGTGCTGGTGCCGAGCGCGGCGACCGTGCTGCCGCTCTACCTGCTCGCCAGCAAGGCGCACCTGGTCAACACGGTGTGGGCGGTGCTGATCCCCTCCGTGGTCAACCCCTTCGGGGTCTACCTGGCCCGGGTCTTCGCCCAGGGCTACGTCCCCGACGAGGTGGTCGAGGCGGCGCGCGTCGACGGCGCGGGGGAGCTGCGGATCTTCAGCCGGATCGGCCTGCCGATGATGAAGTCCGGCTTCACCACGATCATGCTCTTCCAGTTCTCGGCGATCTGGAACGGCTTCTTCCTGGCCCTGGTGATGCTCTCCGACCAGAACCTCTACCCGGTCAGCGTCGGCCTCTACATCTGGGACCAGGGCGTGGCCGCCGACGCCCCGTCGATGGTGTCGCTGGTGATCTCCGGTTCGGTCATCGCGGTGCTGCCCGTCCTCGTCCTGTTCGTCTGCCTGCAGCGCTTCTGGCGCTCCGGGCTCACCGCCGGAAGCGTGAAGTAGCCGCTGCCGGCGAGCAAGGAGCCTGATCGCATGACCGTCTCCCGACTCCACCGGCCGCGCACCGCGCTGGCCATGGACCCGGGGCTGCTGCCGCGCATCCTGGGGCCGGACCAGCTCCGCCGCCTGCACGACGTGGCCGAGGTCGCGCCCGGCAACCCGGTGCTGAACGACTTCTCGACGGCGGCGGCCAGAGCGGCCCTCGCCGAGACCGAGGTGCTCTTCACCTTCTGGGGCTGCCCCCCGGTGGACGCCGAGGTGCTGGCGGCCGCGCCGCGGCTGCGGGCCATCGTGCACGCCGCCGGCTCGGTCAAGTACCTGGTCTCGGAGGCCTGCTGGCAGCGCGGGGTGGTCGTCTCGTCGGCGGCCTGGGCCAATGCGCTGCCGGTGGCCGAGTACACCGTCGCGTCCGTGCTGATGTCGAACAAGGGGGTGCTGCGCGCCAGGGACGACTTCCGCCGACTGCGGCACCGCTCCGACTGGCACCACCGGTACCCCGAGGTCGGCAACTACCGTCGTACGGTCGGCCTGATCGGAGCTTCGCGGATCGGTCGCCGGGTGATCGAACTGCTCCGGCCCTACGACCTGGAGCTGCTGGTCAGCGACCCCTACCTCGGCGAGGACGAGGCGCGGGCACTGGGCGTGCGCAAGGTCGGCCTGGACGAGCTGTGCGCGGCGTCGGACGTGGTGAGCATCCACGCCCCGGCGCTGCCCGAGACCCGACACCTGATCGATCGATCGCGGCTGGCCCTGATGCGCGACGGAGCGACCCTGATCAACACCGCCCGTGGGTCCCTGGTCGACACCGAGGCGCTGATCGCGGAGCTGGCCTCAGGACGATTGAACGCCGTGATCGATGTGACCGATCCGGAGGTGCTGCCGGCCGACTCCCCGCTCTACGAGCTGCCGAACGTGGTGCTGACCCCGCACATCGCCGGATCGGTCGGCGGTGAGCTGCATCGGATGGCGGACTCGGCGATCGCCGAGGTGGCCCGCTTCGGACGGGACCTGCCCTTCGCCCATCCCGTGCTGCGCGAGGAACTCGACCGCACGGCCTGAGTACGGCACGGCCTGAATACCGCACGGCCTGAACCCCACACGTCTGACGGCCCACGAGCCAGCTGGAGCACCATGTCGTCACCGCTCGTTCCGACAGCCGGCCAGCTCGCCTGGCAGGAGCGGGGTTTCGGGATCTTCGTCCACATCGGGCCGAACACCTTCCACGGCCGCGAATGGAGCGACGGCACGCTCGACCCGCGCAGCTTCGACCCGATCGCACTCGACGCGCGGCAGTGGGCCGAGACCGCCCGCGAGGCGGGGGCCGCGCACGTGATCCTCACCGCCAAGCACCACGACGGCTTCTGCCTCTGGCCGACCGCCACCACGGACTACTCGGTCCGCTCCGCCCCCTGGCGGGATGGGCGCGGGGACGTGGTCGGCGAACTGGCCGAGGCCTGCAGGGAGGTGGGCATCGGGCTCGGCCTCTACCTCTCGCCCTGGGACCGGCACGCGCCCTGCTACTCCGATCCTGATGCCTACGACCGTTACTACCAGCGACAGTTGACGGAACTGTGCACCAAGTACGGCCCACTCGCCGAGCTGTGGTTCGACGGGGCAGGCTCGGAGGGGCGCCGTTACGACTGGGACGGGGTGATGGCGGTGATCGACCGGTACCAGCCGGATGCGATGGTCTTCAACATGGGCCGCCCGACCCTGCGCTGGGTGGGCAACGAGGACGGCCTGGCAGCGGACCCCTGCTGGTATCCGGCGGACCGGACCGGCGTCAGCCTCTTCGAGGGGGAGGGGCGTGCGCTCGACGGCGTGCGCTACCTGCCGCCGGAGTGCGACGTCTCGATCCGCCGCCACTGGTTCTGGCATCCGGGAGAGCAGCACCAGGTGAAGAGCCGCGAACACCTGCTCGCGATCTGGTACCGGTCGGTGGGTCTGGGAGCGGGGCTGCTGCTGAACGTTCCACCGGACCGCAGCGGTCGCTTCGATCCGGTGGACCGGCAGCGGCTGCTGGACTTCACCGGCGAGCTGCGTCGGCGCTTCGCCGCGCCGGTGGCGGGGGAGCTCGAACCCTTGCCCGACGGAGCGGCCGGTGGTGTGCGCATGCGCTTCGGGAGGCCGACCGAGCTGGACCATCTCGAGCTGCGCGAGGAGTTGACGACAGGTCAGCACATCGTCCGCCACGAGGTGCGTGCACCCGACGGCCGACTGCTGGCGTCCGGCGGCACGGTGGGCGTGCGCCGGGTGCACGCCTTCCCGCGAGCGGTCGCGGACACGCTCGAGATCCGCTGGTCGACCGCGCCGTCGCCGGACGGGACGACCGAACTACCGGCGCTCGCGGGGGGTCTGGCCCAGGTGCGCGCGTTCGCCACCGGTCACGAGGCCGTGCCTGCGCTCGAGCCGCAGCCGGAGTTCGACTTCTCCCGGGCCGACGAGCCCGAACGGCGCAGGCACGCGTGAGCCCGGAGCCGCCGGGGATCCGGTTCGGGGTGTCCACGCTCGGGCTGCCGGGGCTTCCGCTCGGCGAGACCTTGGAGTTGCTGAGCGGCTCCGGCTACAGCGGGGTGGAGTTGCGCTGTGCGCCGGAGGAGCCGGTGCATCCGGGACTCGATCGCGCCGAGCGTTCGCTCGTCGCCCGCTCACTCGCGCGCGCCGGGATCACTCCGATCGGACTGGCGGGCTATGCACGCATCGCCGAACCCGGCCCCGACGGGCCGCTGCTCGCGCACCTACGCCGCGAGATCTGGCTGGCCGCCGACATCGGGGCCCGGAACCTGCGGGTCTTCCCCGGCGCCGGGGCGCTCGCGGGCGACGCGGCGGCCCGGGCGCAGGCCGATGCGCGCGCCGTCCGGCGGCTGCGGGCGGTCGGGAGCCTGGCGCAGACCTGCGGTGTGCGGGTGCTGCTGGAGACACACGACTCGCACCGCGCCGCCGCCGACGCCGCGCGGCTGCTGTGTGCGGCGGGCGCGGGCGCGGGATCGGGGTCGGGGTCGGGCGCGGAGACGGCCGCGGGCGCGCTCTGGGACGTGCTGCACACCCGGCTCGCCGGCGACGAGCCGGCGGACGCCTTCGACCTGCTGCGGCCGCACCTCGGCTATCTGCAGGTCAAGGACGTGCGCGCGGAAGGGGACCTGACGCCGGTGGCGCTCGGCGCCGGCGTGCTCGACCCGGCCGCGGCACTCGCCGCGGCCGTGGCGGGCGGTTACGCGGGCTGGGTGGTGTGGGAGTACGAGGCGCGCTGGTACCCGGGTGCGGAGCCGTTGGCGCCGATGCTGACGGCGGGCAACGGCTGGCTGACGGAGGTCGTGACGGCTGCGACAGCGGCTGCGGCTGCCGCGGATTCGGCGAACGGAAGGCCGTCCAGGGTCCAGTGACGGTCCGCGCGCAGGCCGAGCGAGGCGAAGACCTGCGGTGCGACGTCGACGTGGCGCAGCTGCGCGACGCGCTGGCCGGGCGTGAAGTCCGGCCCGCAGCAGGCGATCCAGGCGGTGCGCTCCAGTTCGCTGTCGCCGCCGTGGCCGCCCTCGTCGACGTGCCCGTGGTCGGTCACCACGATCACCGTCCAGGCCTCGTCCGGGTAGCCGGGCCGGGCCCGGACCGCGTCCAGCAGCCGGCCGAGCCGCTCGTCCGCGCGGAGGATCGCCCCGCGGTAGTCGTCGCCGCAGCCGCGCAGATGGGCGGTCTCGTCGACCGCGCCCAGGTAGACGAAGGTCGCTTCCGGGTCTTCTTCGCGCAGTACCCGTACGGCGTCGCGGACCATCTGCTCGTCGACGGCCTCCCACTCCTCGCAGCTCTCCTCGGCCGGTGCGGCGAAGCTGAGCCGGGAGGGACCGTTGAAGAGCGGACCGCCGCTGCGGGCCAGCACCAGCGGCTCCCACCCGGCGGCGACGTAGGTGCGGCGGCCGAAGCCGTGGTTCAGGCGGGTCAGGAAGTCCGGGTAGATCGCCAGCCGGTTGCCGCTGAAGTCGTTGTTCCAGACGGCGTGCTTGGTGATGTGCACGCCGGTGGCGATGGTGGCCCAGCAGGGTCCGGACATGGTCGGCGTGCCGGAGTCGATCCGGACCGGCGCGAGGAATCCGGCGGCGACGACCTCGTCGAGGCGCGGGGTGGCCAGCTCGGGGAGCAGATCGAGGCGGACCCCGTCGATGCCGACGACGAGGACGCGGCGGGTCGGCTGGTGCGGGTCTGGCATGGCGGGCTCTCCACGGACGGAAGCAGGTGCGGGGTGGCTGGCGGCTGGACTGTGGCCACCCTAGCGGTGCGCAGCTGCTTCGGAAAGCGCTTTCCATCGACTGGAAGGAGAAACTTGTCTGAACAAGTGTTGCGATGCGTGCGGCTCAGTCCGAGGCGGTCGAGGCCCGTACCCGCAGCGCCGGCAGCAGGTCCAGGTGGCGGCGCGGCGGCTGCGCCCCTGCCGGCCCCGCTTCCGGAGCCTCGCCCATCCGCTGGAGCAGCAGCTCGACCGCGGTCTCGCCGAGCGCGTGCTTGGGCGGCGCGACCGCGCTGAGAGGCACGTCCGCGAGCGCGGCGGTCTCGTCGTCGTAGGCGACCAGCGCGATGTCCTGCGGCACCCGCAGCCCGTGCGCCTGCAGCTGCTGGAGCAGCACCAGGGCGTCGGTGTCCGTGTGCACCAGCGCCGCGTCGACCTGGCCGTCGGCGACGGCGGTGGGGAGAGCGGCCAGCGCGTCGGCGAAGTCGGTCGGCTTCGGCAGCGGGGGCGGCAGCAGACCGACCGAGGCCATGCCGACCCGGTATCCGGTGCTGATGAACTCGGCCGTGGGCGTGCCGGGGTGGGCCAGCAGCGCGATGCGGCGACGCCCCAGCGCCGCGAGATGGCGTACCGCGACGGACGCGCCGTGCACGTGGTCGGTGCAGACCCGGTCCAGCTCGGCCAGGCCAGAACCCGGCGAGGCGCGGCGCTCCAGCAGCACCGTCGGGACACCGAGCCCGAGCAGGGCCTCCTCCTCGGCGGCGCTCGGCGTCCCGTCCGGCCAGGTGGGGGTGAGCAGCAGGCCGCCGACGCCGGCGCTCAGCATCGAGGCGATCTGCGCGCTGTCCTGCTCGGGCCGGTAGTCGGAGATCCCCAGGATCAGTCGCACACCCGCCGCCGCGGCGGCGGTCTTCGCGCCGCGGATGACCTCGGCGTAGTAGTAGGACGCGGCCGGTACCAGCAGCCCGAGCACGGTGTCCGGCGGCCAGGCCGACCGGACCGGGGCGCCGGGATCCGGCCAGGTCACGAAGCCGTGGGCGCGGTGCAGCCGCCCGAGCTCGGCCAGGATCTCCACGTCGCGGCGCGCGGTCACGGCCGAGACGCCGAGCGCGTCGGCCAGGTCGGTGACCCGGAGTGAGCCGCGCTCGCGGACCAGGCGCAGAATCTGCTCGTGCCGTTCGTCGACGGAAAGGCGCACGGTTCCCCCCTCAGAGCTCGGCGACGGTGGGCGTGAGGCCGAATCCAGGTGGGACGGGACTGGCGGCTCGCCTACCGAAGCCTAGCGAATCCGCAGCTGCGCCTTTCGCGAAACAATCATCCGGTCACTCGATCAGGTCGCCCCGGCCAGTGGGGGCGGGGCGGGGCAGCTCCTGCGCTCCGTCCTGATCAGGGCCTCCGGCCTGATCAGGACGACCGCGCCGGATCACACGTCCGCGAGCCGCACGAGCGCGAAGGGGCCGCCCTGCGGGTCGCGGAGGAAGGCGACCTCGCCGTAGTGGGTGCCCAGCGCGCCCTGCTCCAGGTGTCCGCCCAGGGCCTCCGTGGTCTTGACCGCCACGTCGAGGTCCGCGACGGCGAAGTAGACCCGCCAGCGTGGTTGCGGCTCTTCGGGACCGGCCTGGCGGATGCCCGCGATGCGGTGGCCGCCGACCTTGAGCAGTATGGCGTCCTCGTCACTGGCCACCTCGGCCAGGCCGTCCTCCACGGCAGACAGGCCGAAGCACTTCGCGTAGAAGTCGGCTGCCTCCAGCACCGAGGGGGCGAGCAACTCGCTCCAGACCACGGCGCCGGGCGCCCGCCGCAGCTGCCAGCCGGTGTGGGCGTGCGGCTCCCAGATGCCGAAGGCCGCGCCGAACGGGTCGGCGGCGAGCGCAAGCCGACCGGCGTCCTCGGAGTCGAGCGGGCCCAGGGCGACGGTGCCGCCGCAGTCGCGGATCCGCTGGGCGACCTGGTCGGCGCTGTCGACGGAGAAGTAGGTGACCCAGTCGACAGGGAACCCCTCCACCGCGGCGGTGGCGCCGATGCCGGCGACCAGGCGGCCCTCCACGCTGGCTCTGACGTAGGGGCCGAGCCGGGCCGGGCCGGGCGTGAACGCCCAGCCGAAGAGCGCGCCGTAGAACTCGCGCGCCGCGGGGAGGTCGTGCGCCATCAGGCTCACCCAGCAGGGAGTGCCCTGTGGCTGCCGCAAGCTGTCACTCACCTTCCCGATGCTGCCACCTGCCGACCCCCGACGCCGCTCTCGGCGCAAGAATGTCCCCATGAATCAGTCGACGACCACCCTGATCGCCCCCGACGAGCTCGCCGCGCTGCTCGGCGGCGAGCAGCCGCCGGTGCTGCTGGACATCCGCTGGGCCCTGGGCGGACCGCCCGGTGCGGAGGAGTACGCCAAGGGGCATCTGCCGGGTGCGCACTACGTGGACCTTGACCGCGAGCTGGCCGCCGCTCCGGGCGCCGCCGGGCGGCACCCGCTGCCGGAGCCGCAGGTGCTGCAGGCGGCGCTGCGCCGGGCCGGCGTCTCCGCCGCCCGCGAGGTCGTCGTCTACGACGCGGCGACCTCGATGTCCGCGGCGCGCGCCTGGTGGCTGCTGCGCTGGGCGGGTCACCAGCGGGTGCGGGTGCTGGACGGTGGCCTCAAGGCCTGGGCGGACGCGGGGCTGCCGCTCTCGCTGGCCGAGCCGGCGGACGAGTCGGTCGGGTCCGGCGGGTCGGGGGACTTCGTCGTGACGCTGGGAGCGCTGCCGACCGTCGACGCCGACGGCGCGGGCGGCTGGTCCGGCGTGCTGCTCGACGCCCGTGCGGGTGAGCGCTACCGGGGCGAGACCGAGCCGGTCGACCCGCGCGCGGGACACATCCCCGGCGCGATCTCCGCGCCGACGAGCGAGAACGTCGACGCGGACGGACGCTTCCTCCCGGCCGACCGGCTGGCGGAGCGGTTCCTGACGCTGGGCGCGACGCCGGACGCAGAGATCGCCGTCTACTGCGGATCCGGCGTGACGGCCGCGCACAGCATCCTGGCCCTCCACGTGGCCGGGCTGGCGGCGACGCTCTACCCGGGCTCCTGGAGCGAGTGGTCCGGCGACCCCGCCCGCCCCGCGGCGACAGGCCCGCGACCGGGCCGAGCGGACAGCTGACGCGGAGCCGCGCCGCCGCAGCGCTGAGGGCTGGACCCGCACCCGGCGGGTCCAGCCCTCACGCAACGACGCGACTGCGCGCTAGTCCTGCTTCTTGCGGCGGGTGCCGAAGACGATCTCGTCCCAGCTCGGCACTGCGGCGCGGCGACCGGGGCGGACGCCGTCAGCCTCGGCCTGGCGGTCGGTGGAGCCGATGAGCCGGTCGCGGTGCGGGGTCGCGGTGCGCGGCATCAGGATGTCGGCGTATGCGGAGCCGGCGCCCGCCGCCGCCGCGGCCGGCGCCTCGGGCTCGGAGACGGCGGCAGCCGTCGCCTCGTCCGGAAGCGCGGACGGCAGCGTGGCGGGGACGACGTCGAGAATGCTGGTCAGCGCGTCGAGGGAGTCCAGCGCGTCCGCCTGCGCGGCGGCGGGATCGGGCGTGCGCTCGGGCACGCCGCGCTCGACCGGCATGCGTTCGATCGGCATGCGCTCGACGGGCATCCGCTCGATCGGCATCCGCTCGACGGGCATGCGTTCGATCGGCATCCGCTCGACGGGCATCCGCTCGATCGGGCTGCGTTCCGGCGCGTGCGGGCGCATGCCCATGCCGCGGTCGGCTCCGGGGAGTCGGGCGATCCGTGGGACGAACGGGAAGGTCGGCTCCTCGGTCCGCTCCGGGGTCTCGCCGATCAGCGCGCGCGCCTCGTCGTCCAGGGGCTGGACGAGTCGGCGCGGCGGGTCGTACGTCCAGCGAGCCTGTCGGGCCGAGCCGTCGGCGCGGTAGCCGAGGACGATCTCCCAGGTGCTGTCGTCGCGCCGCCAGGAATCCCAGACGGTGCTGTCCTTCTCCGCTCCACGCAGCAGCAGTCGCTCCGCGACCGCGTCGCCGAGCTGCGGCCCTGTGCTCTCGCCGGCGCGGCGGACGGAGGTCTTGCGGGCGCGCTCGGCCATGAAGGCGCGCTCGGCCAGGACCGGTCCCTCGAAGCGGCGGACCCGCTCGACGGAGATGCCGGCCTGCTGCGCGACCTCTTCGGCCGTCGCCCCGGCTCGGATCCGGGCCTGGATGTCACGCGGGCGCAGGTGGCTCTCGACGTCGATCTGGCCGAGTCGGGGTCGGTCGCCGCGCACGGCGGCGCGCAGCCGCTCGTCAATCGGAAGGAAGTATTCCGTCGAATCGGCAGCCTTGAGCACCAGTCGTGAGCCGTCATTGCTGACGGCTACGACACGCAGTTCGGGCACGGTTACCTCCCGGGTGGTGCCTGCCGACGTCACCTGCGTCGCTGCTCCCGTAACGAGTGTGGCGTGCCGAGGGGCGGCGGACCACAACATTGCAGAGTTACCCGGTGTGTCGGCCTCTATCCGCGACTCACCGTTATGGCACAGTTACTTCTTTTGACTCAGTGTCACTTTTCGTCGCTTCTCTTCTCCCTGGCATCGCGTCTTGCGCGGCGAGCGCCCCGGGACGAGCGTCGCCGACCGCGCGCAGTCAGGCCTCACGAACAGTACTCCATTCGTGGCGCCCGGATGGTGCGGCTCGCGGCTCAAGTGTGCCCCGAATCACCGGATTCTCAAGGGTTGCCACTCCGATGGCGGTCCGCCGGGAGACGTACGGTGATCATCTTCACACATTTCGGCCATCCGGAACCTCTCCGTCCATCGAACGGTCGTACCTGGTGCACGATGGAGAAAGGCGGATATCGAGGGGCATTGATGGAGGATTTGGATACGTCGGGCCGAACGTCCGAGCGAAGGACCCTCGATCTGAGCGTGGCGCAGGTGGCGGCGAGCGCCCTCGCGGCGGTGGTCGGAGCGGTGCTGGCCTCGCAGCTCGGTGTGTACGGGACGATTCTCGGCGCGGCGGTGGTGAGTGTCGGCGCGACGACCGGGGGTGCGCTCTTCCAGCACCTGTTCCGGCGCACCGGCGAGCAGCTCCGGGAGATGTCGAGCGGCGCGGCGCTGGTCGAGCCCTCGCATCCGGCGGAGCCGGTGGAAGAGCGGGCAAGCGAGCGGACCGGCGAGAAGACGCAGGTCTTCGACCCGTTCGACCCGGGTGGCGAGCGGACCCGGATGATGGCGCGAATCAACCCGCCGGAATCAGCCGAGGCCGTGGCTGTTTATCGCGGGCGGAACACCTGGAAGCCGAAGAGCTGGAAGGTCTACGCGGTCACCGCGACGCTCGTCTTCGCCCTGGCGATGGGGACGGTCGGCGTGATGGAGCTGGTGGTGGGCAAGCCCGCCGGTCAGTGGGGCGGCAGCAGCGGGAGGTCGAACTCCGGCACCTCCGCTCCGGCCGACCCGTCCGGCGGTGGGCAGGGCACGGGCGGGCAGAGCACCGGCGGGCGGTCGAGCAACGGATCGGACAGCAAGCAGCAGGGCGCTGCCACGCCGAGCACGAGCCCGTCGTCGAAACCCAGCGCGAGTCCGAGCCCGAGCACGAGCCCGAGTACGGACACGACACCACCCCCCACGACGCCGTCGGGCTCACCGAGCTCCGGCTCCGGTTCAGGGGCCGGTTCGGGCTCCGGCACCTCGGGCGACGCCGCGACCCCGAAGGTCACGCCGTCGCCCTGAGCGGCCGGTGGGCGTCTGGGCAGGTCAGTCGCCGAGCACACGCCGCAGGTAGTCGTTGGCGAAGCGGCGCTCGGGGTCGACCCGGTCCCTGAGTGCCGTGAAGTCGGCGAAGTGCGGGTAGGCCTTCGCCAGGTAGGCGGCGTCGCGGGTGTGCAGCTTGCCCCAGTGCGGGCGGCCCTGATGGGCCGTCATGATCTTCTCCACCTCGGTGAAGTAGCCCTGGTCCGCGGTGCCCCGGTAGAGGTGGACCGCGATGTAGGCGGTGTCGCGCCCGTTCGCGGTGGACAGCCACAGGTCGTCGGCGGGCGCGACGCGAACCTCGACCGGGAAGCTGACCTTCCAGTCGGAGCGTTCGACCAGCCGCTTGAGCTCCCGCAGCACCGTCGTGGCCGCCTCGCGCGGGACCGCGTACTCCATCTCGACGAAGCGGACCCGGCGCGGGCTGGTGAACACCTTGTACGAGACGTCCGTGTACGTGCGCTCGGACCAGGCCTTGCTGGCGATCTTCGCGATGCCGGGGATCGTCTTCGGCAGCGCCCGGCCGACCCGGCAGGCGCCTTCCCAGACGGTGTTGGACAGGAAGTCGTCGTCCAGCCACTTCTTGAAGTTCGGCAGCGGCGCCGCCGGGCCCTCGCTGCGGTTGTTCCGCTTGGTGCTGCAGCCCTCGGTGTGCGGGAACCAGTAGAACTCGAAGTGCTCGTTCCCGGTCGCCAGCTCCTCGAAGCGGCCGACCACCTCGTCGAAGGACATCGGCTGCTCGTGCGCGGTGAGCAGGAAGGCGGGCTCCACGCCGAAGGTGATCGCGCTGACGACGCCGAGAGCGCCGAGGCCGAGGCGGGCTCCCTGGAACAGCTCGGGGTTCTCGGTCGGGGAGCACTGGGTGACCGTGCCGTCGGCGAGGACGATCTCCAGGGCCTTGATCTGCGCGGCCAGTGAGCCGGAGGCGCGGCCGGTGCCGTGGGTGCCGGTGCTGGTGGCGCCCGCGACGGTCTGCACCATGATGTCGCCCATATTGGTGAGCGCCAGGCCGGCGTGCTCCAGCAGCTGGTTCAGCTTCTCCAGTCCGAGTCCGGACTCGACCGTGACCGTGCCCGCCGCGTGGTCGATCCCGCGCACGGCGGTCAGGCGGTCCGGGCGGATCAGCACGCCGTCGGTGGCGGCGATGGACGTGAAGGAGTGGGCGCTGCCCACCGCCTTGACCGGCAGGCCGTCGGAGGTCGCCGCGCCGATCGCCTCGGCCAGCTCGGCGACCGAGCCGGGTGCGACCACCCGTCGCGGGCGCGCGGTCTGGTTACCGGCCCAGTTGCTCCACAGACCTGGCTGGGTCTGCGTGGTCTGGGTCTGCGTGGTCTGCGTCGACACGTGCACGCTCCTGCTGTTCCGGAGCCGACCGGAGCCGGCGTGAGCCGAGGAACGCCGCGGCGAATGCGAGCGTCGCGGCGGCCACGGTCACCCGGAACCCGGCGTCGGCGCCCGCGGCGTCCACCACCCAGCCCGCGGCCGAGGAGCCGAAGGCCACGCCGACGGCGAGCCCGGTGGTGGTCCAGGTCATGCCCTCGGTCAGTTTGGCCGCAGGCACGATCCGTTCCACCAGCCCCATGGTGGTGACCATGGTGGGGGAGATGGACAGCCCGGCGACGAACAGCGCCAGCGCCAGGGCCACGAGGTTCTTCACGAATAGGAGCGGCAGCATACTCACTGCCAGTGTGATGATCCCCACCAGGAACCGCCGGGAGAGCGGTCCGCGCAGTTTCAGGGCCCCGAAGACGATCCCGGCGATGCAGGAACCGAGCGCGTAGACCGCCAGCACGATGGAGGAGAGCGACTTGTGGCCGAGGTGGTCGGCGAAGGCCACGGTGGTCACCTCGACGCTGCCGAAGACCGCGCCGACCCCCACGAAGGTCAGCACCAGCACCAGCAGGCCCCGGGTGCGCAGCGCGGACGTGCCGCCGGCCGCCTGGGCGGCCGGGTGCGGCGGGGGCTCGGTGCGGCCCTGGGTGCAGAACAGCAGCACGCCCACGGCGAGGAAGATCGTCGCGAGCAGCGGGCCCGCCTCCGGGAACCAGGAGGTCGACAGGCCGACCGCCAGGATCGGTCCGACGATGAAGACGATCTCGTCGACCACCGACTCGAAGGAGTACGCGGTGTGCAGCAGCGGCGAGCCCTTGTACAGGTGCGCCCAGCGGGCACGGACCAGCGAGCCCATGGCCGGCATGCAGCCGACCACGACCGCGCAGACGAAGAGCGTCCAGTCGGGCGCGCCGAGGGCGGCGCAGAGCAGCAGGGCGCCCATGGCGGCGACGGTGACGCCGGTCGCCGGGAGCACCACCCTGGTCTGGCCGAACCGGTCCACCATGCGTGCGACCTGCGGGCCGAGCAGGGCCGCGGCGAGCGCGCAGGTCGCCGAGACCGCGCCGCCCAGGCCGTAGTCGCCGCGGAGCGTGGAGAGCATGGTCACCAGGCCGATGCCGACCATCGACAGCGGCATCCGGGCGATGAGTCCGGCAGCCGAGAACGCCAGGCTGCCCGGGGCCTCGGTGAAGATCCGGCGGTAGGCGGAGAGCGCGGACAACGCGGCGGACACAGGAGCTCCGTAAGGAATGTGGGTGGTTTGTACAGCTTACGTGGACTGTCGAACGCATTCCCGGCGAGTCCAGGGATTGTGCGGAGCCAGGGAAGGTCGGGAGTCAGGGAAAGGGGAGAGCCAGGGAAAGTGGGGAGCCAGGGGATGTGGAGCGCCAGGGATCGCGGGGGAGATGGCAGGATCGGGGGCATGTCCGACGCGCATGCTCCGTACGACGCCCTGCTCCTGCTCTCCTTCGGTGGCCCGGAAGGACCGGACGACGTCGTCCCCTTCCTGGAGAACGTCACCCGCGGGCGCGGCATCCCCAAGGAGCGGCTGGCCGAGGTGGGTCAGCACTACTTCCTCTTCGGCGGGGTCAGCCCGATCAACGCGCAGAACCGCGAGCTGCTGCAGGCGCTGCGCAAGGACTTCGGCGAGCACGGCCTCGACCTGCCGGTCTACTGGGGTAACCGCAACTGGGCTCCGTACCTGGTCGACACGCTGCGTGAGATCGCGGCGGACGGCCACCGCCGCGTGCTGGTGCTCGCCACCAGCGCCTACGCCAACTACTCCGGCTGCCGCCAGTACCGGGAGAACCTGGCGGCGGCGCTGACCGTGCTGCGCGAGGAGCGGGCACCCGGCGCGGCCGAGCTGCGCGTCGACAAGCTGCGCCACTTCTACAACCACCCGGGTTTCGTCGAGCCGATGGTCGAAAGCACGCTGGCTGCTCTCGATTCGCTCCCGGCGAGCGTTCGATCAGACGCTCGCCTGGCGTTCACCACGCACTCGATCCCGACGGCGCTCGCCGACTCCTCGGGCGCCCCCGCGGATCCGGCCCACGGGCGGCCGGGCGGTGCGTATGTGGCCCAGCACCTGGAGGTCGCCCGACTGGTCGCGGAGGCCGTCGCGACGGCGACCGGCGTCGCGGAGCGGCCGTGGCAGCTGGTCTACCAGAGCCGCAGCGGCGCACCGCACATCCCGTGGCTGGAGCCGGACATCTGCGACCACCTCGAGGCCGAGCGGGCCGACGGAGCGGCGGCGGTGGTGATGGTGCCGATCGGTTTCGTCTCGGACCACATGGAGGTCAAGTTCGACCTCGACACCCAGGCGCAGGAGAAGGCCGACGAGCTCGGCCTCCCCGTCGCCCGCGCGGCGACGGTCGGCGCGGACCCGCGCTTCGCCGCGGCCGTACGCGAGTTGGTGCTCGAGCGCGCCGCGGGCGCGCGCGGCGAGGCGGTCACCCGCTGCGCGCTGGGCGCGCTCGGCGCCTCGCACGACCTGTGCCCGGTCGGCTGCTGCCCGGCGCTGCGCGGTGCGGCCCCGGCGGCGGCGGGCGCGGACTGGACGGACTGAGCGGGACCGGGACAGGCAGACAGCACGGAGTCGGTGGACAGCACGGTCGGCAGTCGGCACAGCGTTCGCAGAGAGCAGGGACATACCGCATGACGGATCATCAGGACCTCTACGCCGAACTGCTCGACGTCGCCGTCGAGGCGGCTTCGCGGGCCGGCGCACTGCTGCGGGACGGGCGTCCGGCGCACCTCGGCGTGGCCGCGACGAAGAGCAGCGCGGTCGACGTGGTGACGGAGATGGACCTCGCGGCGGAGAAGCTGATCACCGAGGTGCTCTCCGAGCGCCGTCCGGACGACGGGCTGCTCGGCGAGGAAGGCGCGTCCCGCGAGGGCAGCACCGGCATCCGCTGGGTGGTCGACCCTCTGGACGGCACGGTGAACTACCTCTACGGCCTGCCCGCGTGGTGCGTCAGCATCGCCGCGGAGCTGGACGGCGAGGCCGTGGTGGGGGTCGTCGAGATCGCGCCGCGTGGCGAGCGGGTGCACGCGGTGCGCGGGCGCGGCGCGTATCTGAACGGGCGCGCCCTGGCGGTGCGCCCCGCGCCGCCGATGGACCAGGCGCTGGTGGCCACCGGCTTCGGCTACCTGCGGGACCGGCGCGCGCACCAGGCCGAGGTGGTCGCGGCGCTGCTGCCGCGGCTGCGGGACATCCGCCGCGGCGGATCCGCCGCCGTCGACCTCTGCGACGTGGCGGCGGGCCGCCTGGACGGCTACTTCGAGCGCGGCCTCAACCCGTGGGACTACAGCGCCGGCGCCCTGATCGCCGCCGAAGCGGGCGCCCTCGTGGCCGGCCGCCCCGGCGCCCCCGCCGGCCCCGAACTCACCGTCGCGGCCCCCCAGGGCCTCTTCGAGCCCCTCCAGGAGGCCCTGGAGCAGCTGGGCGCCTGGCACGACTAGCCTGCGCCCGGCGGGGCCCGGCCCTGGCCTGCTGGCCCTCGCCCTCGGCGCCGGACCAGGATTGCAGCGGCTACGCGGGCCGTGACCTGGGCTCGGCCTGCCTCGGCAGACCGCGTGCCCCTCGGCTGTCCGCCCGCCCGACGCGCCGCGGGGGCCCGGCTTCGTGTTGGGCGACGGCTTTCGCGCGGGTGGGCGAGCCGGATCCGAACGGCCCCTGTCGTGCGCGCTCGCTCGCAGTCGGCCGCGAGGGTTCTCGCGCCGGCGCACGACGTCTGAGCGGCCTCTCACGCTTCCCGCGGCATGGAAACGCCCCGGACGACGGATCTGTCCGGGGCGGGAAGCGTGACGGGTCGAGGGTGGCTACTGGATCGAGGCGGCTACGGGTGCTCGGCTACGGGTTACTGGGTGGACCGGCTGAGGCAGGAGTTCAGGCGGCTGTCGGCGGAGCCAGCGGCATCAGTTCGATGCCGTGGTCCGAGGCGAGGCGTCGCAGGTCGTCGAGCTCTGACTGCTCGACCTCGGCCAGGAAGTCGTCACCCGACTCCAGGGCCTGATGCAGGTCCTGCTCGGCGTTCCTTATGCGCTGAAGGATGCCGGCGGTGAAGGCGTCCATGAGGCATGACCCCCTTGCTGAGTGTCGGGCGACCCCGGGTTCACGAATGAGCCCGGCGCGGATGGCCGCACGGCGGGCGGGTGCGACGGACGAAGGCGCCAGAGCGCACGTGGCGCACGTGCATCGCGGGTGTACAGAGCGTCCTGCCCAGGCCGTCTTCGGCGGAAACCTCGGCGAAGCCGGGAATTCCCGCCGGATTCCGCGCCCTCGCCGCGCCGTCGCCGAGTGATCGCCGGGCCGTCGCCGGGCCGTCGCCGAGTGATCGCCGCGCGTTCGTGCCGGGCCCGCTTACCAGTGCTTTACGGGGGCGCGAGGCAGGATGGATGCCTGTGAGCGTGCCCGCGAAGGGTGCGCCGTGCCCGAAAGGACCTGTGGTGCGAGTTCTCGTGGTCGAGGACGAGCAGTTGCTCGCCGATGCTGTCGCCACCGGTCTGCGTCGAGAGGCCATGGCCGTGGACGTCGTCTACGACGGCCAGGCCGCGCTGGACCGGATCGCCCTGAACGAGTACGACGTCGTCGTGCTGGACCGCGACCTGCCGTTGGTCCACGGCGACGACGTCTGCCGGAAGCTGGTCGAGGAGGCGCTGCCGACCCGCGTGCTGATGCTGACCGCCGCCGGGGACATCAGCGACCGGGTCGAGGGACTGGAGCTGGGCGCCGACGACTACCTCCCCAAGCCGTTCGCCTTCAGCGAACTCGTCGCGCGGGTCCGCGCGCTCGGCCGCCGGGCGACGACGCCGTTGCCGCCGGTGCTGGAGCGGGCCGGGATCAGCCTGGACCCGGGGCGTCGCGAGGTGCTGCGTGAGGGCAAGCCGATCGCGCTCGCGCCCAAGGAGTTCGCGGTGCTGGAGGTGCTCATGCGGGCCGGCGGGGCCGTGGTCTCGGCCGAGCAGCTGCTGGAGAAGGCCTGGGACGAGCACACTGACCCGTTCACCAACGTGGTCCGGGTCACCGTGATGACGCTACGACGCAAGCTCGGCGAGCCGCCGGTGATCATCACGGTGCCGGGCTCCGGATACCGGATCTGAGCCGTGGCAGAGGACACTCGGGTCGACGTGCGGGAGTCGCTGCTGCCGTTCCGGCCGACGCTGCGGATCAGGCTGACCATGTTCTACGGCGGGATGTTCCTGCTCGCCGGGCTGGTCATGGTGCTGGTCATGTATCTCTTCGTCGACCAGGCATTCGGCAGCGCGACGCAGATGCCGGCGATACGCGTCGGCCCCAACGTCCAGGTCTACACGGGGGACGGCCGGCTGCTGACCGGCGCCGAGCTCAACGACTACCTCCGCGCCTTCCAGCACGACCACGCGGCGGCGGCGCTGCACCTGCTGGTGCTCAAGTCGCTGGCGGCGCTGACGGCGCTGCTCATCCTCGCCGTCTTCTTCGGCTACGCGATGGCCGGCCGGGTGCTCAGCCCGCTGGGGCGGATCACCCGCACGGCGCGCCAGGTGGCCGGATCCGACCTGCACCGCAGGATCGAGCTCGACGGCCCGGACGACGAGCTCAAGGAGCTCGCCGACACCTTCGACGACATGCTCGACCGGCTCGATCGCTCCTTCGAGTCGCAGCGCAAGTTCGTCGCGAACGCCTCGCACGAACTGCGCACACCACTGGCGATCAACCGGACGCTGCTGGAGGTCCAGCTCTCTGATCCGGCCGCCACGCCGGAGCTGCAGCAGTTGGGGAAGACCCTGCTGGCCACCAACGAGCGCAGCGAGCAACTGGTCGAGGGGTTGCTGCTGCTGGCCAGGAGCGACAACGAGCTCACCGAGCGCAAGCCGATCGACCTGACCGAGGTGGCCCGCCAGGCGCTGGAGCAGATCCGGGGCGACGCGGTCGCCAAGGGCGTCAGGCTCAGCGCGACGATTCCCGCGCCGGCCGGCGCGGTGATGGTCTCGGGGAACGGCGTGCTGCTGGAGCGGGTGGCGCTCAACCTGATCCAGAACGGGGTCAAGTACAACCTGCCTGCGGACGGCTGGGTCGACGTGCAGGTGCACACGGCCCGCGACGGGGCCGGGGAGCTCGTCGTGAGCAACAGCGGGCCGCTGGTGCCCGGTTACGAGGTGGAGCACATCTTCGAGCCGTTCCGGCGCGGCAAGGGCCGTGAGCGGACGCACAGCGACAAGGGCGTGGGGCTCGGGCTCTCGATCGTCCGATCGGTCGTGCGGGCTCACGGGGGGTCCATCGAGGCGGTTCCGCGCTCCGAGGGCGGTCTGCTGATCCGGGTCAGGATCCCGGGCGCGAAGGCACCGCTCACCCCGCCCACGGCGGCCCGTGGCGGGGCGCTGGCCTGAGACCTGCCCAAGACCGCCCGGCGCAAGGTGGGCGGCAGGGCCGCGCGCGGCGAAAGCGCTGGTGAAGTGACCAGCGAGTAACTCTGTTGACAACGGACGGCGAGGCTGTGACGTGGGCCCCCGGCTCTTGCCAGGGGGCGCATCGTCAACCTACGGTGGCGTAACCTACGGAAGCGTAGGTGTGTGCCGTACCGAGAGTTGGATTCACGTGACCATCGCCCCCGACCGCCCCGCCGGCCGTACCCAGTGGACCGATGCGCAGCTGCTCCACGCCCTGGAGGAGGTCGTCGAGCGCGAGCTCAACCGCCACCTGGGCGTCGCCAAGGAGTGGATGCCGCACGAGTACGTGCCGTGGAGCCTGGGCCGTGACTTCGACGGCGTGATGGGCGGCGAGGCCTGGGCCGTCGACCAGTCGCCGGTCACCGAGGTCGGCCGGGTGTCGCTGGTGGTCAACCTCCTCACCGAGGACAACCTGCCCAGCTACCACCACGAGATCGCGACCATGTTCGGCCGCGACGGCGCGTGGGGTACCTGGGTGCACCAGTGGACGGCCGAGGAGGGCCGCCATGCGATCGTCATGCGCGACTACCTGCTGACCGCGCGCGCCGTGGACCCGGTGGCCCTGGAGCGGGCCCGGATGACCCATATGGCCGAAGGCTTCGAGTCGGACAACAACCACTCGATGCTGCACTCGGTGGCCTACGTCGCCTTCCAGGAGCTGGCCACCCGGATCTCGCACCGGAACACCGGGCACCACTCCGGCGACCCGGTCTGCGACCGGATGCTGGCGCGGATCGCGACCGACGAGAACCTGCACATGGTCTTCTACCGGAACCTGGTCAAGGCCGCCCTGGAGATCGCTCCGGACCAGGCGATGCGCGCCATCGCCGACGTCGTGATCAACTTCCGGATGCCCGGCCACGGCATGCCCGGCTTCGAGCGCGCCGCGGTCCAGATCGCCCTCGGCGGCATCTACAACCTGCGGATCCACCACGACGACGTGCTGCAGCCGGTGCTGCGGCACCTGAAGGTCATGGAGGTTTCCGGGCTGGGCCCCGAGGGCCTGCAGGCCCAGCAGGAGCTCGGCGTCTTCCTCGACGGCCTGGATGCCCAGGCGACCCGCTTCGACGAGCGCCAGGCGGCCATCCTGGCCCGTAAGGCGGCCAACGAGGCCAAGGCGGCGGCTCGGGCCGGAGCTACGGCCTAGCGGCTGCAGATGGTCCGGGCAAGGGTGACAAGTCCGGACTTTCCTGAACTGTGATGAGCATCACAACTTGATGCGACCATGTGAGTGTGCGCACAGTTTCAGCCAATTTGTTGCGGAAGCGCCGGTCACGCAGGGTGAGCGACGGGCCTGGAGGGCGGGCCCGTCGTTACGGGGTTTCCGAGGTCCATGATCACGGTAAGTGGTCAGTGAAGCATAGGCCTGATGGCTGTCGTGACCCCGGCGAAATGTGCTCCCGATCACCTCTTCGGGGGGCAAGTCGGGTGTCGATTGAGTAACAGACCTTGAAGTAAGGCAAAATCTCGCCCTCGGGTCGGGCACAAGTCCGACTCCCTGCGCGTTACGTGCGCTGGAGATACCCGCAAGCACCCACAGGGGGAGAGTGATATGGCGACTGACTACGACACCCCGCGTAAGACAGATGACGACCTCAACGAGGACAGCATCGAGGAACTCAAGGCCCGCAGGAACGAGAAGTCGACCAGCTCGGTCGACGTCGACGAGTTCGAGGCGGCCGAAGGTCTGGAGCTGCCCGGGGCGGACCTCAGCAATGAGGAGCTTTCCGTCCGGGTTCTGCCGCGCCAGGCCGACGAGTTCACGTGCATGAGTTGTTTCCTGGTGCACCACCGGAGCCAGCTGGCCAGTGAGAAGAACGGTCAGCCGATCTGCCGGGACTGCGCCGCCTGATCGAGCGGTGTAGGAAGGGGACTCATGGGACCGTTCCGCAAGCCGCAGAGATCCTCGGACGGTGACGAACAGCCGCCGGCCGGCCGCTCATCCAGCGATGCGACAGCACGCGATACGAGTTCAGACTCGGCATCGGACGCGACATCGGTGGATGAGACCACGGCCGACCTGGCCAGGATCGCCGCCGAGATGGAGGTCTGGGACGAGTCCGCGACCGCGGACTCCGTCCCCGCCGAGCGGGGCCGTATGGCCTCGCTCGCAAGGAAGCTGGGTCGTGGCCTCGGCAACGGCGCCAAGGACGGCGCCGTCAGCCTCGCCGACCGTCTGGTCGACGCGGCACCGCGAATCAAGATTCGCGACGTGGCCACGCTCCGCGTCCATCACCCGGGCGCCAAGAGCGCCGAAGAGCTTGCCGACAGGATCGCCGCCGCTGGTGCCCGCGCCTCGGGCGCGGTCGGCGCGGGAGCCGGTGCGGCGGCGATGATGCCGGTACCGCCGGCGATGCCGGTCGAGATCGCGGCCGAACTGCTGGCCGTGGCCGCGGTCGAGTTCAAGATGATCGCGGAACTCTACGAGGCCTACGGGCAGCCCGCCGAGGGCAACGCGAAGCAGCGCTCCGTCGCATATCTGACGGTCTGGTCGCAGCGCCGCGGGATGGACGTCACCAAGCCCGCCACGATCGTGGCCCTGAGCAAGAGCGCGGCCCTGCGCAAGGCGCTGCGCAAGCGCCTCACCCATGCGGGTGTCCGGAAGCTGCCTTCCTTGACGCCCTTCATGATCGGCGCGGCCGCCGGCGCCTTTGTCAACCGCAAGGACACCGCCCGGCTGGCCAAGGAAATCCGCCGCGACCTCCGCGAGCGCCGGCCCACCGACCCGGACTACTGGCGTCACGCGCTGCCGCAGGAGTCGGCGGGGTCGGAAAGGGCGTCGAAGCCGCAGAAGTCGGCGAAGGCCGGGAAGAACCCGCCTCCGCCCCCGGAAGGCCACCAGGCCCCGGGAGCCTGAACGGCGACGTCGGGCGGTCCAGAGCACCCTCCAGGCGGCCCTGAGGTGCACATGGACAGGCCTCGGGTCCTGCACCCATTGGGTCGTCCCGCCGGATGGCACTCAGGATGGCACTCCGCCGAGCTGTAGGCCCTGCCGGACGGCTCCCGCCGGTGACGCCGGGCGGCGCCCTTGGGCCTCGCCCCGGGGCCCCGCACCAGCGCGACCGCGCGCGCCCGTCGGGCGAGCCGCGGGGAGGTCGGCCTGCTCACGCGCCCGGCTGGTCCACGACTCGGGCCGGAAGATCTTCTGTGGGCCGATCGGGAGGCGCGGAGGGCGGCGGTGAGCTGCGATCGGACTGCTTCTGCACGTCGGCTCACGCCCCACAGCGAGTCCAGCAGCCGGGCTGTTGGTCTCCTGTGACCCGGTCTGCGGGCGGGAGCGGTGCAGGGCGCTCGGGCCGACGCGTTTGCCTGGCGCCGCCTGCTCACCGCCGCAGGGCCTGGGCTGGTACCCGGCCGGAGGCCTCAGCGGGCCGCCTGGAGGGCGTCGGCGAGGCGCTGGGGGGTGCGGGTGGAGAGGTAGAGGTAGGGCGTCGGGTCGTCGGGGTCGGTGACCTCGACGCGGAGCGCCGTCGGGATGTAGCCGCGCAGCAGCATGAAGGCGCGCGCGTCGGCCTTGGTGGTGCGCCAGGCGAAGGCCGCCTCGCGGTCCAGCACCTCCGCTCCGCCCAGCGCGGAGAGCGGCACCCGAGCCTGTCCGGCCACCAGGTGACCCTGGACGATCCGGATCCGGGGCGACCCGTAGCTGCTGAGCAGCACCGAGGCCCCCACGCCGCCCACGACCAGGCCGAGCAGGGCCGGCACGGGCCCGAAGACCAGCAGGATCAGCATCATCGAGAGGCCGGAGCCGACCGGGAGCAGCCACAGGACCGCAGGGGCGGAGAGGCGTTCGTCGTACATGGGACCCATTGTGCGCCGCGCGGCCGCGCGGTCCGGCCCCGGGGCCCGCCACGACGCACCCCGCCCCGCAGCCCTCGGTGCCGCCTCGCCGCCGTCGGCTTCCCGGGCGCCTGCTTCGCAGGCCCGTGGGGTCCGCGGGCGGTAGGGTCGCGGGGTGACCGAACCACCCCGTCCCAGCCTGACGCCACCTCCCAACGCGGTTCCTCCCGTTCGCCACCCGGAGGCACCCGCGCCCGGCGAGCTGATCGAGCCGCACTACGAGCACTGCTTCGGCTGCGGTCCCGCCCAGCCGCACGGCCTGCACCTGGCCTCACGGGCCGGGGAGGGCGTCGAGATCTTCGCCGAGTTCACCGTCGCCGCCGCACACCAGGGCGGTCCAGGGCTCGCGCACGGCGGCGTGCTGGTCACCGCGATGGACGACGCGCTGGGCACGCTGAACTGGCTGCTGCACACCGCCTCGGTCACCGCACGGCTGGAAACCGACTTCCGCCGCCCGGTACCCGTCGACTCCACGCTCTACCTGCACACCTGGGTGGACGCGGTCGCCGGACGCAAGATCTACTGCCGCGGCGAGGCCCGGCTGGACGCCCCCGACGGGCCGCTCGCGATCACCGCCAAGGCGCTGTTCATCCAGGTCAAGCTGGACCATTTCGTCACCCATGGCCGGGCCGAGGACATCAAGGCCGCCATGGACAACCCCGATCTGTTCAGGCGCGCCCGCGCCTTCGAGGTGAATCCGTGAGTTCTGTGTTCCACCCCGTCGACGTGCTGCTGCAGCGGCTGGACGACGAGCTGCCCGCCCCCGCGTACGAGCACCCCGGCGACGCCGGGGCCGATCTGCGCACCACCGTCGACGCCGTGCTGGAGCCGGGTGAGCGGGCCGTGCTGCCCACCGGAGTAGCCATCGCGCTCCCCGACGGCTACGCGGCCTTCGTACACGCGCGCTCCGGCCTGGCCGCCCGCTGCGGGATCGCCCTCGTCAATGCCCCCGGAACCGTCGATGCCGGGTACCGTGGTGAGATCAAGGTGATCGTCGTCAACCTCGACCCGCGCGAGCGGGTGGTCTTCCATCGCGGGGACCGGATCGCCCAGCTGGTCGTCCAGCGGGTCGAGAAGGTTCGGTTCCACGAGGTGGCTGAGCTGCCGGGGTCGGCACGCGCCGCAGGAGGCTTCGGGTCGACGGGGGGCCACGCCGCGGTTAGCATTCCCGCGGCCGGGCAGAAAGACTCTTCGGTACCCGACCGGGAAGGACAGTGACCGTGTTCCGTCGTCGCGCCAAGAGCGAGGACGCTGTCGAGCAGCTCGACGAGCTCGTCGACGCCGACAGCGAGGAGATCGCAGGGGCTACCTCCGAGGAGGAGGACGACGCAGACGGGCGTGTGGGCCTGCCGCCCGCGCCGCGCCCCGACGGCCCCTTCGACTTCTCCGAGGTCGAGGACGCCAGGGAGGGCCGGGTCGACCTGGGCGGCCTGCTGGTCCCCGGCGTCGAGGGCATGGAGCTTCGCGTCGAGGTCGCAGGCGACTCGATCGTCGCGGCCACGCTGGTGCTCGGAAACAGTGCGATCCAGCTGCAGGCCTTCGCCGCGCCCCGGTCCGAGGGCATCTGGGGCGAGGTCCGCAAGGAGATCGCCGACGGCATCACCCAGCAGGGCGGTGCGGTCGACGAGGAGGAGGCCGAGCTGGGCTGGGGCCTGCGCGCCCGCGTCCCGGTGCAGCTGCCGGACGGCACGCAGGGCGTGCAGCTGGTCCGCTTCGTCGGCTGCGACGGCCCGCGCTGGTTCCTGCGCGGTGTCATCTCCGGCCAGGCCGCGATGCAGGACGACGCGGCGGGCGTGCTGGAGCAGGTCTTCCGCGAGACCGTGGTCGTCCGCGGTGAGGGTCCGATGGCCCCGCGCGACCCGATCGTGCTGCGCCTGCCCGAGGACGCCCAGATGGTGCCGGACGGCATGCCGCAGCAGCAGGGCCGTCCCGGGGTGGACGACCTGAACCCGTTCGATCGTGGACCGGAGATCACTGAGGTGCGCTGATCACTGAGGTGCGCTGATCACTGAGGTGCGCTGACCTGCTGGTCCGCTGATCCTCCACGGATTCCTCGCGAGGTGCCCGTCCCCCCAGGGGCGGGCACCTGCTAGTTTTCCGGGCACAGGTTGTGCGGGCACAGAACTTGTGGGGGAGCGCATGGCAGGAACCGGTGGAAGCGTACTGGCCGAGGGCGAGGCGGCCGCGAGCGCGGGCAGGGCGATGGTCGAGGTGGTCGACCTGCACCGGAGCTTCGGCAGCGGGGAGACGGCCGTGCACGCGCTGCGCGGTGTCTCGTTCACGGCCCGTCGGGGCGAACTCACCGCGCTGAAGGGGCGATCAGGCTCCGGCAAGACCACCTTGCTCAACCTCGTCGGCGGCCTCGACCGGGCCAGCAGCGGGACGGTCAGGGTGGACGGCCAGGATCTGTCCGAGCTCGGCGAGAACGGCCTGCTTGACCTGCGCAGGGACCGGATCGGCTTCGTCTTCCAGTCCTTCGGCCTGCTGCCGATCCTGACCGCCGCGGAGAACGTCGGCGTGCCGATGCGGCTGCGCCGCCTGCCCGCCGCGGAGCGGGAGGAGCGGGTGCGCGAACTGCTCGCGCTCGTCGGTCTCGCCGACCACGCCGGTCAGCGGCCGGGCGAGCTCTCCGGCGGGCAGCAGCAGCGGGTGGCGATCGCGCGCGCGCTGGCCAACCGACCGGCCCTGATCATCGCCGACGAGCCGACCGGTCAGCTGGACTCCGACACCGGGCGGTCTGTCATGCAGCTGCTCAGGGCGGTCGTGCGCAGCGAGGGCGTCACCGCCCTGGTCGCCACCCACGACCCGAACCTGATGGAGCTGTCCGACCGGATCCTCGACCTCCGCGACGGCCGGATCGTCAATAGCTGACGGCCAGTTGCACTACCCAAGGGGTGCGAGGCTCTGCTCGATGAACCGCGTGCGCGAGAAACCACCCTGCGCGGATGGCCCTGCGCGTTGAGGACCATGCTGACGTCAGTGGCTTGTCGCGCAGTTCCTCGCGCCCCTTGAGGTGCTGCAACTACCAGACGGACGGCTTGCGCCCCGCCCACGGCCTTGCGGCCTCGAGCTGGGCCGAGAGCGAGATCAGCGTGGCTTCGTCGCCGTAGCGGCCGCCGAGCATGACGCCGATGGGCAGGCCGTCCGCGTTCCAGTGCAGCGGCAGGTTGACGGCAGGCTGGCCGGTGGCGTTGTAGAGCGGCGTGAATGGTGTGAAGTGGACCAGGCTGTCGAACTCGGACGCCGGGTCCGCGTCGTTGCGCAGGCCGCCGACCGGAGCCGGGGGCTGGGCCAGGGTCGGGCTGAGGATCACGTCGTAGGCCGCCTGGAGCTGGGAGACCAGCAGCCCGACCGCGCGGAAGGCGTAGAGCGCGGTGGCGAAGTCCGGCCCGGAGACCTCGCGGCCGAGCTTGCGCAGATGCCGCGTCAGCGGCATCAGCTTCTCCTCGTCCTCGGGCGCGACCGGCGTCTGAGTCGCCATCACGGCCCAGACCTGGCCGAAGACCGTGCGCAAGGTGTCGTCGGCGGGCAGGTCCAACTCCTCGACGTGGTGCCCGAGGCCCGTGAGCAACTCGGCGGTCTCGCGGGTGGCCGCGACGCAGTCGGAGTGGACGGTGACGCCGGGCGCGGGCGAGGAGGTCAGCACCGCGACCCGCAGCACGCCGGGCTCGCGCTGGGCGTAGGCGCGGAAGGTCTCGCCGGCGGGGAGCGAGGGCGCGGCGTAGGGCTCGCCGGGCATCGAGCCGGCCAGCACGTCGAGTAGTGCGGCCGCGTCCGCCACGGTGCGGGCCAGCGGGCCGCTGGTGGACAGGCCGCTGACGTCGTAGAAGGTCGGGCCCGAGGCGACGCGGCCACGGCTGGGCTTGATGCCGTAGAGCCCGCAGACGGACGCCGGGATGCGGATCGAGCCGCCGCCGTCGCTGCCGTGGGCGAGCGGGGCGAGGCCGGAGGAGACCGCCGCGCCCGCGCCGCCGCTGGAGCCGCCGGCCGAGCGGTCCAGGTCCCAGGGGGTGCGGGCCGGGGCGGCGATCTTGTTCTCGGAGTAGCAGGGGAGCCCGAACTCGGGCGTCTGCGTCTTGCCGAGCATCACCGTCCCTGACTGGCGCAGCCGGGTCACCACGTGGTCGTCGACGAGGGGGACGTTCTCGGCGTAGGCGAGGGAGCCGAGGGTGGCCTTGACGCCCGCGACGAAGTTGAGGTCCTTGACCGGGACCGGGACGCCGTGGAGCGGCGACAGCGCCCGGCCCTCGCGCCGGGCCTCGGTGGCGTCGGTCTCGGCCTGGGCGGCCTGGCCGAGCGCGAGTTCGGGGGTGACCGTGACGAACGCGCCGACGGTGTCGTTGAGTTGCCCGATCCGGTCGAGATAGTGCTGCGTCAGTTCAACGGGGGAGAGCTTCCCCGCCGCGATCATTTCGCCCTGCTCCAACGCGGTCAGATCGTGCAGCTGCGTCATCCCCGGCCTCCTCGCCGTTCCTGTCCTGCCCTGTCTTGCTCTGCCCTGTCCCGCGGCGAGCTACTTGCGGGTAGCTCCCGCCGCGATCCTCGCATCGCGAGGGAAGCCACGCCAGGGTCGGAGCAGGACGGAGACAGAGCAGGACGGAGAGGGAGAGGGCCGGTCCGACGGCGGATTCGAGGCGGGAGATCCGGCCGCTCGTCCTCAGGTTGCCGAAGGACTGCCCGGCTGGGGCCGGCATGCCGGCGGGAGCTTCGAGCCGCGAGAACGGGCGCGGCCGCCCGGGATTTTCCGGTGGCCGCGCCCGCTCCCACGCTCGGCGGGGGCCCTGCTTCAATGGACGGGAGCTACAGCCCCTGCCAGTGCGGCTTGGCCGCGAAGGTGGCGCGGAAGTAGTCGGCGAGCTTGAGGCCGGCTGCGGCCGCCTCGTCCACGACGACGGTGGCGTGCGGGTGCAGCTGCAGCGCCGAGGCGGGGACCAGCGCGGAGACCGGGCCCTCGACGGTGGCCGCGACCGCCTCGGCCTTGCCGGCGCCGGTGGCCAGCAGCACCAGGTGGCGGGCGTCCAGGATGGTGCCGATGCCCTGGGTGATGACGTGGTGCGGGACCTGGTCGATGTCGTCGGCGAAGAAGCGCGCGTTGTCGATCCGGGTCTGCTCGGTGAGCGTCTTGATCCGGGTGCGCGAGGCGAGCGAGGAGCAGGGCTCGTTGAAGCCGATGTGTCCGTCGGTGCCGATGCCCAGCAGCTGGAGGTCCACGCCGCCGGCGTTGGCCAGGGCCTGGTCGTAGGCCTCGCAGGCGGCGACGATGTCCGCGGCGGAGCCGTCCGGGCCCATGAAGGAGGACTCGGCGAGGCCCAGCGGCTCTACGACCTCGCGCAGCACGACGGAGCGGTAGGACTCGGGGTGTCCGGCAGGCAGGCCGACGTACTCGTCGAGCTGGCAGATCCGGGCCCGGGAGGCGTCGACCTGACCGGCGCCGACCTTGGCCGCGAGAGCCTGGTAGATCGGGAGCGGCGTCGAGCCCGTGGCCACGCCCAGAAGCGCGTCCGGCTTCCGGGTGAGCAGGTCGGCGATCGCCGAGGCGATGAGCTCTCCGCCCGCTGCGGCGTCAGGAACGATCACAACTTCCACGCTGGCCTACCGATCTAGAGGTATGTCCGGGTCTCAGACGTATGTCCGGGTCCAAAGGTGCGCGCGCGGCGCGTACGCACTATGTGGTATAGACCAATCTAGCAGGACGGAGGGCCGCTGCGCTTCCCCGTCCTTCCTAGCAGCGGACAGGTCAGGGCGCTGTCGGGAGGCTGCCCGGCTGCTCCGCTCGGGGGATTCCCTCACGTACCCTCGCTAGTCGGGTCCACCAGCCGAGCGGGTCGGCTGACGGACCGACGAGGAGAATGGCCGACATGGGACGTGGCAGGCTGCGCATCTACCTCGGGGCTGCCCCCGGGGTGGGCAAGACGTACGCCATGCTCGGCGAGGGCAGGCGCCGGGAGGAACGCGGCACCGACGTGGTGGTCGCCTTCGTCGAGACGCACGGGCGGTCCCAGACGGCCGCACAGGTGGACGGTCTGGAACTGCTGCCGCGCGCGAGCATGCAGCATCGCGGCGTCGAGTTCACCGAGATGGACGTGGACGCGGTGCTGCGCCGCCGTCCGTCCGTCGCCCTCGTCGACGAGCTCGCCCACACCAACATCCCCGGCTCCCGCAACGCGAAGCGCTGGCAGGACGTCGAGGAGCTGCTGGACGCCGGGATCGACGTCATCTCCACGGTCAACATCCAGCACCTGGAGTCGCTCGGCGACGCCGTCGAGGGCATCACCGGCGTGCGACAGCAGGAGACCGTGCCGGACGAGGTGGTGCGCAGGGCCGACCAGATCGAGCTGGTCGACATGGCTCCCGAGGCGCTGCGCCGCCGCCTGGCGCACGGCAACGTCTACGCGCCGGAGAAGATCGACGCCGCGCTGGCGCACTACTTCCGGCCCGGCAACCTCACCGCGCTGCGCGAGCTGGCGCTGCTCTGGGTCGCCGACCGGGTCGACGAGTACCTGCAGCGCTATCGCGCCGAGAACCACATCGCCTCCACCTGGCAGGCCCGCGAGCGGATCGTCGTCGGCCTGACCGGCGGTCCGGAGGGACGCACACTGATACGCCGGGCCGCCAGGATCGCCGCCAAGGGGTCCGGCAGCGAGATCCTGGCCGTCTACGTGGCCAAGAGCGACGGCCTGACCAGCGCCTCGCCCAAGGAGCTCACCGTGCAGCGCGGGCTGGTCGAGAACCTCGGCGGCAGCTTCCACCACGTGCTCGGCGACAACGCCGCCGAGGCGCTGCTGGAGTTCGCGCGCGGGGTGAACGCCACCCAGATCGTGCTCGGCAGCAGTCGGCGCAAGGCCTGGCAGTGGATGCTCGGGCCCGGCGTCGGCGCGACGGTGGCCCGCGAGGCGGGCGACATCGACGTGCACATCGTCACGCACGAGCAGGTCGCCCGCGGCCGGGTCCGGCCGATCCGCAGGATCGCCAGCCTGGGCCTGCCGCGCACGATCGCCGGGTGGCTGGTCGGCGTGGCCGGGCCGCTGCTGCTGACTTGGGTGCTCACGCTCTTCCCGAGCACCAGCGCCACCCACACCGAGATGCTGCTCTACCTGGGCCTGACCGTGGGCGCCGCGCTGCTGGGCGGGCTCTTTCCCGCGCTGGCCTCGGCGGCGGTGGGCTCGCTGCTGATCAACTGGTACTTCACCCCGCCGCTGCACACGCTGACGATCAACTCGCTGGAGAACATCCTGGCGATGACGGTCTTCCTGACCGTGGCGCTCTCGGTGGCCTATGTCGTGGACCTGGCCGCCCGACGCACCAGCGAGGCGGCGCGCAGCCGGGCCGAGGCGGAGACGCTGAGCTTCCTGGCGGGCAGCGTGCTGGGCGGCGCGCACGGGCTGCCCGCGCTGCTGGAGCGGGTGCGGGAGACCTTCCAGATGGAGTCCGTGGCGCTGCTGGAGCGGCCGGACGACTTCTCGCCCTGGCGTACGGCGGGCTCACTCGGCCCCGACCCGGTCTCCCGCCCCGAGGACGCCGACGTGGACGTCCCGGTCGGCGACCGGCTGGCGCTGGCGCTGAGCGGCCGGATGCTGCCCGCCGGGGACCGGCGGGTGCTGGTCGCCTTCGCCGCGCAGGCCGCGGTGCTGCTGGAGCGGCGCCGACTGGAGGAGGAGGCCGCCGAGGCGCGCCGGCTGGCCGAGGGCAACCGGATCCGTACCGCGCTGCTCGCGGCGGTCTCGCACGACCTGCGCACGCCGCTGGCGGGGATCAAGGCCTCGGTCAGCTCGCTGCGCTCCGAGGACGTCACCTGGGAGCCCGAGGACGAGGCGGAGCTGCTGGCCGGGATCGAGGCGGGAGCCGATCGCCTCGATCATCTGATCGACAATCTGCTCGACATGAGCAGGCTGCAGACCGGAACGGTCGTGCCGATCGTTCGGGAGATCGATCTGGACGAGGTCGTTCCGCTGGCGCTGCTGGGCGTCCCCGGGGACGCGGTGCGCACCGACATTCCCGAGGCGCTGCCGATGATCTCGGCCGACCCCGGCCTGTTGGAGCGGGCGCTGGGCAACGTCGTGGAGAACGCGGTCAAGTACAACGCGGGCGCGGCCTGCAGCTTCGTGGGCGTCTCGGCCAGCGTGCTGCACGGGCGTGTGGAGGTGCGGGTCGCCGACCACGGTCCCGGCATCCCCGACGAGGCCAAGGAGAAGGTCTTCGAGCCCTTCCAGCGGTACGGCGACGCCCCGCGCGGGGCGGGCGTGGGGCTCGGCCTCGCGGTGGCCCGCGGCTTCGTCGAGGCGACGGGCGGCACGCTGACCGCCGAGGACACGCCGGGCGGCGGGCTCACCATGGTGTTCACTCTTCCGTGTGCGCACAGCGCGGGCCCGCCCGGTGCGAGCGCACTGGGTGCGAGCGCGCAGGGAAGCGAGCAGCGGTCCGATGGGGAGCCTGCCCTTGTGACCGACCCGACCGATCGTTGCGCCGATCGACCGATCGGTCGGCCGTTTGAGAAGCAGACCGAAAGGCAGCAGCGTTCATGACCCGGGTCCTGGTCGTCGACGACGAACCACAGATCGTCCGCGCCCTGGTGATCAACCTCAAGGCTCGCCACTACGAGGTGGACGCGGCCCACGACGGGACCTCCGCGCTGGAGCTCGCCGCTGCCCGCCACCCGGACGCGGTCCTGCTCGACCTCGGGCTCCCCGACATGGACGGCACCGAGGTGATCCGCGGCCTGCGCGGCTGGACCAAGGTGCCGATCATCGTGCTCTCGGCCCGGCAGACCTCGGACGAGAAGGTGCAGGCCCTGGACGCGGGCGCGGACGACTACGTCACCAAGCCCTTCGGCATGGACGAACTGCTGGCCCGGCTGCGCGCGGCCGTGCGGCGGGGCGCCCCCGCGGGCCCGGACGCGGAGAGCGCCGTCGTGGGCACCGCGACCTTCACCGTCGACCTGGCGGCCAAGCGGGTCAGCCGGGACGGCGCGGACATCCGGCTCACTCCGACGGAGTGGCACCTGCTGGAGGTGCTGGTCCGCAACAGTGGTCGGCTGGTGAGCCAGAAGCAGCTGCTCCAGGAGGTCTGGGGCCCCGCCTACGGCACCGAGAGCAACTACCTGCGGGTCTACATGGCACAGCTGCGGCGCAAGCTGGAACTCGACCCCGCGCATCCCCGACACTTCGTCACCGAGCCGGGCATGGGATACCGCTTCGAGCCGTGAGGCCGACCGGCGACTGCCGAGGCACACCTGGCAGTGCCTCCTGTCCGGGGGCCGGTCGGGCTGTACCCTTCGGGCATGAGCAGTGAGATCTCCAGCGCGCGCCCTCAGGGGCGGTTGCGACGCATGTTCAATCGGCTGGGAACCAGCAATGAGGAACTGAACGCGGAGCAACTGCGGCAGGACGCCGAGGAAACCGGCGCCACCCCCATCGCGGCCTGCGGCGACCGCCAGGAGGTCACCGTCACGGGCACCCTGCGCGCGGTGACGCTGCGCCCGCGCGCCGGCGTACCGGCACTGGAGGCCGAGCTCTTCGACGGCACGGACGCGATCGACGTGGTCTGGCTCGGCCGTCGCTCGATCGTGGGAATCGAGCCGGGCCGCAAGCTGATCGCGCACGGTCGGGTCAGCCACGCGCGCGGCCGTCGGGTGCTCTTCAACCCGAAGTACGAGCTTCGTCCCGTCGGGCAGGAGTGACCGCGTGAGCCATCGCTCCCCGGGCCCGGCCGTCGAAGCCGCGCCGACCTCGGTCGACACCTCGCTGATCGACGCGTTCGGCGGCGTTCGCGGCATGGTCGAGATGACCATCCCCGGCCTGGTCTTCGTGGTGCTCTACACGATCACGCAGGGCCTGGCGGCCTCCACCTGGTCGGCCGTCGGCGTGACCGTGCTGCTCGTCGTCTGGCGACTGCTGCGCAAGGAGACCCTCAAGCACGCCTTCGGCGGTGTCCTCGGCGTCGGCATCGGCGCGTTCATCGCCATGCAGTCGGGCAAGCCGCAGGACTTCTACCTGCCCTCGATGCTCTACGGGCTGGCGCTGATGGTCGCCTACGCGGTGTCCGCGCTGGTGCGCTGGCCGCTGCTGGGCCTGATGCTGGGCCCGGTGCTCGGCGAGAACATGACCTGGCGCACGCAGAACCCCGGCCGGCTGGCCGCCTACACGAAGGCCACCTGGGTCTGGGTGGCGCTCTTCGCGCTGCGCGCGGCGATCCTCTTCCCGCTCTACTGGGCGGGCCAGGTGACCTGGCTGGGCGTCGCCAAGATCGGTCTCGGTGTGCCGCCGTGGCTGGTGGCGATCTACCTGTCCTGGCTGATCCTGTCCAAGGCTCCGCCGCCGATCAAGGTCAACCTCGACGCGGACGCGGACGACAACGCCGGCACGGACGACAACGCCGGCGCGGACGAGAACGCCGGCGCGGGCAAGGACGCGGGTGAGGTCGTGGCGCGGGAGGCGGAGCGGGCGGTCGACGAGGCCGTCGACGACGTCCTGCGGGATCTGGCTTCAGGCCCGGTGCCGCAGCGGTCGACCGAGAGTCGGTCGGACCACCGCTGACGCACCCGGTCCGGAAGACGGCGAACCCGTCCGACGGCAGCGTTCCCCACGTGACGCACCGGTGGTTCGAGTCACCGGTGCTGATCTTGCCGTGCGCAGCACACAGGCCGATAACATCCGCATAATGGAGCATCCACAGGCGAGACCCGGCCCCCGATTCCGCTTCGGCCTGCTCGGGCCGGTGACGGCGCAGACCGCGGGCGACGGTGCCGTGGACATCTCCTCGCCCAAGGTCAGAGCGCTGCTCGCGGCGCTGCTCCTGGAAGCCAACCAGCCGGTCTCCCGGGAGCGGTTGACCGTCGCGCTGTGGGGCGCGTCCCCGCCCGCCACCGCGACAGCCGCGCTGAACAACTCCGTGCTGCGGCTGCGCCGCGCGCTCGGCGCCGAGCGGCTGCGGACGGCGGCCCCCGGCTACCTGCTGGCGGTCGAACCCGGCGAGCTCGACGCCGAGGTCTTCGCGACCCGGGCCCGCGCCGCGAGCGAGGCACGGACGCGCGGCGACTGGACCGCGCTGGAGCGTGAGTGCGGCGCGGCCCTCGAGCTCTGGCGCGGCGCGCCGCTGGCCGACCTGCCCGAACTGGCCGAGCAGGAGGCGCCACGCCTCCAGCACCTGCAGGAAGCCAGGCTCCAGACGCTGGAGTGGCGTGCCGAGGCCCAACTGCACCTTGGGCAGGAGCGGGACGCGATCTGGGAGCTGACGCGCGCGGCGGCCGAGCACCCGCTCCGCGAGGTCTTCCACGAACAGCTGATGCGCGCGCTCTACCGGGTCGGCCGACAGGCGGACGCGCTGGCCGTCTTCCACCGGATCCGGACCACGCTGAGTGAGGAGCTCGGCATCGACCCAGGGCCTGGGCTCGCCGCGCTCTACCAGCAGATCCTGGCGGCGGAGGCGGAGGGACCCGCGAGCCGGGAGCCGGAGGTCACGGCCGCTGACAGCCGGGCGGCGGAGGTGCGGGCGCCGGGCAACGGAGAGCAGGGTGAGGAGGCGGCCACCGCCGCCACTCCGCCGCTGCCCATTCCTTCGCAACTGCCAGGCGCGCCGGCCGACTTCACCGGGCGCGCGACCGAGGTCGCCCTGCTGCTCGACCGGCTCGACCGGCTCGACCGACCCGAGCGGCCCGGCGCCGCAGGGGCCGGGGTGCGGATCTGTACCGTCACCGGGACCGGTGGTCTCGGCAAGACCTCGCTCGCCCTGCACGTCGCCCACCGGCTCACCGCACGCTTCCCCGACGGCCGCCTCTACGTCGATCTGCGCGGCGTCTCGTCCGCCCCCGCAGAGCCCGCGGACGTGCTGGCCGACTTCCTGCGCGACTTCGGCGTCCCCGATGAGGCCATACCCTGCGGCGTCGAGGCGAGGGCGGCCCGGTTCCGCAGCCTGCTGGACGGCCGCCGGGTACTGCTGGTGCTGGACAACGCCAGGGACTCCGCGCAGCTGCGGCCGCTGCTGCCGGGCTCCGCCGAGTGCGCCACGATCGTCACCAGCCGCCGTCGGCTGGCGGGCCTGGCCGGGGCGACCCTGGTCGACCTGGAGCGCCTGGACGCCGAGGCCGCCAGGGAGCTGTTCACAGCCGTCGTGGGAGCCGAGCGGGCCGAGGCGGAGCCGGAGGCGACCGAGGAGGTGCTGGCCCGCTGCGCCGGCCTGCCGCTGGCGTTGCGGATCGCCGCGGCGCGGCTCAGCCACCGGCGTGGCTGGAGCGTCGCGTCGATGGCGGCCCGGCTGGCCGACCACAGCCGTCGGCTGGACGAGCTGCGCGCGGACGACCTGGCCGTGCGGGCCAGCTTCCAGATGAGCTACGAGAACCTGGTGGACGTCGATGCAGCCAGAGTTGGCGGTGTCGGGCCGTCAGGCCGCTGTCCGCAGCGCGTCTTCCGGCTGCTCGGACTGGTGCCGGGACCGGACATCGGACTGCTCGCCGTCGCCGCGCTGCTGGGCCGACCGGTGGCCGCCACCGAGGACGTGCTCGAACTCCTCGTCGACGCCTGCCTGCTGGAGAGCCCCGCGCCCGGCCGCTACCGGATGCACGACTTGCTCCGCGTCTTCGCCGCCGAGCGCGCCGAGCTGGAGGAGAGCGAGGCGGAGCGCGACCGGGCGCGGGCGCGGATCGTGCGCTGGTACCTGCTCGGCATGACCGAGGCCGATCTGGTGCTCTTTCCCGGCGAGGCTCGCCCCGAGGCGCTGGAGACGGCGGACGACGGTCTCCCTGAGCACCGCCCACTGGGCCTCAAGGACAGAGGCCAGGCCCTGGAATGGTGCGCGGCGGAGCGCGTCAACCTCGTCCAGGCCGCGCAGCTGGCCGGCCGGCACGGGCTGGACGAGTACGCGTGGCGTTTCTGCTCGGTGGCCTGGGCGTACTTCTACCGGACCTCCCACATCGAGGACTGGCTGGCGACGGCCGACGCCGGGCTGGCCAGTGCGCGAAGGATCGGCCGACCCTTCGCCGAGGCGACCGTGCTGACCTCCCGCGGGGCCGCGCTGATGCGGCTGCGCGAGCCCTGCCGGGCGCGGGAGGCGTTCGTGGCCGCGCTGGTGCTCAGGGAGGAGATCGGGGACATCAGCGGGCAGATGGCTCTGTTGAACAACCTCGGACTGCTCGCGCAGCAGGATCAGCGGGACGACGAGGCGCGCGACTTCTTCCGGCGTGCGCTGGACCTGGCTCTCGGGCTCCCCGCCGGGCCGAAGCGCACGTTCACGGTGGGCTCGATCTACGGCAACCTCGGCCAGTCCGAACTGACCCTGGGCCACCACGAGGAGGCGCGGGCCTGCTTCGAGCAGAGCCTGGCCCGTGCGCGGGAGGTGGGCAACAGCTCCTCGGAGGCGGCGGTGCTGTGGGACATCGGCCGCTCCTGGCAGGAGCAGGGCCGCCACCAGAAGGCCCTGCCGTACCTGGAGCAGGCTGTGGTCGTCGCCGAGTCGACCGGTTACCAGGTGATGCAGACGATGGCCCTGGCCGCTCAGGCACGGGCGCTGGCCGAGCTGGGCCGCCCCGAGCCGGCGCGCGCACGCCTGGCCGAGGCGCGCGCACTGCTGCCCGCGCTGGACAGCATGAGCGTCGAGGAGGCACGCGCGCAGCTGGATCTTGCCGAGCGGAGCTGCGCGGCTGCGGGCTGAACGGGTGCAGTCAGCGCCGAGAGTCAGCGCCGAGAGTCAGCGCCGAGAAGCAGCGCCGAAAGCCGCGGGGCGGTCGGGTCCGTGGTGGACCCGACCGCCCCGCTGCAGTCATGCCGCTGTGCCGCTAAGGCTCAGCTGTCGCTCGGCGAGAGCAGCGCCTCCAGCTCGGCCTCGCGCTCTGCGGTGGCTACGAAGAGCAACTCGTCGCCGCCCTCCAGGGTGTCGCTGCCCGAGGGCACCAGGACCCGGCCCTCGCGGATGATCGTCACCAGCGCGGTGTCCTCCGGCCAGGAGATCGACTTCACCTGCGTGCCCACCGCCGCCGCGTCCGCGGCCAGGGTCAGCTCGACCAGGTTGGCGTCGCCCTGGCTGAAGCGCATCAGGCGGACCAGGTCGCCGACGCTCACGGCCTCCTCGACCAGCGCCGACATCAGGCGCGGGGTGGAGACGGCCACGTCCACGCCCCAGGCCTCGTTGAAGAGCCACTCGTTCTTCGGGTTGTTGACGCGGGCGACGACCCGGGGCACCCCGTACTCGGTCTTCGCCAGCAGCGAGACCACCAGGTTGACCTTGTCGTCACCGGTCGCCGCGATCACCACGTTGCAGCGCTGCAGCGCGGCCTCGTCCAGTGCGGTGATCTCGCAGGCGTCGGCCAGCAGCCACTCCGCCTGCGGCACCCGCTCCACCGAGATGGACTTCGGGTTCTTGTCCACGAGCAGCACCTCGTGGCCGTTCTCCAGGAGCTCCCCGGCGATGGAACGACCCACCGCACCGGCTCCGGCGATTGCTACGCGCATCAGTGCTCCTCCGGACCCTTCGAGAAGACGGCCTCGACGGCCTCCAGATCGGCGGTGCGCATCATCATGTGCACGAGGTCGCCCTCCTGCAGCACCGTCTCGGCGGTGGGCAGGGTGCCCTGGCCGAGGCGGGTGATGAAGGCGACGCGGACCTGCGCGGCCTGCTCCAGCTTGGCCAGGCGCTGCCCGATCCAGGCTGGGGCCACCGGGACCTCGGCGAGCTGGACCGCGCCGCTCGGGTCCTGCCAGTGCGGCTCCGCGCCGCTGGGCAGCAGCCGGCGCAGCATCTGGTCGGCCGTCCAGCGCACGGTGGCGACGGTCGGGATGCCCAGGCGCTGGTAGACCTCGGCACGGCGCGGGTCGTAGATCCGCGCCGCGACGTTCTCCACGCCGAAGTTCTCCCTGGCGACCCGCGCCGCGATGATGTTCGAGTTGTCGCCGCTGCTGACAGCGGCGAAGGCACCGGCCTCTTCGATCCCGGCCTCACGCAAGGTGTCCTGGTCGAAACCGACCCCGGTCACGCGCTTGCCGGTGAACTCCGAACCGAGACGGCGGAACGCCGTGGGGTCCTGGTCGACGACGGCGACCGAGTGACCCTGCTTCTCCAGGGTGCGCGCGAGGGTTGACCCCACGCGGCCGCAGCCCATGATGACGATGTGCACGACCGTCCTTCCGGTGTCGGTGTCTCGTGCTCGATAGTGACACCCGCTTAACGCCTTCTTGTCACCAGGGTGGCATTGCGGACACGATTTGGAACGCACTGGGCATGAACCCGGTACCCATCTGCACGGTGTTCTCACACCACGCGGCCACCAGGTGTTCCGGGCCCGGTACCTGCGAAGCCGTCGTAATTCGACCCTCCTTGCCTGCGAACCTTCGGAAGCATCTACCATCCTGCTCGTGTCAAAACTCACAGACCTGCCGAAGCGAATCCTTATCGGCCGCGCGTTGCAGAGCGACAAGCTCGGCGAGACCCTGCTGCCCAAGCGGATCGCCCTGCCGGTCTTCGCCTCCGACGCCCTCTCCTCGGTGGCCTACGCCCCCGAGCAGATCTTCCTGGCCCTGTCGGTGGCGGGCATCGCCACGATCTCCTTCTCCTGGTGGGTCGGGGCGGTGGTCGCGCTGGTCATGCTCGTCGTCGTCGCCTCGTACCGCCAGAACGTCCACGCCTACCCGAGCGGCGGTGGCGACTACGAGGTCGCCACGGTCAACCTGGGCGGCAACGCGGGCCTGACGGTCGCCGCGGCGCTGCTCGTCGACTACGTGCTCACCGTGGCCGTCTCCACCACCTCCGGCGTCGCGAACATCGTCTCGGCGCTTCCGTCGCTGCACGGTCACGAGGTGCTCATCTCGGTGACGCTCGTGGTGCTGCTGATGGCGATGAACCTGCGCGGCGTGCGCGAGTCGGGGACCGCCTTCGCCATCCCGACCTACGGCTTCATGGGCGGCATCTTCGTCCTGATGATCTGGGCGGCCGTGCGGGACATCGGCTTCGGCACGCACATGCACGCGGCCAGCGCCGGCTTCACGCTGGTGGCGCAGCCGGGCCACCTCGACCCCACCGGCATCGCATTGGTGCTGCTGCTGCTCAAGACCTTCTCGTCCGGCTGCGCCGCGCTGACCGGTGTCGAGGCGATCAGCAACGGCGTCCCGGCCTTCCAGAAGCCGAAGAGCAAGAACGCCGCCACCACGCTGCTGCTGATGGCGGTGATCGCGGTCACGATGCTGATCGGCATCATCTGGATGGGCAACCTGACCGGCCTGAAGATGGCCGACAACGTCTCCCAGCTGCACGGCGCCCCCGCGGGCTACCAGCAGAAGACGGCGATCGCGCAGATATCCGAGGCGGTGTTCAGCAACTTCACGCCCGGCTTCTACTTCATCGCCGCCGTCACCGGCCTGATCCTGGTGCTGGCCGCGAACACGGCCTTCAACGGCTTCCCGGTGCTCGGCTCGATCCTCGCCCAGGACCGCTACCTGCCGCGTCAGCTGCACACCCGTGGCGACCGGCTCGCGTTCTCCAACGGCATCATCCTGCTGGCGGGCGTCGCGATCGTCTTCATCGTCGGCTACGGCGCGGACCCGAACCGGCTGATCCAGCTGTACATCATCGGCGTATTCGTCTCCTTCAACATGAGCCAGACCGGCATGATCCGGCACTGGACCAGGCTGCTGAAGACCGAGACCGACCCGGCCGAGCGACGCCGGATGATGCGCAGCCGGGTGATCAACGCGATCGGCCTGGCCTGCACCGCCTGCGTGCTGGTGGTCGTGCTGGCCACCAAGTTCATGTCCGGCGCGTGGATGTCCTGCCTGCTGATGGTGGTCTTCTTCGTGATGATGAAGGCGATCAACAAGCACTACACCCGGGTCTCCGCCGAGCTGGCGCTCGACGACGCCGAGGACGAGGAAGAGGCGCTGCCGGCTCGCGTGCACGGCGTGGTGCTGGTCTCCAAGCTGCACAAGCCGACCCTGCGCGCGCTTGCCTACGCCCAGCTCTCCTCGCGCAGCAGCGCGCGGCTGGAGGCGGTCACCGTGGACGTCGACCCGGCCGACACCAAGGCGCTGCAGGCCGAATGGGAGCGGCGCGGCATCGAGGTGCCGCTCAAGGTGCTGCACTCGCCCTACCGCGAGATCACTGGACCGGTCGTCGAGTACGTGCGGCAGTTGCGCAGCCGCAACCCGCGCGACGTGGTCACGGTCTTCATCCCGGAGTACGTCGTCGGGCACTGGTACGAGCACCTGCTGCACAACCAGAGCGCCCTGCGGCTCAAGGGCCGGCTGCTGTTCAAGCCCGGGGTGATGGTGACCTCGGTACCCTGGCAGCTGGAGTCCTCCGAGCGTCGCCGCAAGCCGCGCCCGTGGGTCGCGCCGGGCCAGGTCCGGCGTGGCGACATCGGACGCCGCGACGAGCGGCCGACGAAGGCGGCCTCCGTTGCCGCCGACAGCGGCAGCACGACACCCTCGGCCTAAGGAAAACCAGGCGTGACCTCCCGCCGCAGCACCCCGCGCGCCAACCCGCGTACGCGCACCGCTTCTCCTGCCACGCCCGAATCGCCCTCGCTGGTCGGTGAGCGTTACGAGGTCGAGGTGGGCCCGGTCGCCCACGGCGGCCACTGCGTCGCCCGGCACGAGGGGAGGGTCCTGTTCGTCCGGCACGCGCTGCCGGGCGAGCGGGTCGTGGCGGAGGTCACGGACGGCACCGCGTCCTCGAAGTTCCTGCGCGCGGACGCGGTGGAGGTGCTGGAGCCTGCAAAGGAGCGGGTCACCCCGCCCTGCCCGTACGCGGGGCCTGGGCTCTGCGGCGGCTGCGACTGGCAGCACGCGACGCCGGGCGCGCAGCGCAAGCTCAAGGCGGCCGTGCTGACCGAGCAGCTGCGCAAGCTGGCCGGGCTGACGCCGGAGCAGGCGGGCTGGGACGGCAGCGTCGAGCCCGCTCCCGGCGACAAGCTCCCGGCCGGCGAGGTGCCCGCCTGGCGCACTCGGGTGCAGTACGCGGTGGACCAGGTGACCGGCCGGGCCGGGCTGCGCCGCCACCGTTCGCACGAGGTGGTGCCGGTCGAGCGCTGCCTGATCGCCGCGCCGGGCGTGCAGGAGCTGGGCATCGAGCAGCGCGACTGGCCGCAGATCGCCACCGTCGAGGCGATCTCGGCGACCGGCTCCTCGGACCGGGCGGTCATCCTCACTCCGGTCGAGGGCGGGCGGCTGCCGATCGTCGAGCTGGACCGGCCGGTGTCGGTGCAGCGGATCGACGACCACGGCGGGGTGCACCGGGTGCACGGGCGCAACTTCGTCCGCGAGCGGGCGGCCGGGCGGACCTGGCGGGTCAGCGACGGCGGCTTCTGGCAGATCCACCCGGCCGCCGCCGAGACGCTGGTCGGCGCGGTGCTGGCGGGCCTCGCGCCGCGCGAGGGTGAGAACGCGCTCGACCTGTACTGCGGGGTCGGGCTGTTCGCCGGCGCGTTGGCGGACCGGATGGGCGAGGGCGGCGCGGTGCTCGGCATCGAGTCGGGCAAGCAGGCGGTGGCGGACGCGCGGCACAACCTGTCGGATCTGATCGAGGAGAAGCGGGTCAGGATCGAGGTCGGCCAGGTCGAGAAGCTGCTGCCGCGCACAGGCATCTCCGAGACGGACCTGATCGTGCTGGACCCGCCGCGCTCCGGCGCGGGCCGCGAACTGGTGGCGCACCTGGCGAGCCTGGGCGCGCGCCGGATCGCCTACGTCGCCTGCGACCCTGCTGCGCTCAGCCGCGACCTCGGCTTCTTCGCCACGGCCGGTTACCGGCCGGTCTCGCTGCGGGCCTTCGACCTGTTCCCGATGACGCACCACTTCGAGTGCGTGGCGATTCTGGAGCCCGCGAGCGGGGAATGAGACCGCTACTGGCCAGTTTGGGCCTGTCCGAAAGCCGCCCCTTCCTGTGCTAGCGGAATCGCGCTAGCTTCTAGGTATGAGTAAGAAACAGCTGAATGTCCGAGTCGACGCCACCACGGCGGAGATCGCTCGGGCCAGGGCGGAACAGGAGGGGATCAGCATGAACCAGTACATCGAGAAGCTGGTCCAGCAGGACATGGGAGAGACCGGCCGTGCCTTCGTGGATGCCGCCGCGCAGTTCATGAAGGAGTACGAGGCCGCGTTCCTCGCCGAATTCGGTGGTGAGCGAGAGGGCACGGGTACGCGCCGTTGAACATCGAGATCGACCTGTCCTGGCTGCTCATGGTCGCCGAGCAGTACACACCTGGCGACCCCCGGGTCACCGACTACGGCTCCCTGGTCGCGGCGGTGACCCGGCATCAGGCGGAGATCTTCGATGTGCTCGTGTACCCGGAGCCTGAGGACCGCGCTGCGGCGCTGATGCACCAGCTGATCCGGGTGCCCGCACTGGAGCGCAACAACGAACTGTTCGCCACGGCGGTGGCCTTCGCCTACCTGGTGGCGGGCGGCGCGACGGTGGCGACCACGACGCGCGAGATGCGCGCGTTGGCCCGCGCCCTGCGCGAGGGCCGGCTGGGCGTCGAGGGAACGGCGGAACGGCTGGCCGGATGGATCGTCGACCAGGCCCCCGAGGGGGCCGAGGACGGCGACGACGATGACGACGACGAGGAAGCAGGGGGCGAGCCCGAGGGCGGCGACGAGGGTGGCGCGCCGGGCGAGGCCGGGGACTGACCGCAGATGCTGCACGACGTGACTTCCTGGTTGCGCTGCCCGATCTGCGGCGCGGCTGACGACGACGGACTGACGCTCGGTCAGGGCGCGCTGCGCTGCCCGGCCGGGCACAGCTTCGACGTGGCCAAGCAGGGCTACGCCAACCTGCTCCCCGGCGGCGCGCACACCGGCACCGGGGACACCGCCGCGATGGTCGCGGCGCGGGTGGACTTCCTGGGAGCCGGGCACTACCTGCCGATCGCGGACGCGCTGGCGAAGGCGGTGTCGGCCGCTGCGGCGGAGCGCGTGGTCGACCTGGGCGCGGGGACCGGCTACTACCTGGCGCGGGTGCTGGACGCGGTGCCTGGCGCGTCCGGACTGGCCCTGGACATCTCCAAGTTCGCGCTGCGGCGCGCAGCCAAGGCGCATCCGCGCGCGGGCGCCGTCGTCTGTGACGCGTGGCAGCCGCTGCCGCTGCGGGACGGCGTCGCGGACGTGGTGCTGAACGTGTTCGCGCCGCGCCGGGGCGAGGAGATCCGGCGGGTGCTGCGGCCGGGCGGTGAACTGCTGGTCGTCTCGCCGAACCGCAGTCACCTGGGCGAACTGGTCGGCACGCTGGGTCTGCTCGGCGTCGACGAGCGCAAGGACGAGCGGTTGGCGATGGCGTTGAACCCCTATCTCGCGCCGGCGGGCGCGAGCGAACACACCTTCACGGTGAAGCTCACGCATGCGGAGGTCGCCACCGTGGTCGGGATGGGGCCGAGCGCGTGGCATACCGACGCCGACGCGCTGGCCGTGCGGATCGCGGCGTTGCCGGACCCGGTCGAGGTCACCGCGTCGGTGACGGTGAGCCGCTTCGTGCGCCCGCGAGGATGAGTCTTCACCTGGCCGGGTGAGCTGCGCTCCCCGCAGGGCGGACGGCGAGGCTGCTGTGACGTTTCGGCAGGCCGGAGGCGCACTAGCGTCGGACGGGTGAGCTCCTCCGCCTCCGCACTGCGTCCCGCCGTCAGCGAACTGCGCCTGACGGCGTTCAAGTCGTTCCGGGACGCGGTGCTGCCGCTGGGGCCGGTGACGCTGCTGCACGGGGTCTCGGGGGCGGGAAAGTCGAACGCGCTGGAGGGGCTGGTCGCCCTGGCCGGGCTCGCCGGGGGCGAGGAGGCTGCCGAGGCGCTCTCGGCTGTGCGGGGCGGCTTCGCCGGGTGCGTGCCCTGGGGGGAGACGGAGCTCCGGCTGGGCTGCTCGGTCGCCTCACCGGTCGGGGAGGTGCGGCTCGACGTGGCGCTCCGGGACGGAGCGGGCGGTCCGTTGGTGGTCTCCGAGCGGCTCACAGCAGGCGGGCGGCTGCTGGTGACCACGGGCGCGGTGGACGAGGCGACCGAGCGGATCGACGTCGCCTGGCACAGCGACGGGCGTCAGGGCGACATCCGGGCCCCGCTCTCCGCGCGCGGGCTGGCCACCGCGCAACTGCCGCTGCGGGTGGCCGGTGCGACGGCGGGGGAGCGGCTGGTGCTCGCGGCCGCGGAGCAGTTGCTGACCGCGCTGCGGGAGAGCTTCGCGCTGGATCCGGTCCCGGCGCTGATGCGTGCGTGGGTGCGCGCCGACGACGACGCGCGGCTGCGCGGTTCGGCGGAGAACCTGTCGGCGGTGGTCGCGCGGATCGAGGGGGAGTGCAGGATCCGCTTCGGCAAGCTCGCCCAGGCGGCGCGGACCATGAGCGCCGCGCCGGTGCACGGGCTCGGCGCGCTGCGGCGTCCGGGCGCGGACGGCGCGCTCTCGGTCTGCGCGGCCCTCGACGAGGCGGGTGGCCGACGGGTGGGGGCGGGGGAGTTGCCCGCCGGAGTGTTGCGGCAGTTGGCCTTCGCGACGGTGCTGCTGACCGGTCCCGGGGTGCTGCAGATGAGCCCGGCGGCAGAGATCCCGGAGGCGGAGCGCCTGCTCACGGTGCTGGCGGAGGGCCTGGACCTGGGCGTGGACCGGGCGCGGACGGTGGAACTGCTGCGGCTGGCGGTGGAGGTGGCGGCGCGCGGGCACGTGCGGCTGTTGGCGACGGCGGGGGACGGGGCGGCGGCTGCGTCGGTGGCGGGGGTCGGCTCGGTGCTGTGCCGCCGGAATCCGGCGTCCGGGCGGAGCGAGTTGGTCTCCGCGCCCGCTCCGGCAGAATGATCCGCATGGACAACCCGACTCCCGAGGCAGAGCCCGCAGCAGAGCCCTCGCTCACCGTCGAGATCCTGCAGCAGCGGCTGCGTGCCTTCGCGGCGGCGCGCGACTGGCAGCCGTACCACACGCCGAAGAACCTGGTGGCGGCGCTGAGCGTGGAGGCGGCCGAACTGCTGGAGATCTTCCAGTGGTTGACGCCGGAGCAAGCGGCGGCGGTGATGGCGGACCCGAAGCGGGCGCACCGGGTCGAGGACGAGGTGGCCGACGTACTGGCCTATCTGCTGCAGTTCTGCGGGGTGCTCGGGATGGATCCGCTGGCCGCGCTGGCGGCGAAGATCGAGCGCAACGAACTGCGCTTCCCGGCGGCGGAACCGCAGCCGCTGGACTGAGCCGAAGCCGGCTGTCACCCCTTCGGGTGGCCGAGTTTTCCACACCCCTCAGTTGTCCACAGCTCAAGGCACCTCGCTGTCGGCCGTCGGAGACGAGGCGGAGTCTGGGCGCAGACGGAGAGTCCGTCGGCTCGACTCCCTGGGGTGGGTGGCGTCATGGACGCACTGCGGCTGATCAAGGCGACCCGGCACGCGCTGGCCGAGGCGCGCACCGCGCCGGATGTGATGGTGGAGGCCTGGCAGGCCTGCCGGATGACGGAGTCCGTGGCGCAGACGGCCGCGTTGGCGCTGACCGAGCGGGCGCTGAAAGGCGGCGGCTGCGGGCCGGTGGAGATCGCCCGCGCCCTGGCCGAGGCCGGCGCGCACGCCGCCGAGTGCATCGGCCGGCCCCCGGACGAACCGGTGACGGGGGAGCGGGCCACGCGGCTCAGCGCGCTGGCGGATCTGGGCGCGGCGCTGCGGGAGCTGCGCGTGCTGATCCAGGAGGCGTCCGAGTCGCTGCTGGTGGTCGCCTGCGGCGCGGACGAACAGGAGCTGTACTGGAGTTGCGTCGACGGGGTCGACGCCGCCTTCCAGGCCCGCGAGCTCTCGACGGAGTTGCTGCGCGCGATCGACGAGGAGGCCGGCCCGGGCCCGGAGCAGGAGGGGCCGGGCTTCCGTCAGGTGGAGCGCGCGGCGCTCGGGCCGGCCGGCCGCGCGACGGGAGGGGCCGCGGTCAGGCTCGATCCGCCTCCGGGGTGATCGACGTGCCTTCGTGGGAGCGGGGGGCGGGCGGCTGCGCGGGCGGCTGGGCGGGCGGCTGCAGGTCGGCGTCGAGCTGGTCCAGGTCGGCGTTGAGCGCCGCCAGCATCCGCTCCATCTGCGCCAACAGGTTCTGCGGGCTCTCGGGTGCGACCGGTGCGTCGGACATGGGTGGGCTGACCCTCCAGGAAGCTGCGTACGGGGCCAGGCGGGCAGTGCCGGTCCCGTGCGGCCAACGAGCCGGGCAGGCCGCTGGTCACTGCCTGTCACACCGACGGGCGGCCCGCGCGGCCCGTGGTTCACCCCGATTCACTCCGAGGCGGGACACCAGGACGCGGCCGTCCCCCTGGTAGAGACGGGCCGGGCCCGCGCACGCGGGCCCGGACCCCCCGATAGGGGCATTCAGGGGCGCGAGGAACTGCGCGACCAGCGACGCTGACGTAGCGCGCCGCTCGCACAGTTCCCCGCTCATCGGGTGGTCGCCCAAACAAGGATCAGTTGTGCGCGTGCAGCTCCGCGTTCAGCCCGCCCCACGAGCCCGAGCGGGCGATGACCTCGACCGCACCGCTCTGCGAGTTGCGACGGAACAGCAGGTTCGACTGGCCGGACAGCTCGACCGCCTTGGCGATCTGGCCGTTCGGCGCGGTCACCCGGGTGCCCGCGGTGACGTAGAGACCGGCCTCGACCACGCAGTCGTCGCCCAGCGAGATGCCGATGCCCGCGTTCGCGCCGAGCAGGCAGCGCTGGCCGACCGAGACGACCTGCTTGCCGCCGCCGGACAGGGTGCCCATGATCGACGCGCCGCCACCGATGTCGCTGTGGTCGCCCACGACGACGCCGGCCGAGATGCGGCCCTCGACCATCGAGGTGCCGAGCGTCCCGGCGTTGAAGTTGACGAAGCCCTCGTGCATGACGGTCGTGCCCTCGGCCAGGTGCGCGCCGAGGCGGACGCGGTCGGCGTGGGCGATGCGGACCCCGCTCGGGACGACGAAGTCGGTCATGCGCGGGAACTTGTCGATCCCATAGAGGGCCAGCTGGCCGCCCTCGGCGCGGACGGCGAGGCGCGCGGCCTCGACGCGGTCGACCGGGGTCGGGCCGATGCTGGTCCAGGCGACGTTGGCCAGCAGGCCGAAGACGCCGTCCAGGTTCTGGCCGTGCGGCTGGACCAGGCGGTGGCTGAGCAGGTGGAGCCGGAGGTACGCGTCGTGCGCGTCGGCCGGCTTGTCGTCCAGCGAGGCGATGACCGTGCGGACCGCGATCACCTCGACGCCACGGCGCGCGTCCACGCGCAGCGCGGCGGCCGCGCCTGCGCCCAGTGCGGCCTCGGCCTCCTCAGCGCTCAGGCGGACAGTCCCGGCCGGGCCGACCGCGTCCGATCCCGCGGCGACCAGCTGCGGAGCGGGGAACCAGGTGTCGAGGACGGTGCCGTCGGCGGCGATGGTGGCCAAACCGGTGGCGACGGCGCCGCCCTTGGGCGAGGTGGAGGTGGAAGTCTCAGTAGTCACGCCTGCACGCTAACGAATCGGGCGCGCCGATGCCGAACCGTCCCGCTGGGCGGACTTCCGTGTCGGGTGACCGGATCGTTCCGCCAGGAGACCCGAAGAGGCCTTCTGCAGAACTGTTCCCGCAGGCCAGACTGAGTCTCATGAATCGCGCACTGATTGTCATCGATGTCCAGGAGTCCTTCCGCGCCCGTGCCGAGGAGTGGGCCGAGGTGGACAACCCGAAGATCGCCGAGCCGGTCAACCGGCTGGTCAGGCTGGCCCGCGAGCAGGGCGACACGGTCGTCTGGGTGCTGCACGCCGAGCCCGGCACGGACACCGTCTTCGATCCGGCTCTCGGCCACGTCCGGCTCCTGGAGGAGCTGGAGCAGCCGCTGCCGGGAGAGATCACCGTGCACAAGACCTCCCACAACGCGTTCACCACCACCAACCTGCAGCAGCAGCTGACCGAGCGTGGCGTGACCGAGCTGGTCCTGTGCGGGATCCGCACCGAGCAGTGCGTGGAGACCACCACCCGGGTCGGCAGCGACCTCGGTTACCGCTGCACCTTCGTCACCGACGCCACGACCACCAACCCGATCGGCATGCTCAGCGCCGCGGCGATCATCGAGCGTACGGAGGCGGTGCTGCGGGACCGCTTCGCGGACATCGCGACCGTCGACGAGCTGGTCGCCGCTGCTGCCGCCCTCGCCGCGGCCCCGGTTGCCACTGCGCGATGATGTCCGGGTGAGCAACCGCGTCGTCTTCCTGTTGGTGCCCGGGGTCCATCTGCTGGATCTGGCCGGACCCGCGCAGGTCTTCGGGACGGCCGGGGACTTCGGGTTCCCGTACGAGCTCGACTACGTCGGGGAGCGGGAGCTGGTGCCCAGCGCGCAGGGGCTCCCGTTGCACGCGCGGACCGACTGGCCCGCGCTGGACCGGGACGACCTGTTGGTCGTGCCCGGGTGGCGGGTGCCCGAGCTCGCAGTGACGGCCGCGGTGACCACAGCGTCAGCCGCATCCGTCGGCGTCCCGCTCGGCCCCGACTCGCTGGCGGCGCTGCGCGCGCACCACGAGGCGGGGGGCACGGTCGCGAGCATCTGCGCGGGCGCTGAGGCGCTCGGGGCGGCCGGACTGCTCGACGGCCGGCGCTGCACCACGCACCACGAAATCCAGGACGAACTGGCGCGCCGTCACCCGCGCGCCCAGGTGGTGCGGGACGTGCTCTACACGACCGACGACCGGGTGGTCACCTCGGCCGGCATCGCCTCGGGGATCGACCTGGCGCTGCATCTGGTCGCCGGCCGGCACGGTCCGGCCGTCGCCGCGCAGGTCGCCCGCGACATGGTCGTCTACGCCCGCCGCAACGGCCACGAACCGCAGGCCAGCGCGATGCTGCGGCACCGCGCCCACCTCGACGACGGCGTCCACCGGGTGCAGGACCTGATCGACGCGCGCTTCGCCGAGCCGCTGCCGCTCGCGTTGCTCGCGGGGCTCGTCGGGGTCAGCGAGCGCACGCTGACCCGCGTCTTCACCCGCGCCACGGGCGGCCTCACCCCGCTGCGGTACCAGCAGACGCTGCGCGTCGAACACGCGGAGCACCTGATCAGCCACGGCACGACCGTCGAGACCGCGGCCCGCGAGGTCGGCTTCGACGACGCCCGGATGCTGCGCCGCCTGCGCTCACGCCGCTCGGAGTAGCAGCGCAACGGGCGCACCCGGCGCACACATGGCTGGCACACGGCTGACACTCAGTCAACACTCAGTTTTCTCCAGGTCCTTACCATCCTCGGTCTTGTGACACCCCATGCCGGGGTGTGTGATGTGTTCTTGTCAGAACAGCCCCAGTCCCCACCGGGAGGCACCAGGATGTTCCGGATCCGACGCGGCACGACCGCGTTCATCGCCGCGGCGTGCGGCATCGCCTTAGCCACTCTCCTCGGTTCGGCCGCGCCCGGCACCGCCGCCTCGCGCACCCACGTGCAGTTGGTGCGCAGCCACGGCCACACCTACCGGGTCGAGACCCACGGCCGTCACGGCGTGATCCCGATGCGTGGCGCCCACGCCGTCCAGATGCGCCCCAACGCCGCCGCGGCGTCGGGGACTCTGATCTACAACGGCGGCCCCGTCCAGCACCAGGCGACCGTCTACCTGGTCTTCTGGGGCAGCCAGTGGGACAGCGACAGCAACGGCGTCCAGCAGTACCAGACCAACCTGTTCAGCGGCCTCGGCACCTCGTCGGACAGTTGGTCCACCGTCACCTCCCAGTACACCGACAACAGCGGCCAGGGCCCGACCTTCGGCGGCTCCGTGCTCGGCGGCACCTGGGTGGACGACGCGAGCGCCGCCCCCGCCGCAGCCGCACAGGCCGACATCGCGGCCGAGGCCGACGCGGGCGCCGCGCACTTCGGCGTCTCCGGTCCCGACGTCCAGATCGTCGTGATGAGCCCGAGCGGCACCTCGCCCGACGGCTTCCCCAACAGCGGCTTCTGCGCCTGGCACGACTACAACGGCAACGTCGCCTACACGAACATGCCCTACGTCCTGGACGCGGGCTCCGGCTGCGGCGCCAACTCGGTGCAGAGCCAGCTCGACGGCTTCAGCATCGTCGGCGGGCACGAGTACGCCGAGACGCTGACGGACCCGCAGCCCTCCAGCGGCTGGGTCGCCTCGGACGGCCAGGAGAACGGCGACCTGTGCGCCTGGCAGAACCTTGGCGCGGTCAGCCTGCCGAGCGGCTCCTTCGCCATGCAGCCGACCTGGAGCAACGCGGCCGGCGGCTGCGCGATGTCCGGCTGAGACCGGTTGTCCAGCTGAGACCGGTTGTCCGGCTGAGCCGAGCGAGAGGGCTGGGCTCGGAGCAAGCGGTCCTGACCGGTCAGGACCGCTTGCGGGCCATTCCGGCCCAGTAGTACGCGGCCTGGGGGTCGGCGGGCGCGGGCCCGTCCGGCCGCCAGGCCATGACCGGCACGATGCCGGGTTGGACCGGCTCCCAGTCGCCGAAGAAGCGGGCGACCTCGTCCTTGGTGCGCGGGGCCAGCGTGATCCGGCCCTCGTCCTCGGCGTCGACCACGGCGCCCACGGCCTCCGGATCGAAGTCCGCGGTGACGTGGGTCAGCGCCACGCAGCTTCCCTTCGGCAGCGCGTCCAGCAGCGCGGTGACCTTCTGCCAGGGGTCGTCGGCGTCGGGGACCAGCATCAGGACGCCCACCAGGACCAGACCCACCGGTTCGCGCAGGTCGAGGGTCTCCCGTAGAGAGCGGTGGCGCAGGATCGCCTTCGGATCGCGCAGGTCGGCCTGTATGAAGGCGGTGCGGCCGACCGGCGTGCCGGACATCAGGGCGCGGGCGTGGGCCAGCACGATCGGATCGTTGTCGACGTAGACCACCCGCGCGCTCGGGTCGGCCAGCTGGGCCACCTCGTGGGTGTTGTTCTCCGTGGGTATGCCGGTGCCGATGTCCAGGAACTGGCGGATTCCCTGCAGGTGCACCATGTGCCGCACGGCACGGCCGAGAAAGCGGCGGTTCTCCTTGGCCATGGCGCGAATCGTCGGGATGACCCGCTCGACGGCGTCCCCGAGCTCGCGGTCCGGGGCGAAGTTGGTCCGCCCACCGAGCCAGTAGTCGTACATGCGGGCCGAGTGGGCCACGCTGGTGTCGATCGCCGCAGGCTCCCGGCCCATGTCCTGGTTCATTCAGCCCGATCCGTCGCTCGCCACGCATACCTCAGGGAATGTGATCAGCACACCCTGACACGTGCTCCTTCAGTCGACAACTCCCCGAGGCCGAGATGTTGTTGCAGCGCTGGTGAGGCCTTCGGGTGCGGCCGGTACGCTGGCGCGTCTGTGTCCTTACGGGGGAGGGAAGCGGAGATGGCCACGGTCACTCCGGCGTCGGGCCCGCCGGCCGCGTCGCCGATGGAGTCCGGCGCGTCCGGCTGGGGTCCGCTGCTGGCCGAGGTCGGCAGCAGCGGGCGGCGGCTGCGGCGCGAGGAGGTCGAGTCGCTGCGGGCGTACGGCGCGCTGGCGGCGGCAGAGGGGCGCGGCCTGGCCGAGTTGATCGACGAGCGGCTGGCCGAGAGCGGCCGGGTCTGGGCCGACCGGCCGGTGGACGGGGCGTCCATGGTGGCGCTGCGCGCGGCCGTCGCCGCCCTCGCCGCCGGCTACGGACGGGCCTATCGGGAACAGTTGCAGCAGGAGGAGGCCGAGCGCCGCGAGTTCGTCGCCGACCTGCTGAGCAGCCGCAGCGATCTGGGTCGACTGGCCGAGCACGCCGAACGCTTCGGGCTCAACCTCGCCTGCGCGCACGTGGTGGCGGTCGCCGACGGGGACGGCTACAGCCTGGAGGACCCGCTCGTGCGCGGCGTCGAGCGGCAGCTGCTCGGCCGCTTCGGCGAGCAGGAGCTGCTGCTCGCGGTGAAGCACGGGCGGCTCGTCTGCATCGTCCCCGGCGGCTCCGGCGAGACGGCGGCGGTGCGTGCCTTCGCCGAGCTGACGGAGGGTCGGCGGGTCGCGGTCGGTTGCCCGCACAGCGGTCCCGGCGGCGTGGTGCGCTCCTACGAGGAGGCGCGCACCGCGCTGGAGCAGGCGGACCGGCTGCAGCTGCCCGGCCGGCTGCTGCGCGCGGCCGACCTGCTGGTGCTGCCGGTGCTGCTGCGCGACAGGGACGCGCTGACGGAGCTGGTCCACGGCGTGCTCGACCCGCTGCGCGAGACCCGCGGCGGTCCGCAGCCGCTGCTGGAGACCCTGGCCGCCTACGCGGAGTCGCGCTACGTCACGGCGGAGGCGGCCCGAAGGCTCGGCCTCAGTGTGCGCGCGCTCTCCTACCGGGTGGCCAGGATCGTCCGGCTGACCGGGCTCGACCCGGACGACGCGCTCCAGCGCTACACCCTGGAGACGGCGGTGTTCGGGGCCAGGCTGTTGGGGTGGCCGGACGACCCGCCCGCCGAGGGGTAGCCGGTGCAGAGCGCGCGCCAGCGGGCCGTCTGCTCGGCGGTGGCCCGGCCGCGCAGTCGGGCCAGCTTGAGCAGGTTCGCCTCGGCCGCGCTGCCGAGTGCCTGGGCCTCGGCGAGGTAGTGCTCGTCGAGCAGCGCCTCGAGCTCGGCGTCGCTCTGGACCGGGTCGACCCGGGCGGCGAGCCGGGCCATCGTCCGGTAGGAGCCCTGGAGCAGGAAGCGCGGCTCGATGCGGTCGGCGTCCTCCTGCGCGGCGGAGGCGATGTAGGCGCGGTTCACGGCCAGCACGGTGTGCTGGATCCGGCGCAGCCGGGACAGCGTGGCCAGTACCCGGTCGAGGTCGTGGACCGGACGGGTCAGCTGGTCGGCCTGGGCCGCGGGATCGCCGTCCGCGAGCGCGATCAGCAGTCGCAGCTCGGCCGGGTCGCCCCCGGCCAGCGGGGCCAGGACTGCGTTCGCTGCCAGGGCGTTCTCCAGGAACGAGCTCGCGAAGAGCTCCTGGTGCTCGGCCAGGACCTCGCCCAGGTTCCACAGGTCGGCGCGGTTGGCGAGCATGTCGGGAACCTGGAAGCGATGCCCGTTGGCGGCGTAGGGGTTTCCGGCGAGGCAGACGGCGAAGCGGCGTCCGCGCAGGTCGAAGCTGCGGGCCTGGCCGTCGCTGACCGCCTCGATGCGGCGCTGCGCGTCGCAGAGCGGGATGAACTTCTCCAGCAGTTGTGGCGAGAGGTGCTGGATGTCGTCCACGTGCAGCAGCACGTTGCTCCCCGCCTCCAGGGCGAAGACGATCTTCTCGACCTCGCGGCGGGCGGCGGCGTCCGGGGCGCGGTCGGGATCGAGCGAGGTGGTGCCCGCGCCCAGGGCCGGGCCGTCGACGCGGACCCTGAGCAGGCCGAGGCGGTCGGCGACGTATTCGAGCAGCGTGGTCTTGCCGTAGCCGGGCGGGGAGAGCAGGAGCAGCAGGCCGCTGCGGTCGGCGGTGCCGCCGACCGAGCCTAGCTGCTTGGCCAGGTTGTCACCGACGAGCGGCAGGTAGACCTCGTCGATCAGCCGGTTGCGGACGAAGCCGGCCAGCGGGCGGGGGCGGTACTCGTCCAGCCGCAGCCGGTCGCGTTCGGCGGCCAGGATGTCCGCGCGCTGTCGCTGGAAGGCGCGGAAGGCGGTGGCCCGCTGGTCCCTGAAGGCGCGTGCCTCGGAGGGAAGCCGGTCGATGCGGACGGTCAGCCGCCCTTCGCGGACCCGAGGGTGGGTGCCGAGCAGTCCCTCGACGGTCTCGCTGAGCGGCGCGTCGACGTCGTAGCGGGGCAGGTCGGCGGCGCAGAGCTGGGCCACCGCCTCGGGGAGGCCGTCGGTGGGGGAGTCGGTCAGCGATGCCGCGAAGGACTCCAGCCAGGCGGTGGCGAGTTGGTGCCCGGCGTGCAGGTCGTGCAGGTCGCCGGCGAGTGCGTCGAGATCGGCGACGAGCTGCGAGGCAGCGGCGGTGCGGCGGAAGCCGTCGAGCAACTCGCGCGAGGCCGCGCTGGTCGCGAAGCCCTCACGCTCGTTCGCGAGCTCCTCGAACAGGTAGTCGCCGACGGGCGCGGTCCCTGCCAGTCCGTTCGCCTCGGCGAACTCGGCCACGGCGGCAGACAGTTCGGCGGCGAGCCCGGCCACTGCGGCCGGTGCGGCGGCCGGGCCGAAGGTACCGCGCGCCAGCGCGAGTGAGCGGGCCCGGCGCTGCCAGTCGGCGCGTCGGCCCTCCGCCGCTCCGAAGGCCCAGAACAGCTGCGCGGCGACCCGTACCTCGGCGGGGTGGGCCAGCAGGCCCGCGCCACTGCGCAGCCGGAGCAGCGCGTCGAGGATCCGGGCCGCGTCCTCGTCGTGGACGCCGCGCTCGTAGCCCTCGTCGTAGGCCCGCTCCGCCGCGCGGCGGGTCTGGACCAGCGGCGGCTCGTCCGTGGCCGTCTCCAGCAGGCCGGTCGCCAGGTACTCCGCGCGGTAGAGCGCGGGCGACTCGCTCACCAGTGGCTGGGTCCAGAACTCGCGTCCGCCCGGCAGCTCGGGGAGGTTGGCGGCGCGGCGGTAGGAGGTGCCGGTGACCGAGAAGACCAGCTCCGCGCCCTCCGGCAGCAGTGTCAGCTCGACCGGCTCCCGGCGGACGGCGAAGCGGTGCCGCCCGAGGCGGACGCTCGCGCCGCCGTCCGAGGAGAGGTCGGCCCGGTCGCGCAGCGTGCGCACCGCGGTCTGGCCCGCGCCGAGCAGGGCGTCGTCCAGCTCCTGCGCGCGGACCTGCTGGTCCAGGGTGCGCAGCTCGTCGGCGGCGGAACGGATCCGCAGCGCCATCGGGTCGGCGGCCAGCGCGGAGTTGACGTCCTCCGGCGAGGTCAGACCGTCCAGCCTGCGTCGCAGTGCGGCGAGGGCGCGCGTCGCGGAGGCGGTGACGCGTTCCGCGCGGGCGGCGGATTCGTCGAGCAGGGTCTGCCGACGGGCGGCGAGGGCCTGTTGGATCTCGACGCGTCGGTCGGCCAGTTCGGCGGCGAGATCCTCGGCCTCCGCGAAGCGAGCCTCCAGGCCGTCGAGTCGCAGCAGCAGCCTGGCGAGTTGGTCGTCGCAGGCGGCCGGAGTGTCGGCGGCGGCGAGGGCGGCCGTGGTCGCCTGGGCCAGCAGGGCGGACTCGGCGGCGTGGGCGGCGCGGTGCTCGGTCTCCAGGAGCGACCGGCGGCGGGATGCGAGCACGGCGCGGGCGCGGTTGACGGCCGCGAGCACCTCGCCGATGGCGAGCAACACGGCGGTGCCCGCGCCCGGCTCGGCGGTCACCGCGCCGGTGACCAGATCCGTGACGACGGCCAGCGACTCGGCCTGTTCGGCGAGGCGGTCGGCCAGTTGGGCGGCCTCGGCGGCGGTGGCGGTCTCGGCCGCCGTCTCGGCGGCGCTGCGGGCGGCGGCGAGTGGAGCGGCGAAGGCATCGGGGCCGGCGAAGTAGGCGAAGGCACGGTCGGTGGCCGCTGTCAGTTCGGCGGCCAGCCCTTCCTCGACGACGTCGAGGGCGGTGAGGTCGAGCTGCGGCAGTTCGCGAAGGGTGTGCGCGCGGCCCTGGGCCCGGCGCAGGTCGGCCAGCAGGGAGGTCCAGCCGTCGGCGTCGACGGGCAGCTCGCCGTGGGAGCGACGGACGAGCGAGGCGGCCTCCTCGCGCGCCTGCTCCAGCGCGTCGGCGGCGCGGGCGGCGAGCGCGCTGAGGCGAGCCTGCTCGACGGCCAACTGCTCGGCGGCGTCGCGCAGTTCGCTGAGGGGTTCGAGCAGTCCGGTGTCGGCGAGCCAGTAGTGGCGGTCGGCGGTCTTGGTGCAGCCGTCGAGGATCAGCGCGGGAGCGGACGCTGTCGGCCCCGCCTCCGTGGCGGCTGCGGCCGCGGTGCGGACGACGTCGAGGCAGTCCGCGATGCCGCGCACCAGGTCGGCGTTGCCGATGCGTTCCAGCGGACCGTCCCCGACCGGCTGCGCGGCGGCGTAGTCGGCGGAGACGAACGGGGTGTGCCAGAGCTGGAGTTCGTGGGTGCGGACCGGCTCGCGGTCCGGCTTGAGCAGGGCCAGCGTGCCGTCGGGCAGCAGCGCGTAGGCGGCGCCGTGCAAGGCGGCGGCTGCCTCGCGGCGGACGGTGTTCCACGGCAGCAGCAGCACCTGGGCGCGGCCGGGGCGGCGCAGGACGTAGAGCAGGTCCTCGCCGTTGGGCGAGGCGAGCACGGCGTCGAAGCGCAGCTCGTCGGCGGGAGCCGTCGGTTCGGTCGGCGAGGCCACGGCGGTCTCGTCGAGGCGGAAGGAGCGGTGGCTGCCGTCCGCCAGCTCGTAGCCGCCGGGGAAGAGCAGGCCCTGCTCGGCCGGGAGCAGCCGCGCGCCGCGTCCGAGCGAGTCCTGACGACGGACCGTGCCGGTGCGGGTGTTGACGACCAGATAGCGGTCGGCGCGTTCGTTGTAGGGGCGGATCCGCAGCAGCAGCAGCGGTCCCGTCGCGGCGTAGGCGACGGTGGCGTCGGCGAGGCTCTGCAGCGGGTCGTCGACCGGTTCCTCGAACAGCGGCCTCCCGCCTGGCTCCGCGTGGACGGTGAGGCTGCCGCCGGTCGTGGCGACCGACACCGTGCCCGCGCCGCCTTCGATCCGGATCCGGCCCTGGGAGTGGTGCTCGCGGCCGGTCGTCGTCCACGGCAGCTCGAACGCCGGAGGTTGGGGCAGGTCGCGCTCGCCGTGGTTGTCCAGGTACTCGGCGCCATCCTCCGCCAACTGCCAGCGCAGCACCCGGATGTCGCCCTCGTTCTCGCCGGTGCGGAACACGGCGAGCAGCCGCCCGGAGGCGGTCCGCACCAGGTCGACCAGCTGGGAGCCGCGGAAGTAACGCAGCAGCTCGGCCAGGTCGCGGTGGAACCGCTCGTCGTCCAGCAGGCCGGGGACGGCGGCCGGGTCGAGTGGCGAGCCGTCCAGCCCGTGCAGCGAGAGCATCCCCTCGGCCAGGCCAGGCGCCGAGGTCCCCAGCAGCAGCACCCCGGGCCGGACGGTGACGAGGCCGCAGGCGACGGCCTCGCCACCGGTGCGCGGCCGGGCCGCGCCGGTCAGCTCCAGCGGGCGGGAGCCGAAGACCTCCAGTCGCAGGCTGTTCAGCTCCGCTGCCCGTCGGCCCAGCTCGGCCGCCCGATCCGCGAGCCGCGCGCGCAGGATCTGGTAGGTGCCGTCCTCGACGCCCATCTGTTCGGTGCCTCTCTGCTGCTCGGTGGTGCCGGCGCCGGGACAGGTGCTCGTGCGGACGGCTGCTTGCTGCTGTTCGCTGGTTGGTTACTTGGCGCCCGCTGCACTGTCCGCGCCGGCGCCGCCACCGCCCCGGCTGCCGGTGCCGTTCACGAGCTGGGCCGGATTGATCGGCAGCTTGCCGTCCACGCCCTGACTCGCCAGCAGTTGCGTCAGCATCGCGAGGTTCCACGGGCCGCCGGCCGCCAGTGAGCTGAGCACCTCCGTCGCGTCCGCGCCGAAGCTCCGCTCGCCGCCGAGCCAGTCCGCGCCCAGTGTCCGCATGGTCTCCGAGCTCTGGACCGCCGCGTCGATGCCCTTGCCGAAGGAGACCGCGCCGATCAGCCGCTCCAGGAACATGCTGTCGCCGCCGACGATGTCGATGTCCGCGCTCTCCAGCCCGGCCGCCAGCACCGCCGCCTGTGCCTCGGCGACCTTCCGCTGGACGTCCAGGGCCGCCAGCCTGACCTCCTTGTCGGCCGCCAGCCTGAGCCGGAACTCCTCGTGCGCCCGGGACACCTCGTCCAGTGCGGCCATCGCCGCCGCCTTCTCCTTGAGCCCGACCGCCTCGCCCAGCAGCCGCTCGCGGATGCCGACGGCCTCGGCCTGGGCCTTGCTCTCGGTCACCGCGGCCTCGGCCAGGCCGACCTTCTCGATCGCGGCGGCCTTCAGTTTGAGACCCTCGGCCTCGCCCTCGAGCCGGGCCCGGATGCCCGCCGCATCGGCCAGCGCCTGACGCTCCGACACCTCGGCCTGCGCCAGACCGACCGCGCCGACCCTGGCCCGCTCGCCCTGCGCGGCGAGGGCCGCCGCCGCGGCGTCGAGCTCGGCGCTCTTCTGTCCGGCCTCGGCCAGCACCAGCTGCTCCTTGGCCCGGAAGTGCGCGGACTGCTCGGCGGCCTCGGCCGCCTTGATGTCCTTGACCAGCTGCTCCTGTGCCTCCGCCTCGGCCGCGATGATCACCGACTGGCGGGTGCGCTCGGCCTCCTGGACGACCCGGACCCGCTTGATCTCCTCCTCCTGCTCGGCGACGGTGCGGTCCACGGCGACCCGCTCGCGCAGCACCTCGGCGACGCCGCGCCGCTCCACCTCGACCTGCTTCTCCTTCTCCGCGCGGGACAGCTCCACCTCCCGCTCCCGGTTGACGACTTCGAGCAGCCGGTCCTTCTCGATCCGCTCGGTCTCGACGGCGATGACCCGCTCGCGGTTCTTCTCGGCGACGGCGATCTCGCGCTGCTGGTTCTCCCGCTGGACCCCGAGCAACTCGTCGGTGCGCAGCAGTGCGCTCTCCGACCTGAGCCGCTCCTCCTCCTGGACCTGCGCGGTGGCCGCCTCCTCCTGCGCCCGCAGGGTCTCGATGCCCTTGCGCTGCCGGATCTCCGCCTCGGCGCGGCGGCGTTCCAGCTCCAGCACGGCCTCGCGGGCGTCGACGTCCTGGCGGGTGATCTCCATCTGCTCGTTGCGCTGGAAGTCGTTGGTGCGTATGTGCTCCAGCGCGGTGAGCTCGGTGATCTTGCGGATGCCCTGCGCGTCCAGGACGTTGGCCGGGTCCAGCTGTGACATCGGGGTCTGTTCGAGGTGGTCGATCGCGGCGTCCTCGAGGTGGTAGCCGTTCAGGTCGGTGCCGATGGCCCGGATGATGCGGTCCCTGAACTCCTCGCGCTTGGTGTAGAGGTCGACGAAGTCGAGCTGCTTGCCGACGGTTCGGAGGGCCTCGGCGAACTTGGCGCTGAAGAGGTTCTGCAGCGTCTCCTGGTGGCTGGCCCGGTCGGTGCCGATGGCCTGGGCGACCTTGATGACGTCCTCGACGGTCTTGTTCACCCGGACGAAGAAGGTGATCTGGATGTCGGCGCGGATGTTGTCCTGGCAGATCATGCCCTCCCGGCCGGTGCGGGAGATCTCGATGGTCTTCACCGAGATGTCCATCACCTCGGCCCGGTGCAGCATCGGCACGACCAGGGCGCCGGTGAAGGTGACGTCGACGCTCTTGGGTCGGGAGATGATCAGGGCCTCGCCCTGGACCACCTTGCGGAACAGCCGGCCGAAGAGCAGCAGCGTGCCCAGGCCGATGAGCAGGAGCACGGCGACGAGAACGCCGATTCCGATGGTGACGACAGACATGGCTGTTCCCTTGGACGACCTTGCTGCGAATGATGCGAAGAGTTGCGACTCGACGATGACGTCGTGACAGCCGGCGACGCTGAGTCAGCCGGAGGCCGACAGGTCGGGCATGACCCGGAAGAACTCGCCCTCGGCGTCGTAGTCGTAGATGAGCGCGGCGGCGCCCGACGTCAGCGCGCTGCCCGGACCGGCTGCCTCGTCGAGACTCTGCCGGACAGGCACGAGCGCGGCGGAACCGTCGGCGGCGCGGACCTCCGCCTGGCCGAAGTCCGGGCCGACCCGCCCGGTGCGGATGACGCAGGCGCGGCCGACGAAGTCCCGACGCGTCGGCGGCGGAGCCGGGGCCGGCATGATCCGCCGCAGCGGCCACGCCAGCACCCGCGCCCCGACCCACCCCCCGACCAGGGCTGCGGGCAGCAGGATTCCCCCGTCCCTGCCCCCCAGCAGCGCCCGCCCCGCGAGCGCGCTGAACCAGGCGAAGGCGACCAGCAGCGAGACCGCCACCGTGATCGGCACTCCACCCAGGCCCAGCACCTTCTGCAGCCCGCCGCGCACGGCCCGCCCCCCGTGACCCGGCCGCCCCCCGGCGGCCCGCCCCCCGTGGCCATGATGTCCCCCGTGTCCCCCGTGTCCCCCGTGTCCCCCGTGTCCCCCGTGTCCCCCGTGTCCGGCGGGGCCGTGGTGCCCCCCGTGCAGATGCACGCCCCCGACGAGCACGATCACCCAGTACGCGACGATGACGATCAGCGCGAAGGTGAAGAGCACGGTGGGGTATCCCGTAGCCGCCCTCAGAAAGCCGCCCACTGCTGTCGCCTGCCTCTGCAGAATCCGCCGTGACAGCCACGCCGTTGCGTGCTGCCGGGGTCAGCGTGGCAGTGCGAGGGGCCTTCGCGCAGTGCATGATCCCGGCAGTCTTAGCGCCCTCTTGATGTCCTGGATCAGCTCACATCCGCCGGGCTGTCGGGCTGTCGGGCCGTCAGGCTTTGGCCGCGCTGTCGAGCCGTCCGGCCTTCGCCTCGTCGAGCAGCGAGGCGAACTGGTCGGCGCTCATCTGCACGCGCTGGCCGAAGTCGTCGGTCAACACGATGCGACGCTCCGCGGGCGCGTCCGCGTCGACGAAGAGCTGGGGGCAGCCGCAGTCGCAGCTCCCGCAGAACGTCGCTACCGGCTCCAGACCGTCCAGACCGCTCATGGCCACTCCTCGCTTCGATCGGTCGGCTTCGGGCGGCCCTCGGAAGGGGGCCGCCGGGACTCCTGCTGGAGTACCCGGTGCTCCGCCCGCCAAGCGCCGGGCCGAGCGGGAGCGGTGGCGCGGGCACGCCTACGGCGTGCATCCGTGCGCCCCGTGGTGAGCCGCGTCCGAGGTTTCCGCTCTCCGGCCCAGCGCGGCCGTCCGCGCCGTCCCTCCCGCAATCGCTCCCGGCTCCGACGGCTGACGCCACGCCGCACTGAAGGACAGCGGGCCGCAGCTGCCGCTGCCGACGCGCGCGGGGGTCCACGTGCCTGCCCGGGTCATGACCTTTGCCTCTTCTTTGCCTACCCGTGAGTGACGGAGAGTGACAGGAGACCCATCCGTGCAGGGGGCTCGAGGAGGAGACCCGTGACCACAGCAAGCCACGCCGGCCCGCTCAAGCTGGTAGCCGTGACCGCCTGTCCGGCGGGCATCGCCCACACGTACATGGCGGCGGAGAAACTCCAGCAGACCGCCGAAGCGCACGGGCACACGATGAAGGTGGAGACCCAGGGCTCGATCGGGGTCGAGAACCGCCTCAGCGACGCCGACGTCGCCCAGGCAGACGCCGTGATCATCGCCGCGGACAAGGAGGTGGACCGCAGCCGCTTCGCCGGCAAGCCGCTGGTCTCGGTCGGCGTCGGCGATGCCATCCGTCGCCCGGAGGAGCTGTTCGCGCAGGCCCGGACGGCCGCCCCCTACGGCAGCGGCGGCGGAGCGGTGCAGACGGCGACCTCGAGCGGCGGTGGCAAGGAGCGCAGCGTCGTCTACAAGGCGCTGATGAACGGCGTCTCCTACATGATTCCCTTCGTCGTGGTCGGCGGGCTGCTGATCGCCGTCGCCATGGCGTTCGGCGGCAAGGCCGGACCCGACGGCATGGTGATCCCGGACCACACGGTCTGGAAGACCATGAGCGACGTCGGCGCGCTGGGCTTCCAGCTGATGGTGCCGATCCTGGCCGGCTACATCGCCTACGCCATCGCCGACCGCCCAGGGCTGGCGCCCGGTCTGATCGTCGGATACATCGCCAACACCGGATCCTTTTACGACAGCAAGTCAGGCACGGGCTTCCTCGGCGCGATCGTCGCAGGCTTCCTGGTCGGCTACGTCGCGTTGGGCATCAAGAAGATCAAGGTACCGCGGGCCATGGCCACGGTCATGCCGATCATCTTCATCCCGGTGCTGACCACCCTGATCGTGGGCTCGATCTTCATCTACGTCATCGGTTCGCCGATCTCCTGGCTGTTCACCACGTTGACCAGCTTCCTGAGCGGGCTTCAGGGCGGATCCGCCGCCGTGCTCGGCATCGTTCTCGGTGCGATGATCGCCTTCGACATGGGCGGCCCGGTCAACAAGACCGCGTTCCTCTTCGGCTCCGGCCTGATCGCCTCGGGCAACCACGAGGTCATGGGGATGGTCGCCGCCGCGATCGCGGTCCCGCCGCTGGGCATGGGCCTGGCCACGCTGCTGCGCAAGCGACTCTTCGACCAGCAGGAGCGCGACACCGGCATCGCCGCGCTCTTCATGGGCTTCTTCGGGATCACGGAGGGGGCGATCCCCTTCGCAGCCGGACGTCCTGCCCAGGTCATCCCGGCCAACATGGCCGGCGCCATGGTGGCCGGCGGCCTCGGCGCGGTCTTCGCGGTGAAGGATTCGGTCCCGCACGGCGGACCGATCGTCGCGGTGCTGGGCGCGGTGGGAGGAGTGCCGATGTACTTCGCCGCAATCGCCGCCGGAGCGGTGGTCACCGCGTTCACGTCGATCGCGCTGATCGAACGCTCGTCCCGCCGCAAGGGCGCCCGGGACGAGCAGGTCGCGGGCCCCGTCGAGGCCGCCGCCGAGGCCCCGGTGCCAGTCGCCGCTCCGGCACCGGCCGACGCCCCGGCGGGCGAGGTGCAGGTCCTCTCCGGCTATCTGACGGCGGAGACGGTCAAGCCCGAGCTCGCCGCGACCGGGAAGGACGAGGCCATCAGGGAGCTGGTCGCGCTCGCCGCCGGCACCGGCAGGGTCGCGGACCACGCCTCGCTCGCCGAGGCTGTGCACGCCAGGGAGGCGCAGGGCTCGACCGGGCTCGGCGAGGGCATCGCGATCCCGCACGCCAAGACGGACGCGGTCACCGAACCGGTGGTCTGCTTCTCCCGCTCCTCGGAGGGCGTCGAGTGGGGCGCGCCGGACGGATCGAAGGCCAAGCTGCTCTTCCTGGTCGCCGTCCCACAGGAGATGGCCGGCGACGAGCACCTGCGGATCCTCGCGCAGCTCTCGCGCAAGCTCGTCAACGCGGACTTCCGTGACGAGTTGGAGGCCGCCGCGGACCGCGGGGAGATCGTGCGGACGCTGGAAGCAGTCGCGTAAGGAGAGCGCGAAGGGTTCGGCCCCGCCTCGGGGGCGGCCGGACCCCTCGCGCCGCTGGAACGGAGAACCCCATGGACCTGCTGGAGAACACCGTCCGCGCCTACGCCTGGGGCTCGCGCACCGCGATCCCGGCGTTGCGCGGCGCGGAACCGACAGGCGAGCCGCAGGCCGAGCTGTGGATGGGCGCACACGCCGCGGCGCCCTCCGAACTCGACCGCGGGCACGGCCCGCAGACTCTGGACCGGGTGATCGCGGCGGACCCTGAAGGCGAGCTCGGTGCGCCCTCGGTCGACCGCTTCGGTCCCGCGCTGCCCTTCCTCTTCAAGGTGCTGGCCGCCGCGGAGCCGCTGTCGATCCAGGTCCACCCGGATCTGGCGCAGGCGCGGGCGGGCTTTGGGGCTGAGGAGTCCCGCAGCGTCCCCCTGGATGCGCGGGAGCGCAACTACAAGGACGCTAACCACAAGCCCGAAATGCTCTGCGCGCTGGACGAGTTCACCGGCGTCTGCGGCTTCCGTGACCCGGCGGGGACGGCGGCGCTGCTGGAGCGGCTGGGCGTGCCGGGGTTGCGCGGGGTGGTCGAGGTGTTGCTCGGGAAGCCGGAGGCCGAGGCGCTGCGGGAGGCGCTGACGCTGGTGCTGACCCGCGACCGGGCGGCCGTCGCGCCGCTCGTGGCGCAGACCCGCGAGGCGCTGCTGCGGACCGCTTCGGAGACGGACTCCGCCGAGGAGGCCGCGATGCTCCGCGACTACGCCGCCCTCGCGGACCACTACCCGGCCGACCCCGGACTGCTGTCCGCGCTGCTGCTGAACCATGTGACGCTGCGGCCGGGCGAGGCGGTGTACCTGGGCGCGGGCGTGCCCCACGCCTATCTGCACGGCCTGGGCGTCGAGTTGATGGCCAACTCCGACAACGTGCTGCGGGCGGGCCTGACACCCAAGCACATCGATGTGCCCGAACTGCTGCGGATCGTCGACTTCCGGGCGTCGGCGCCGCGGGTGATCCGAGCCTGCCCGGTACCCGAGCACCCGGGCGAGGAGCTCTATCCCGCCCCGATCGACGAGTTCCGGCTTTCCCGGTACCGCCTGGGCGAACGGCGGCTTCCGACGGACACCCCGCAGATCGTGCTCTGCACGGAGGGCCGGGCGACCCTGACCGACACGGCGGGCACGGAACTGACGCTCTCCCGTGGCGACTCCTGCTTCGTCCCGGCCGGCAACCCCGCCGTGACGGCGCGCGGCGCGGGCGCCTCGATCTTCCGGGCCACGGTCTCGCTCTGACGGCGCCAGCAGCGGGACCCGGGCGCGGGGAATGGTGTGCTGGGCAACTCCCCGCCCCCGGTGCGCTGGTCCGCACGCGCGAAGGATGAACCCGCGCTGGGCAGCCCCGGCGGCGCCGTGTCCGCCTGGCGGCGCGCCCACGCGCTCCTCAGCGATCTTGGCGATCCGGAGGCGGAAACGGTGTTGGCACTGCTCCGCGGGGCAGGCGCAGTCGAGTGACCGCTCGGGGGCGGGGCACAGCGTGACGAGAGTCAGCGGGCCCGGGAGCCCCGCCTGCCGGGGTGATCAGGTGGCAAGACCCGCTGCGGACCCGGTGGCGAGGTCGGGACCCCAGCGTTCCATGGACTGAGCGAGGTCGAGGGGGCCCGGCTTGGCGTCGGAGTCGGAGTCCGGCCAGTCCGCGCGGGGGACGCGCCACATCAGCTCGAACTCGTTGCCGTCGGGGTCCTTGGCGTAGAAGGACTGGGAGACCAGGTGGTCGGTCGAGCCGACCAGGGCTCCGCGCTCGGCGAGCTTGCGGCCGATGGCGGCGAGTTCGCCGAGGGTGCCGACCTCCCACGCCAGGTGGTAGAGGCCGACGCGGCCCTGCTCGGGGCCGGGGGCGTCGGGCCCGAGGGCGAAGAGGCCGAGGTCGTGGTCGTTGAGGCTGTCGGGCGCACTGAGGAAGGCGGCCCGGCCGGGGATCAGGTGGTCGACCTGGAAGCCGAAGACATCGGTGTAGAACGCGACCGAGTGGTCGACGTCGCGGATCCAGAGCACGGCGTGGTTGAGGCGGCGGACTGACATGCAGGAAAGGATACGTCAGGACGTTCAAATTCAAACTACAGGCATCGTGGTCATCTCTTGTCGCGAGTGCGCGACCGGCTCGACACCGGGCGACGAAGACGGGCAACAGCTTGGGAGGGAAGGGACTTGGGGCTGCCCTATCCTTGATCTCTGATCTCTGATCTCAGTCAGTCGAGGAGGCATGACGTGGCCGGCGGGACGCATGGCGATTGGGTGGCCGAGGCAGCGGATCGGGTGATGGCCGAGGGCAGGCGGCGGCAGGCGGATGCGCCGTTGGTCTGTGCTTCGGGGATCAGTCCGTCGGGGCCGATCCATCTGGGGAATCTGCGCGAGATCATGGTGCCGCACTTCGTCGCCGATGAGATCCGGCGGCGGGGGTCGGCATGTCGACACATCCTGTCCTGGGACGACTACGACCGGCTGCGCAAGGTGCCCGCGGGGCTGCCGGACTCGTTCGGGGAGCACATCGGGCGGCCGCTGACCGCGGTGCCGGATCCGGTCGGCTGTCATGAGAACTGGGCCGAGCACTTCAAGAGCCCGTTCCGGACGGCGCTGGCGGAGCTCGGGGTCGAGGTCACCGAGATCAGCCAGACCGAGATGTACGCCTCCGGTGTCTACCGGGACCGAATCCTGCTGGCGATGCGGGAGCGGGCGCGGATCGGCGCGCTGCTCGGGCGGTACCGGACCGCGCAGGTGGTGGAGCAGGCCGAGGAGGAGAACGAGACCGAGGACGAGAGCGCGGCGGGGGAGTACTACCCGTTCAAGCCGTACTGCTCCTGCTGCGGGCGGGACACCACCATCGTGGACTCGTACGATGACGCCACCACGGAGCTGCGCTACAGCTGCCTGTGCGGGCAGAAGGACGCGCTGGTGCTCGCGGCGTCGCGTGGCGGTGGGAAGCTGGTCTGGAAGGTCGACTGGCCGATGCGGTGGGCGTTCGAAGGGGTCGGCTTCGAGGCCGGAGGGGTGGACCACTCCTCGCCGGGATCCAGTTTCACCGTCGGGTCGCAGCTCGTCCGTGAGGTCTTCGGCGGGCAGCCGCCGGTCTACCTCGGGTACTCGTTCGTCGGCATCAGGGGTGCCGCGAAGATGAGCGGTTCCGCCGGCGGGGCGCCCACGCCGGGTGACGCGCTGCAGGTACTTGAGGCGCCGCTGCTGCGCTGGATCTACGCACGGCGCAAGCCGAACCAGTCGATCACGGTGGCATTCGACCAGGAGATCAATCGCCTCTACGACGAGTGGGACGCCCTCGGCCGCAAGGCGGAGGCGGGCGAGGCCGACCCGTGGGAGCTGTCGGCGCGGGAGCGATCGCTCGGACCCGTGGGGCAGACGCTGCCCGCCACCGCGCTCGTGCTGCCGTTCCGCATGTTGGCCTCGGTGGCCGACCTCACCGCCGGGGACACCGCGCAGACCCTGCGCATTCTGCGGGACGTCGGCGACGACGTTGCGCTGGAGAGCCTCGACGTCGCCCGGCCGCGGCTCGACCGGGCGCAGGCATGGGTGGAGGGTTGTCTGCCGGCTGAGGGGCGCACGCAGGTGCGCGGCGAGCGCGACGGGGAGCGGCTGGAGCAGTTGTCGGCCGCCGAGCGGGAGGCGATCGGGCTGCTGCTGGCCGGGCTCGAGCGGAACTGGTCCCTGGCAGGTCTGACCGCCCTGGTCTACGGAGTCCCGAAGCTCCAGGCCGGGCTCGGCCTGGATACGCCCGCTTCGCCCGAGCTGAAGGCGGCTCAGCGGTCGCTCTTCGTGCTGCTCTACACCCTGTTGGTGGGCCGGGACACCGGTCCTCGGCTGCCGACGCTGCTGCTGGCTCTGGGACAGGAGCGGGTGCGGGAGCTGCTGAGCCCGCGCTGAGCCGGGGCGGGGTGTCAGGCGACGTCGAGCATGCCGAGGGCCATGCCCTCCAGGTCGTGGAGGAAGTCGGTCGGCGTGCGCGGGGCGAGGAACCGGCGGTCCGCGCAGAGTTGGAGGATCGCCAGGTCGTCCAGCCGGTCCAGGAAGAGGAAGAACGTCGCGCCCTTGGGAACCTGGTCCATGTCGGGCACGGACAGTGTGGTCTCGGCGCGGAGCCGGTCGAGACGCCGGGCGCGTTCGGCCGCGCTCTCCGGCTCGGCGTCGGCGGCGGGAGCCTGGCCGGCGCGGAAGCTGACGTCGTTGAAGAAGCAGCAGCCGACGGAGTCGATGCCGCGCTCGGCGGTGATGCCGTCGATCAGCACCTCGAGGGACCTCGGGTCGTATTCGCAGTTCTGGTACGACTCCAGCGCGGTCAGCGACGCGCGGCGCAGGAAGGCGTCGGTCGGATCATCGCCGATCTCCAGGCCGAAGACGGCGTTCTGGTTGAACGCGCCGACCAGGCGCCGGGTCTTCGGGTTGAACCGGGTGGCCACGATGAGGCGGAGCAGGGACCGGTCGGAGCCGGTGTAGCGGGCGAGCAGGCGGGCGGTGAGGGCGAGCGTGACCAGCGAGGGCGCGGTCCCGGTCCGTACGGCCAGCAGCCGGACGGCCTCCGCCAGCGCGGACGACTCGATCCTGCCCCAGCGCAGCTCGGCAGCGGAAGGCTCAGGGAAGCCTGACAGCATGGCGGTGGGGGCGGCACCGATCTGCTCGGACCAGTAGCGCAGGGCGCGCTGCTCGCGCTGCAGGCCGAGCGGGGACTGCTCGTAGGCGAGCCGGTCCAGTGGCTGCGGCCCGGGGCCGGGCAGTGGCGAGGCGGCGAGCAGAGCGGCCAGATCCTCCTGCATGATGCTGAAGCTCCAGGCATCGACGGCCATGTGGTTGACCGTCAGCACCACGGCGACGGGCTGCCCGTCCTCGGTGACGGCGGCGGCTCGCAGGGGCAGATCGGCGGCCATGTCGTACGGGACCGCGCGCAGTTCCCCTTGGAGCGACTCCGCCGTGGAGCGGCCGGCGCCCGGGGCGGTGTCGTGCACGGGGACATCGATGCGCCCCTGGGCGACCACGTGCTGGACGGGCCCGTCAGCGGACGGGGAGAAGACCGTGCGCAGTGATTCGTGACGGATGATCAGAGCGGCGAGCGCGCCGGCGACCGCGTCGAGGCCGGTGCCGGGCGGTACCGGCTGTACGCCGGAGAGGGTCAGCGTGGTGTCGTCGGCGGGCAGCCAGGTGAGCACGTCCCAGATGGCCAGCTGACCCCAGGTCAGCGGGCCCGAACGGGGCACGCCGGACAGGAATTCGATCGGGATCGCGGTCGCTGTGTTCACTGGGATTCCCCCGTCGTGGCCTGACCGGACTGGTTGTGGACGGCCTCCAGGCTAGGCGGCGGATTTCGCGGGGGGCAATGCCGGGAACGAAGGCCGCGGCATTTCGGGGGGTGGCCGGAAAGGGCGCAGAAATGCGGTCCGGAAAGGATGTCAGGGCCGCAGATGCGTTTCACATGATGTCAGGGGACGGATCGGTGTCCGACGGGACTCCGGTCGGTCCCGCCTCGCCGCCGAGGCCGTAGCGGTGGATGAGATAGCCGGCCTGCAGCCGGTTGCGGGCGCCGAGACTGCGTAGGATCTCGGCGATGTGACGTTGGCAGGTGCGCAGGGACATGCCGAGCCGGCGGGCGACGGCCTTGTCCTCGATGCCTTCGACCAGCAGTCGCATGATGGTCAGCTTGGTGCTGCCGGAGATCTCGCGCACCACCTCCGAGTCGTAGGCGGGGTCGAAGGCCCGGGCCCGGCTCCAGTTGCTCTCGAAGGACAGCTTCATGTGCTGGACGATGCTGGGCTCGCGGATCAGCAGCGCTCCCAGCGGTTCTCCGCGCAGCTCGACGATGGCGGCCTCGCAGTCGAAAAGCAGGAGCCGCATGAAGGCGTCCCCCTGGGTCCGCACCTCCGCGCCCAGGGCGGTGGCGAAGGCCACGTAGGCAGCGGTGGGCGGGTGGTGGCGGGCGGTGTGCTGGTACAGGCTGCGCATCCGTACGCCCCGGGCGAGCAGTTGCTCGGTGCGCTGCTGCGATTCCCGCAGCACCTCCTCGGAGCGGGCGCCGCCGGGGTGGGCGGCGATCACCTCCTCCGAGCAGGTGGCGGAGAGTTCGGTGATCAGTTTGCGTACGCCGCTGAGGTCGTGGAACTCGGTCACCGCGCCCTCGCCCGCGCTGCGCACCATGGACTGCTGGTAGGGGAGGGCGAGTTGGGCATAGACCGCCCGGACGGCGTCGACCGCGCGCTGCTTGCGCTCCAGATCGCGTTCGAGGGGCGAGAGCAACTGCATCCGGGCGGTGGCGGGGGCGATCGGTAGCACCTCGCCGAGCAGCAGCGCCTCGTCGCCAACCAGTCGCAGGGTCCGCAACTGCTCCAGGGCCTCGTCCAGTTGGGCCGGATCCAAGCCGGTGGCCCGGCTCAGTTCGGCGCGCGGGACGGACGGGTCGCCGTGTTTGAGCACATGGGAGTACAGGGCGCGGGCGTGGTCCCCGAGTGGGATCAGGCCCTCGGTGCGGAGGAACCCCTCTTCGGCCACCTGCAAATCCACCAGAGAGTCGCTTCAAATCACCTTGAGTGCAATGGAAGATAGCAACTGGATCGTGCAACATCAAGGCATCGCCCACCGATCCGAAGGAGACCCAGGTGAACAGCACTGCCCGATCCATACCGTGCGGCAGGGTCTTGGTCCCGGCCTTCGACGACCTCGGCTGGGGTTGACCGTGTCGACTGGGGACAGGTCGACCCGGGTCGGCGTCTTCTGCGGTGCCCGCTCCGGTAGCTCGCCCGGCTATCTGGAGGCCGCCCACGGGCTCGGACTCGCCATCGCCCGCCGGGGGCTCGGCCTCGTGTACGGCGCGGGCGGGGTGGGGTTGATGGGGGCCGTCTCCGAGGCCGCCCAACTCGGTGGTGCGCCGGTGTACGGGGTGATCCCGGAGGAACTGCACGAGCGGGAACGCTTGGACGCGGCCCTGGGTGACATCGTCCTCGTCGACGGGATGCACAGTCGCAAGGCGATGTTCTACGAACTCGCGGACGCCTTCGTGGTGTTGCCCGGCGGCTACGGAACCCTGGACGAACTCATGGAGATTTCCACCTGGAATCAGCTCGGGTTCCATCGGCGAAAGGTCGTCCTGCTGAATGTGGAGAATTTCTTCGAGCCGCTGCTGGCGATGCTGGACCGCATGGTCTCCGCCGGATTCCTGGCCCCGGACGACCGGAAGCTGATCGCGGTGGCAGACGACCCTGAGACAGCCCTGGACGCGCTCGGCTGCGCGGAGCCGGCCCAGGAGTCGGGCCGGCTCCCTGGCTACGCGGAGAGGGCGGTGAGAGCGGCGGCCGGCTGACGGCGTCCGCCGAGGGCGTAGAGCGCGAGGATCGCCTCCAGCGTGCCGACCGCGTCGCCCGCGGAGGAGAGCATCGGCTCCCCGGTGGCCACCCCGTGGCAGAAGTCGGCGATCTGCGCACGGTGTGAGACGCCGTAGTAGGACAGCCCGGCCGGGGCCTCGGTCGGCGTCCGGGACTGCTCCAGCTCCGCGAGCCGGACCAGCTCGGCGGAGCCGTCGAAGCGCTGCAGCCGGCCCGGATGGTCGAGGTCGAAGACGACCGATCCGGCGGTGCCGACCACCTCGATCCGGCTGCGCCACTCGATCCGTCCCGCGACCGTGACATTGAGCGTCACCGGGACCGGCCCTGCGGCGAGCAGCCCGCTGAGGGTGTCCTCGGTCTCGATGACGTCCGCGAAGGCCACCGTGCGGCAGGAAGCGGCGACGGCCCGCACGTCACCGCAGATCCAGCGCACCGCGTCAAGGCAGTGGTAGCCCTGGTTCACCAGAGCCGAACCGCCCTCGCCGGTCAGCGTGCCGCGCCAGTAACTGTCCTGGTAGTAGTCCTTCGCGCGGGCGGCCTGGAGCGCCACCGACACCTGGAGCAGCTCGCCCAGCAGGCCGCGGCGCACCCAGTCGCGCACGGCCAGCACCACTGGGTCGTAGCGGTGCTGCGCGACGACCGAGAGCACCAGACCGCGGTGCTCGGCCAGGGCCACCAACCGGCGGCCCTCTGCCGGGTCCAGGCAGATCGGCTTCTCGACCAGGACGTGTTTGCCGGCCAGCAGGGCCCGCTCGGTGAGCTCGGCGTGCTGGGCGTGGTCGACGGTGACCGAGACGCTGGAGATCTCGGGCGCGGCGAACACCTCTTGGGCGTCCGCCATCGTCCTCGCGATCAGGTGGTCCCTGGCGAAGTCCGCCGCCACCTCCGGTATGCGGTCGCAGGCGACGGCGAGGCCCCAGCCGGGAACCCGGCGGATGCCGTCCACATGGTTGGCGGCGACCCGGCCGCAGCCGATGATCGCGTGCTGGTGTTCGGTCAGGTGGTGCGGCGTCGTGCGTGGCGTCATGAGCAGTCCTCCTTCTCGGGCCGTACCAGGGTCGTCCTGGCGCGGATTGGCTCAGCGGTCTCAGTTGGCTCAGCCGGCTCGGCGGTCTCGGCGGGCCCTGTCTCGATGCCGAGGTCGTGGCTGTCGGGGCGGCGGGCCAGCGCGGCGACATAGCCCTCGGGCATCGGCAGGTCGTCCACCCGCCACTGCCCGGCGACAGGCCCGCTCGGTCCGCCGTCGACCAGGACCGGGCCGCCGCGGTGCGGTGAAGTGTCCAGTCGTCTCAGGTCTGCGGCGATGCCCACACCCGCGGCCTTGGTCACCGCCTCCTTCCTGGTCCAGAGCCGATGGAAGACGGTCTCCAACGGCCCGCCCCTCAGTCCGGCCAGGTAGGCCGCCTCCGTCGGCGTGCTTGCAGCGCGCAGTGCCGCCACCGAGTCGGGCGACACCTCGCGCAGCTGTTCCAGATCGACCCCCAGCGGGCCGTGGTCGGCCATCGCGACCAGGGCCAGCCGGTGCGAGGAGGAGCCACTGAAGACCGGCGCCCCGTTCCCCGCCACCATCGGCACCCCATGCGGTCCCGGCCCGCATCGCGGGCAGGGACCGAGAACCAGCGGCACCCGCACGGGCGGGAGGCCCAGCCGGTGCCCGAGGATCCGGCGCAGGGCAGCGCGCCGCCCCACGAAGGCGGCTGCCGCCGTGGGCAGTTGGTAGCCCTCGGCGCGCCGGTGCTCGTTCGGCGTCAGCACCGCCCAGTCCGCCGGCAGGACCTCGGTCGGCAGGTCCACGCGCCACACCCGCACCGGTCCCGGCGTCGCCGCAGGCGCCACGGTCCGCCCGCTCACAGGTATCCGTAACTGAGCCAGCCCCCGTCCACCACCAGCGTCTGGCCGGTGATGTACGCGGCGTCCTCGGAGGCCAGGAAGAGCACCGAGCCGGTCACGTCCTCCGGGCGGCCGCGGCGCCGCATCGGGATGCGCTCCAGGATCATCCGCTCGTCCAGGTCCCCGGCCGCGACCGCCGGATGAATCGTCTCGATCCTGATCATTCCGGGGGCCACCGCGTTGACGGTGACGCCACGGGAGGCCCATTCGACCCCCAGAACCCGGGTGAGCTGCAGCACCGCGCCCTTGCTCGCGGCATAGGCGGCACGACCGGGGAAGGCCGTGAAGGAGAGCAGCGAAGCGAAGTTGACGATGCGTCCGTGGCCGCGTTCGAGCATGCCCCGGCCGACCTCCTGGCTGACCAGGAGCGTGCCGAGCGCGTTGACACCCAGCATTTCGGCCGACTGCTCCACCGGGGCGTCCTCGGTGGCCCCCATGGCGAACACGCCGGCGCAGTTGACCAGGATGTCGATGCCGCCGAGGTGCTCGTCGGCCTCGCGAACCGCGGCACGCACCTGGTCCGCCTGGGAGACGTCCAGCGGCAGACAGAGCGCTTCGCCGCCGTGGGCGTCCGTGATCTCGTCCGCGACCGCCTCCAGTTGGGCCGGGGTCCGGCTCGCGAGCGCGAGCCGGGCCCCCTCACGGGCGAAGGCGAGCGCCACCGCTCGGCCGATGCCCCGGCCACCCCCGGTGACCAGGACCGTCCTCCCGGTGAATCTCCCGGTGGAGCTCCCGAGGGTGCCGCCGGTGGCCAGGGTCTCCACCGGTCACCGCCGCTTCAGCAGGGCGAACCAGTGCCACTGGTCGGGACGCTTCTCCGTCGGCAGATTCCGGAACCGGCGCAGCTCCTCCACCTCGAAGTAGGGCAGCATCGGCTTGACGATCTCGTCCGAGGTGAGCCGGATCGGCCCGGAGCCGGGGGACATCCGGTCGGAGAAGCCCACCAGGACGAAGAGGCCGCCGGGGCGCAACAGTCGCGCCGCCTCGCGGGCGTAGGCGTCCCGGGCCTCGTCGCGAACGTTGTGATAGACGAAGGAGTCGTGCACCACGTCCCGGCTGGCGTCCGGCAGCGGGACGTCGAGGATGTCGCCCTCCACGAACTCCACTTCGCAGTGGTAAAGCCGGGCCAGTTCCCTGGCCTTGGCCAGCGCGGTGGCAGAGCGGTCCACCCCGGTGACCCGCAGCCCGTGGCGGGCCAGGAAGGTGGCGTGAACGCCAGGGCCGCAGGCGAGGTCGACCACCTCGGCCCCGCGCGGCAGCACTCCGTCGATGACGAGCTGCTGCAGCGCCGGGCTCACCGAGGTGGTGACCCAGGAGATGTCGGAGAGTTCGTTGGAGTCGTAGAGCGGGGCGAAACCCTGCTCCCAGCGGTCGGTGAAGGCTTGCACGGGTGTTCTCCTCCTGGTTGGCCCGGAGGCTCCGGGCTGGTCGGGGCGGGTAGCGGTGGGGTGGGGTGGTCTTCAGGGTGGGCGGCGGGTCAGTCGAGCCGCGCGTCCAGGTCGAGGTACTCGGGGACGGTGCGACCGAGGCCGGGTCGCAGCCGCAGCCGCTGGACGCCGCCGGGCACCGGCTGCGGGAGATCCGCGGTCTCGGCGGCCTCCGCGGTCTCTGCGGTGGCTTCGGTGCTTGTGGTCTCCACCGGCTCGAAGCCGGCCAGGCGGTAGACCAGGTACATGGGCCGGTTGACCTCGTTGGGGGCGAAGTCGGCGGTGAGCAGCCGGCCCCGCGCGTCGGCCTGCTGAGCGAGGAAGGCGAGCACCGCGCCGCCGACATTGCGGCCCATCACCCGGCAGGACATGAGGAAGAGCCGGATGCACCACTCGCCGGGCCGGACGGCGAGGAGCACCAGGCCCACCGCGCCGTAGCTGCCGAATGTGTCCTCCAGGCCCACTACCAGCAGCTTCTGCTCGGTGCTGGGGATCAGCCCGGCGAGGTCGGCGGCCGAGAACACCAGCCCAGTGGTGTTCAACTGGTGGGTCCGTTCCGTGAGTTCGGCAGCCCGCAGCAGATCGGCCGCGGCGGCGGGGGCAACCGTCAGTCGCATGCCCAGCGAGGCCAGGAACTCGGTGCGCGGGCCCTCGAAGGTCTCCTCGTAGTCGCGCCGGACGTCGGCTTCCTGGTACAGCTGCCGCCGCCGGGCCGCCTCGGCGGTGACGGGCAGGTCGAACTCGGGTCGGTCGGCGAGGCCTTCGAGCTCAGCGGCGTCCAGGCAGCGCACCTGCGGATGGGCGGCGGCGACCTCGGCCCGCTCGAAGGGTGAGTCGTCGACGAACATCAGCGTGTCCAGGCCGATGTTGAGCCGCTGGGCCACCCTCGCGACCAGCTCGGACTTCGGCTCCCAGGAGATCTGCGGGCAGACGAAGAGGTCGGCGACGCCCAGCTCGGCGAGCCGGGCCAGCGCACGGCCGGGCTCGTTCTTGCTGGCCACCGCGTGCAGCACACCGCGCTGGTCGAGGGTATGGAGCAGCTTCTCGACGCCGGGGCGCAGTGCCTCGGCCGCGCCCTCGGCGAGCACGCCCTCCCAGAGCGTGTCGTCGAGGTCCCACACCACGCACTTCACCTTGGCGCGCTGCACCTTGGCGTACTGCACCTCGGCGTACTGCACCTCGGCCGCGGGCTCAGGCCGCATGGCTTCCTCCTCGGAGCTCGGGGGTCCGCGGCGAGTGCTCGGCCGCCGCGTCGGCGCGGTGGCGGGCGAGTGCCTGCTCCGCGACCAGGTCCTGCAGCAGCTCGGTGCTGCCCTCGATGATTTCCAGCACCCGGGCGTCGCGGACCTGGCGGTCGACCTCGCCGCCGTCCACCAGCCCGGCCGCGCCGTGCAGTTGGGCAGCGGTGCGGGTGGCGGTGGTGGCTGCCCGGCTGGCCGCGAGCTTGGCGGTGAGCACGTGGCTCATGGCCCACTCGTCGCGGTCGTCCAGGGCGCGGGCGGCCCGGCGGCACAGGAGCTCGGCACCGTCCACGGCCACCGCGGCGTCGGCGAGCAGCCCGCGGACCAGCTGCAGGCGGTGCAGTGGGCCGGTGAACTGCTCGCGCTGGACGGACCGGCGCAGCGCCGCGGACAGCGCCGCCCGGGCCAGCCCCGAGGCGCCGAAGGCGACGCAGAGCCGCCCGAGGACCAGTGAGTCCGCCGCGACGTGGGTCAGCGCGGTGCCTGGCCGACCGAGCGCCCTCCCCTCCGGTACCCGGCAGTCGCGCAGCTCCAGCTCGGCGAGCTCGGCGTCAGCGAATCCGCTGGTCGGCGGGGCCGGGCGCAGGTACACACCGGGGTCGTCGCGGCGGACCAGGAGGGCCACATGCCCGCCCCCGCCGCCTGGCAGGCCGGCCGGGTGGGCAGCCTCGGGGGCGTCCTCGGCGCGGGCGAAGACCAGGAAGAGCTGCGCGGTGCGGCCGAAGGTGAGCCACTGCTTTCTCCCGTCCAGCACCCAGCCGCCCGCGGTGCGGCGCGCCCGGAGCGCCACCCGGCGCACGTCGCTGCCCGCCCCTTCCTCGGTGAGCGCGAACGCCCCGGTGACGGCTCCGGTGGCGAGCTCCGGCAGGAACTCCGCCCGTTGGGCGGGCGTGCCCCAGCGGGCGAGCGCACGGCAGACCATGCCGTGCACGGTGAGCAGGCTCTGCCGGGACGGGGAGACCTCGGCCACGACCCGGTTGATCTCGCCGTACTCGGCGTGGCTGAGCCCGAGCCCGCCGTGGGCGGGCGGCACCATGGCGCCCAGGGCCCGGGCGTCGGACTGCCTTCGGAGGAACTCCCGTGCCAGCTCCTGGTCGTGACCGGGGCTCATCGGTCCAGCTTTCGCCCGACGAAGGCGGTGATGGCGTCGAGGGAGTCGAAGTTGTCGATGTCCAGGTCCTCGTCGAGCATGACCAGGCCGAAGGTCCGCTCCAGGTGCCCGATCAGCTCCACGGCGGCGAGCGAGTCCAGCAGACCGCCCGTCAGCAGGCGTACCCCGACCAGGCTCTGCGGATCGTCGACGTAACGGGACAGGAAGCGGGTCACGACGGCGCGGACCTCGTCCGGCGCGGCGTGCTGGCTCTCGGAGACGGGCGGTACGGCGGAGACGCTCACGTGGTCCCTCCTGCGGAGTAGTGGTAGAAGCCCTTTCCGGTCTTGCGGCCGAGCTCCCCGGCCGTGACCATCCGCCGCAGCCGGGCGGAGGGGGTGAACCGCTCGGGTCCGTGGTGCTGCGCCAGAACCTTGAGGGTGTGCACGATCGTGTCGATGCCGATCACGTCGGCGGTGCGCAACGGCCCGGTGCGGTGCCCGAGACAGCCCCGGAAGAGCCGGTCGACCTGCTCGGGGGTCGCCACCCCGTCATCGAGCAGGGCGGCGGCTTCGCTGACGAACATCATCAGGCAGCGGTTGATGACGAATCCGGCGGCGTCGGCGACCACCACCGACTCCTTGCCCAAGCCCTCCAGCAGCTCCCGTATCCGGGCCAGCGCCCAGTCGGCGGTGTAGGGGGTGCGGACCAGCTCGACCATGGCGGAGGACGCCACCGGGTTCATGAAGTGCGCCCCGAGCATGCGTTCCGGGTGATCGGTGGCCAGGGCGAGCCCGGAGACCGGGACGGCGGAGGTGTTGACCGCCACCACCGCGTCCGGGGCCAGCAGCGCGTCGAGTGCCCGGTGCAGCTCCTCCTTGACCTCCGCGTCCTCGACCACGTTCTCCACCACCAGGGCGCAGCCGGCGATGCCGGACAGCTCCGCGGCGAGGCGGAGACTGCCGCGAGGTCCGGCGGCGGCCTGCCGGGTGGCGAACCTGGCCAGTCGGTCCGCGTCGGCGACCCGCTCGGCCACGGCCGCGAGGACGGCCGGGTCGGCGTCGTGGACGACCGTGTCGACGCCGTGCGCGATCAGGGCTTGGACCAGGCTGACGCCCATCACCCCGGCCCCGACCACCCCGACGCTGATGCTGCTCATGGTGCGCTCCCTTCGCTGTGCGCCCAGGCGGCGATGCGCGCGGCCATCGGCCCGAGCCTGGATTCCTGGAAGACGGTGACGGCGGGCACGTGGAAGCCGAGGTTCTCCTCGATGCCGAAGATGAGCTGAACGCTCATCAGCGAGTCGCCGCCGAGGTCGAAGAAGTCGTCGTCGGAGCGGATCTCCTCGATGCCCAGCACTTCCCCCCACAGGGCGGCGAGCACGGTCTCCACCTCGCTGCTCCCTTCGCCCGGGGCCGCGCTCGGAGTCGGAGCGGGAACCGGGGCCGATGCGGGTGCCTCGGCGACCGATCCGACGGCGACTGATCCGACGGCGACCGATCCGACGGGGACCGCCAGGACGGCGGCGGGAGCCGCGGCCTGGCCCGCCGGCGGGAGGTGGACGAGCTGAGTGCCCGCGCGGATGTCGAGCGGCCGCTCGTCCAGGGCGGTCGGCGGCAGGGTGGCGGCGGCCGCAGTCGGGCGACCGCCGCGCAGCCGCGTCCAGTCCGGTTCGCAGCCGAGCTGCCAGAGCCGGCCCAGGGCCCGAAGCAGCACCTCGTGGTCGCTGGTGTTCTGGTACTCGCGGCGCATGGTGGTCACCACGGTGCTGTCGCCGAGCGCGGACCGGTCCTGCCCGGCGAGGGTGCGCAGCTGGCCCGGCCCGATCTCGATCAGCACGCCGCAGCGCTCGGCCGCGGTGGCCAAGGCCTGGCCGAACAGCACCGGCGAGGTCAGCTGGCGGCGCCAGTACGCCGGTTCGGCGATCTCCGGGCCGGCCCAGGCCCCGGTGGAGTTGGCCACCAGCGGGATCCGGGGCTGCGACAGCTCCATTTCCGTCAGCAGCTTCTGCAGTTGCGCGCCCGCCTCGTCGAGCAGGGGCGTGTGGAAGGCATGCCGGACCGGCAGCAGCCTGCCCTGCAACCCGCGCCGGTGCAGTTCGTCGACGGTGCGCAGCAGCGCCTCCCGGTCCCCGGCGAGCACGCTGCTGCGCGGCGAGTTGGCGGCCGCCAGCCAGACGCCGGGGCCGGTGAGCTGCTCCGCGTCCGCGCGCGGCAGACTGACCGCCAGCATCGCTCCCTCGGGTTGCTCGGCGACCAGCTGGGCACGCCGCACCACCACCCGGATCGCGTCCTGCTCGGTGAAGATCCCGGCCAGGGTGGCGGAGACGAGCTCGCCGAGGCTGTGCCCGGTGACGGCGTCCGGCCGCAGGCCGAGCTCCTCCAGTGCCCTGGCCAGGGCCAGTTGCAGCGAGAAGAGCACGGCGTGGGAGGCCACCGGGTCGAAGACCTCGTGGCCACGGCCGGTGGTCGGGGTCACCAGGCGGCGAAGGTCGAAGACCTGACCGCCGCCGGGAGCCCGGGCGGGCCCAGGGGCCAGCACACCCCGCAGCTCACGGCCCGTCTGTTCGGAGCAGGCCGCCAGGTAGCGGTCCAGGTGCTCGGCGTAGCCCGGCAGGGCGGCGGCGAGCCCGGCGCCCATGCCGGGGTAGTGGTCGCCGGTGCCGGGGAAGACGAAGCAGAGTCCGGGACCGCCCGGTTCGGCCGCGACTGGTTCGGGAGCGGGCTCCAGGCCGGGCGCTGGGAGGCCGTCGGTGGCCGTACCGGCCAGGACGAAGGTCCGGTGCCGACGAGCCCGGCGGCCCGACTGGGAGACCTCGGCCGCGACCGCGGCGGGGATTGCCTCGTCCGCCAGCGTCTCCGTCCAGGCCTGCGCGGTGCGGGTCGCCGCGGGGGCGGTGTGTGCCGACAGCAGCACCAGGCCCGGACCGGTGAGGTCTGCTCGGGGGCGTGGCTCCGGCGGTTGTTCCAGGATGACGTGCGCGTTGGTCCCGCCCAGCCCGAACGCGCTGACCGCGGCGCGGCGCGGCCCGTTCAGCGGCCACGGTTGTGCGGACCTGGACAGCGTCAGCCCGCTGTCGTCACGGGTGGTGAAGCCGGCCGGCAGGCCGACGTTGATGGTCGGCGGCACCAGCCCGTGCCGGACGCTGAACACCGCGCGGACCAGCCCGGCGAGCCCGGAGGCCTCCCGAAGGTGACCGATGCCGGACTTGACCGAGCCGACCAGGGTGCGCTGCCCCTTCCCGTAGACGTCGCGCAGCGCGGCCCATTCGGTGGCGTCCCCGAGCGGTGTGCCGGAGCCGTGCGTCTCCACCGAGCCGACCGTCTCCGGCTCGGTCTCCGCGAACAGCAGGGCCTCGCGCAGCACCTGCCGCTGCGCGGGGGCGCTGACGGAGGCATAGCCGCTCTTGGCGCCGTCGTTGTTGACGGCGGAGCCGCGGACCACCGCGTAGACGCGGTCCCCGTCGGCGAGGGCGTCCTCCAGGCGCTTGAGCACGACGGCGACGACGCCGTCCCCCGCCACCGCGCCCCCGGCCCGCTCGGAGAAGGGACGGCAGACGCCGTCGACCGAGCCGATGCCGCCGTTCAGGTACAGGTAGCCGTACTGGTCCGGGGCGCGGACGGCCGCAGCGGCGGCGACCGCGAGGTCGCACTCCTGCGCGGCGAGGCTCTGGCAGGCCTGGTGCAGTGCCACCAGCCCGGTGGAGCAGGCTGTCTGGACGGTCAGTACCGGTCCGCCCAGCCCGAGTCGGTAGGCGGTCTTGGTGCTGCTGTGGTCCTTCTCGTTGCCGATCTCCAGCGCCAGCTCGTTCGGCGTCTCGCCGCGCGCCGCGAGCACCGCGCGGACCACCTCCTCGTGGCGGTTCCGGCCGACCCCGGCGAACAGGCCGATCCGGCCCGCGGCCGGTCCGGGAACCACAGCGGCGTCCTCCAGCGCCCGGTGGACGCTCGTCAGCAGCAGCCGGTGTTGCGGATCGGTGGTGAGCGCCTCCTTGGGGGACATGCCGAAGCAGGCCGGGTCGAAGTCGTAGACACCGGTGATCCGGCCGGAGGCGCCGATCCAGCGCGGGTCGTCCAGCAGTTCGTCCGGGACCAGTCCGCGCAGCTCGTCGGCGGGCGTGCGGGTGACGCAGTCGCGGCCGGCGAGCAGGTTGGCCCAGTAGGCGTCCAGGTCGGACGCGCCGGGCAGCCGCCCGGCCAGTCCGATCACGGCGATGCGGGTCATCGCGGCTCCCTCGCTTCCCGAGCGGTCGCCCGAGCGGTCGCCCGAACGGTCCCGGTTGCGGTCTCCGGTGCGGATTCTTGCTGCCGGTGGCGTAGTTGGGCGCGGCGGGCCCGTTCGGCGACGGCCGAGGCGATCGCCTGCGGTCCCGGCCCCGGTCCCGGTCCCGGTCCCGACCCGCCGGAGCGTCGGGGCTCCGCGCCGGAGCGTTGTGCCCGCCCGGTCAGCAGGGCCTCCTGCGCCAGCACGGTGTCGGCGTCGATCAGATCCGCCAGGTCGACCGGCCGCCGCCATTCGTCCTGCAGCGCGGAGCGCAGGAGCAGCAGCCGGAGCGAGTCGCCGCCCAGGGAGGCGAAGGTGTCCTCGGTGCTGACCTCGGGCAGCTGCAGGATCCGCCGCCAGATCCGGACCAGGCGAGCCTGGTCGGCGGTGCGGGGCGGGGTCGACGGCGGCAGCTGTGCGGGCCGGGCGCGTTCGGGCAGTTTGAGCGCGGCCCGGTCCACTTTGCCGCTGTGCAGCTTGGGCAGCCGGCGCACCACGGTGAGGTGGCGCGGCAGCATCGACGACGGCAGCCGCTCGGCCAGGAACGCGCTCAGCTGCGGCTCGGTGGGGCCGTCCTCGGCGACCACGACGAAGGCGACCAGGACCGCGCCCTGTTCGGCGTCCGGGTAGCCGATCGCCGCGGCGTCCCGTACCGCCGGGTGCTCGCGCAGCCAGAACTCCACCTCGGTCGGCTCCACCCGCTGCCCGCGCACCTTGATCTGCAGGTCCTTGCGGCCCCGGTATTCGAGTGAGCCGTCGGCCCGGTGTCGGGCCAGATCGCCGGTGCGGAAGAGCACCGGGGCCTGCGGGTCGCCGAAGGGATTGGGCAGGAAGCGTTCGGCGGTGCGCTGCGGATCCCGGTGGTAGCCGGTGGCGAGGCCGGGGCCGCCGGTCCACACCTCGCCGGTCAGGCCCGGGGGGACCAGTCGGCCCTGCTGGTCGCAGACGTAGACGCGCATGTCGACCGGGGCGCCGATCAGCGACGCGTCGCCGGCCTGGGCCTGCGGCGGCCGTTCCTTGCGGTGGGTCACGTAGTCGGCCTCGGTGAGGGTGAAGGTGTTGTGTACGGCGTAGCCGAAGCCGCGCACCCGGTCCTCCAGGTCGCGGTGCAGTGCCTCGCCGCCCACGAAGACGTGCCGCAGCGAAGGGCATTCGGCGAAGCCCGGTGTGTCCGCGAGTACCCGTAGCATCGAGGGGACGCAGCTGAGCACGGAGATCCCTTCGCGACGGATCAGCCGGACCAGGTATTCGTTGTCCCGTTCACCCCCGGGCTCGGCGATCACCGCGGTGCCGCCGGTCGCCAGCGGCCAGAAGAACTCGCGGGCGCTGACCGGGAGTTTGAGCAGGTGCCGGTCGGCCGAGCCGACCTGGTACAGGCCCTGTTCCAGGAAGACGCGGGAGGTGTGCAGCCGGTGGGGCCGCAGCACGCCCTTGGGCGTGCCGGTCGAGCCGGACGTGAAGAGGATGTAGGCAGGGTCCTCGGGGCCGACCACGACATCGGGCGCGTGGCGGAGGCCCGCCACGGCCGGATCGGGCACGGCGGGGAAGCCGAGCCGCGGCAGGTCCAGACCCAGCTCCGGCCCGCCCGGCCCGCACAGCAGCAGCCGCGGCAGGCCGACCTCGGCGAACTGCCGCAGCCTTACGGCCGGGTAGTCGGGGTCCAGGTACATGAAGACGCCGCCCGCCTTCAGCACCGCGACCAGGGCCGTGAACAGGCCGAGCGAACGCTCGCCGCAGACGCCGACCACGTCGCCGGGGCGCACTCCGGCCGCGACCACCTGGTGCGCCAGTGCACTCGACGCCTCGTCCAACTGCCGGTAGCTGAGCCGGTCCTCACCCATGGCCAGCGCGCACGCGTCGGGGGTGCGCCAGGCCTGCAGCATGAACAGCTGGTGCAGGGTGATCGGGGGGTATTCCGGCAGCCTCTCCGGCGAGCCGCCGTTGACGGCCAGTTCGGCCGGGGCGAGGATGCCACGCACGGACAGCGGTGCGTGCGGCTCGCGGGCCAGCGCTCCGGCGAGCCGGTCGAGGTGCCCGGCGATCGCCTCCTCCGTCGGGAGCGGGAACAGCTCCTCGTCCCACTCGGCAGTGAGTGCGTCGCCGTCGACCGTGAACACAAGTGCGGCGGAGGACAGCGGGGGCGCCGCAAGGGGAGTGGGCGCGGCGAGGCCGACGACCACCGTCTCGGCCGGTCCTGTCGACACCGCGTTCTCGCCCTCGCCCTCGCCCCCGTCCTCGGGACGGGGCGGTGCGTCCAGGGCTGCGAGCAGTTCGGACCAGGTGGCGGAGGTGGGCGCGTCGGCCAGCAGGCGTGCCGCAGCCGTGACCGAGCCACAGCCCTCCTGCGCGACCAGCCGCCAGTCCGCGCCGTAACGGTCTGTCAGGACCGCCAGCAGGCCGGCCAGCAGCCGCTCTGCCGGGGCACCGGGACAGCGGGCCCGGAGCAGGGCCCAGCCATCGGGCGTCCTGGTCCGGCGGCAGGATCGGACGGGCGTCCGGGCGTCGGCGCGCGGCGGCGGCGTGATGAACATGGTGGTATCCCTTCAGGAAGAGCCGGTCCGACGCCTCAGGACGGCCTCGGCCGCCGCGAGCCCGGTCGCTGCGCCGTAGGTGACGCCGATGATCTTGGATGAGCAGTCGCCGACGAAGTACAGGCCCGCGGCGCTGCTCTCCAGGTCCGGGCTGAGCTCGATGGCGGGGAAGAGGCGCTCCACCACTGGCGCGGCCACCACCGTCTGCGGCCCGATCAGGCCCGGTGCCAGCTCCTCCAGCCGGTCCGCCATCCCGGCGATGTCCGCCAGCCGCTGCGGCCCGATCACCGCGGCCAGATCGGTCCGGGTCGCGTGCACCAGGCTGCTGCCGGGCGGTTCGGCGCAGACACCGCGGCCGAGCAGCTCCAGCAGCGGCTGCACCACCGGCCTGCCGCCGCCGGCCCTGGTGACGGCGCGGGCGAAGTCGAGCGCCTGCCGGGTGCCGTCACCGCACGCGGGGACGTCGACGCTGGTGACGATGCCGAAGTTGGTGCGCCCTGTCGGGGTGGTCAGGCAGTGCTGGCCGTCGAGCACCACGGCGTCCTGGAAGGCGTACTGCATGATCCGGCCGCCCTCGCACATGCAGAAGGTGCGGACCGATTCGCCCTGCGCGTTGAGGAAGCTGAGCTTGGGGTTGTGGCAGGAGGCGGTGAGCGGCAAGGCCAGCTCGCGGGTGGTCTCCAGGCGGACGCCGACGTCCACCCGGGAGCTGGGCCGGTAGGCCACCGCGTTTCGGTCGAGCAGCTCGCTGACCCAGCCGAGGCCCAGCTTGCCGACCGCGACCACCACCTGGCGCGCCCGCAGCAGCTCGCCGGACGCGGTCACCTCCCAGATTCCGTCCGGGCGGCGGTGCACCCGGTCGGCACGGGTGTTCAGCAGCAGCCGCAGCCCGGCAGCGAGTGCCTCCTGGAGCAGACCGTCCACCATCTCCAGGGCGTCGTCCACGGTGACCGACTGGGAGACGGCCTCGTCGGCCAGTACGAAGCCGGTCGGAGCGGCCGGGCCGCCGCCGCCCGAGGGCGCGGCCGGGTTCTGCCGCGGGAGGACGTCGGGCGCGGGCAGGCCGAACCGGTACATCAGCCGGTACACGTCCTGTACCGCCCGGTCCGCCCGGTCGAAGTCGCCGAGGGTGCGCTCCAGACCGCTGTAGGCGCGGACGCCGCCCAGGCCGTCGGACTCGATCTTCGACTGGGAGAGGCCGCGGACATAGCCGAGGTTGGTGTCGAAGTGGAAGGCAGCGCCGCCCAGTCCGGTCAGGCAGTCGCAGCGATTGCACTGCAGCCGGAACTTCTCCGCCGCGCGCACCGCCCGGCCGTCCAGCCGGGCGGCGACCTTGGAACAGAGGCTGTCGCGCATGGTGCCGCCCGCCTCCAGCAGCAGGGTTTCCGCGCCGCCGGTGGCCAGCCGCCAGGCGGCGAACAGCCCGGCCGGTCCGGCGCCGATCACCACCGCGTCGAGGAGCTTTCCGGACTCAGTCACGGCCGCCTCCGTTCCAGCGCGGCAGCTCGGCCTCGAAGCGGTCGGCGAACGGGCCGTAGAAGAGGTGACCGGTGGGCCTGCCCTGGCGTTCGATCCTGCGGATCATCCAGCGGCAGAAGACGGGGGTGAGGCCGATGATGCCCTCCACCTGCTGCCCGGTACGGGCGGCGTAGTGGCGCAGGGCCTGGTCGGCCGCGTCGCGGAAGGCGTTCTGCTCATGGAAGACCAGCTCGAAGAGGCGGTCGAAGCCGAGCTCGGGATAGTCGGGGTAGGCGATCAGCGCTGCGGTGAGCACCAGGTTGAGCACGTCCAGGGCGGGCAGGCCGTCCGGCCGGTAGTCCTCCCAGTCGATCAGCGACACCCGGTCGTCCTGGTCCACCCGGAGGTTCCAGGGGCCGAGGTCACCGTGGGTCGGGCCGACGGACGCACGGTTGATCCAGTCGGTGGTGGCGGTGGGGAAGTCGGCGGTCGGCAGGTAGTCGGCGGCCGGCTGCCGTCCGGTGGCTGACCCGCGTCCTGAGGTGTGCAGGCGTGCGGCCAGCTCGACCGCGGTCCGCAGTCGCCGGGGCCGGGCCTCGGGGCGGTCGGCCCCCAGCGCCTCGGGGAAGTCCCGCGAGGGCACGTAGGTCATCACGAAGCCGCGGTCCAGCTTCCGCACCGCGCGCGGGCGCGGAAGGTCCGTGCCGACCGGCCCGGACAGCACCTCCCACTCCCGGTCCACCATCGCGTCGTCCGGGTCGAGCGGCACCTTGGCGACGTAGCGGGTGACCCCGGCGACGGACGAGGCCACGAAGAGCCGCTGGCACTGCTTGCGCTCGCTGCGCGGAATCCAGTCGCGGAAGGAGACCTCCCCGGCCTGCGCGCCGTCGGTTGACTGATGCACCGTCAGTAGCGCCTCGGCGGTCTCCTGTCGGACGCTGTCGAGAAGCGCGGTACTCATCGGATCCCTCCGATCAGGGTCCGCGGCTCGGCCGCGGCGCCCGGATCGGGCACCAGCTCGCCCAACACCTCGGCGAAGGAGGGCCCGTGGAGCAGTGACCGCAGTTCGGCGACGCCTGCGTCGCGGGCCGACTGGCTCAGTCCGACGAAGGTCTCGATGCGCTCGTTCATGCCGCGCCGGAACCGGTCGTAGGCCTGCTCGTCCTCCAGGAGCCGGCCCACCTGGCGAACGATCGCGGCGGTGCCCTCGAAGTCGTCGGCCGGCACCCGGTAGCCCTCGATCAGGTCCGAGAACCGGCTGCCGACCCGCTCGAACAGGGTGCCGCTCAGACCGTTGAGATTGCTGATGTGACCGAAGTGCTGTTCCGGCAGCGCCATCGGGAACTGCCCCAGCAGCAGCGACTCGTGAATCGCCGTCAGGCCAGGCGTCAGCAGGTACTGCCGGGCCGAGGCGACGACCGGGATGAAGGCACGCTGTGGCAGGCAGGTGAACTCGGCCACCCGCCCGGCCACCCGGGTCCGGAAGCCGCGCTCCTCCGCGTATCCGCCGCCGCAGACCGCCACCCGCTCGAACTGGGGCCAGGTCGCGAGCAGGTCCTTCACCCAGCGGGTGAACAGCCGCAGGTAGTCGTTGTGGTGGTGGTAGTCGAGAAGGAAGTTCTTGAAGCCGCCGATGTTGATCAGCAGATCGACGCCGTCGGGGGCCTTGCGTGGTGCGTCGACCAGCGCCGCGTCGTCGACGATCGGGCCGGTGAGCAGGGCGCGGGAGGCGCCCAGCCGGACCAGTTCCGCGGTGCGCTCGGCAGCGCCGGGAAAGTTCTGCACCATCGAGGTGTCGGCCAACAGGTGGGCGGCGTAGACGCGTTCGTGCGGGGACAGTTCAGCGAGCTCCCGCTCGAAGCCGTCGGGGCCGGTGCTGCGGGCCCGTGCGCACAGCTCTGCGATACGTTCCGGCGGGGTGTCCAGCTTCCAGAACGCCAGCAGGCTGTCCACGAGCAGCACCCGACGGCCGGCGGCCACGGCGCGGAACACCAGGTCCGCGTCCATCACCGAGACCACCAGATCGGCCTGGTCGATCTGCCCGGAGAGGACCGCCGGATCCCCGCCGGTCTCGACGACTTCGTCGAACGCCTCCGCGTTGCGTCTGGCGAACTCCGAGGCGACGGTCACCCCGGCGAACACCCGGTGGTGGCCGTCGAGCGCGCGGGAGGCCGCGGTCAGTTTGGAGATTGGCCCGAAGCCGCAGCTCTGGGCCCCTAGCAGGATGCGCATCGTGTCACTCCGTCAAGGGGTTCGGGTCGAGCAGCGCGCTGACGATCGCGGCCGAGTCGATCCGGTAGAAGCGGAAGAGGCCTGTACGGTCCAGCACCGGCGCGGGCCGGTCGTCGATGGCGAGCGCCCGGAAGCGGCCGCGCCAGTGCCCGGCCAAGGACAGTGCCGTCTGCGCGCCCAGGCCCGCGGCTGCGTAGTGCTCCTCGACGGTCACCACGGTGTCGGCCCGCGCGGCGGCGTCCAGCAGTGCCGCCCGGGGGAAGGGCGAGACCGCGGTGAGGGCCAGCACCCGGGCGGACACTCCCAGCGGACCGACCGCCGCCACGGCGTCGAGTGCCCCGGCGACCGTCGCCCCCGCCGTGACCACCAAGGCCTGCCCGGGTGCGCCGGTGTCCGGATCGCCCAGGAGCAGGGGCCGTTGCGCGGAGAACCTCGTCTCCAGGTCGTACACCTGAGGGTCTTCTCTGGCCCCCAGTCGGACATAGGCGGGGCCGCCCCCGAGCACCGCCTCGCGTACCGCCCAGGCCGCGTCGTGGACGTCCGCCGGGCAGAACACCCGCGTGCCCGGCATCTGGGCGAGCGTGCCGAGGTCCTCCGGCACGTGATGGGTGGCCCCGAGCGTGCCGTAGCCCACGCCGCCGCCGACGCCGAGCACGGTGACGTCCAGGCCCGGCCGGCACAGGTCCAGGCGGAGTTGCTCGGCCGCCCGCCGGACCAGGAACGGCGCCATCCCGCAGACCACGACGCGGTGTCCGCCCCTCGCCAGGCCTGCCGCGACGCCCATCAGGTTCGCCTCGGCGATGCCCACGTCGATGAAGCGGTCCGGGTGGCGCTCGGCGAAGGCCAGCGCCAGGGCCCGCCCGTCGGCTGCCAGGACCACCAACTCATGGTGTATGTCCCCCAGTTCGGCCAGCGCCTCGGCGATCACCGGGCGCATGCCGCGCGGCATCCGGGTCGACGTCGACGTCGGCGCGCGCGGGGGCGCGATCGGCTCGGCGCTGATGGCGTACTCAGGCACGGGCCACCGTCCGATCCTGGCCGAGCACCGCCAGTGCCGCGTCCAGCTGCGCCCGGTCCAGCCGGCCGGTGTGCCAGGCGGCGCTGTGCTCCATGAACGGCACTCCCTTTCCCTTGACGGTGCGGGCCAGCAGGACGACCGGGCGGTCGGCGGGATCGGCCGTGGCCCGGACCACCTCGCGCAGCGCGGCGTGGTCGTGGCCGTCGACCTCACGGACCCGCCAGCCGAAGGAGCGCCACTTGGCGGCCAGCGGGGACAGGTCGAGGACGTCGGCGGTGGCGCCCTCCTGCTGCATGCCATTGCGGTCCACCAGGGCGACCAGCCGGCCGAGCCGGCGGTGGGCGGCGAACATCACCGCCTCCCAGACCGAGCCCTCGTTCAGCTCGCCGTCGCCCAGGACCACGAAGGTGCGCTCGTCGCGGCCGCGCAGCCGGGTTGCCTCGGCCAGTCCCGCGCCGATGGACAGGCCGTGCCCGAGGGCACCGGTGGCCGCGTCCACGCCCGGGACCTGGTCGGCGGGGTGCCCGGCGAGCGGCCCGAGACGCTCCGGGTCGAGCCGACCGAGCTCGGCCAGCACCGCGTACAGCGCCCACACGGCGTGACCCTTGCTGAGCAGCACCCGCTCCCGGTTCGGATCCCCGGTCCCGGCCGGGCCGGTGGCCGCCTCCCGGAGCACGGCGACCAGCAGGTCCACCACCGAGAGCGAGGAGCCCAGATGGACGGTCTGCTCCGCGGCGAAGCCGAGGATGCGCCGCCGGGCCGCCCGAGCGGTGTCGGCGTCGGTCCGCGCCTGCCCGCGGATCGCAACAGCGGTGTCCATGACGCCGGTCAGGCCTCGTCGCGGCGGTACACCGAGACCTGGTTGCCCGAGCGCGCGTTGAACGGCTCGCCCGACCAGCCGCCGCAGCGCTCGACCAGACTCATCCCGGCGAGCTTGGCCATCAGGTCCATCTCGGACGGCCAGATGTAGCGCAGGAAGGCCGGGAACAGTTCGACCTTGCCCTGCTTCAGATGGATGTGCTGCTCCAGGATCTGCTGCGTCGAGGGGTCGTGCCGGTCCGCCTCGATCAGCACGTGGTCCAGGCCGATGTCGTGCACCTGAGTCCAGGAGTTGCGCCGGAACCTGGTCGGATCGGGCATGAACGCCTCGACCACGAATGTGCCGCCCGGCTCCAGCGCCGCGGCCGCGCTGGCGAAACACGAGAGCTGCGCCTCCTGGCTCTGCAGCGCATATATCGTGTTCAGCACGAGAAAGGCCAGGGAGTACTTCTTCTCGGTGGTGAAGGACGAAATGTCGCCGAGTGTCACGGGAATATCGGCGCCGCCCTCCTTGGACCGCAGTTTCTCGATCATCTCCGCGGAGGAGTCGATTCCGTGGATCTCCACACCGCGCTGCGCCAGCGGGATTGCCAGTCGGCCGGTGCCGATGGCGAGTTCCAGCACCGGCCCCCCGCCGGCCAGCTTGGCGAGCTGGTCCACGGCCTGGTCAGGGCCGGGCCAAGGGAGGCCGTCGTAGATCTCCGACCAGCGGCTTCCGTACGTCTCTGCATTCCAGTCACTCATCGGGCACCCTCTCCGGACATGGACCGTCGTCGTGTTCGCAACCGTAGGGTCCCAACTCCGGGGCGGGCTACGGATACCGGCCCGGAATAGCGGACATGCTGCAATGCCGCAGGGTGACAGAACGGGCGGATTCGCCCGCGGGCCTGTTCCGAGGGGCGGGCCGGTGCCATTGTGCAAGGGCGGGGCACGCGCAGCGACAAGGGACCGGCTGCCGCGCTCGACCCATATTCCATTTCTTCGGAGAAATCTGCGCCGACGGCGCGCGCCGCCCGGACCGGACCCGAGAGGCCCCTCATGCCCGCATCAGCCGAACCGACCTTCCTGGACCAGCCGCTGACCGAGGAACTCCTGGCCTGCCTGCGCGACCGCGCCCTGGCGGAGCTGGTCGCAAGCCCCCCGGACCGCCCCCTCCTCGACGCCTGGGAGCGCCGCCACCTCGGCCCCCGGGCCCCGCTCCGGCGCTGCCGTGCCGCCCTCGGCTCGGTCTCGGTCGGACAGCGGCCCGGGCTCGGCCGCCTTCTCGCCGCCGTCACCGCCGAACTGGCCTCGGTGCTGGAGCGGCACCGGGACCGGCTGCAGGTCGAGCAGGGCCAGCGCCCGCCTGCACCGGTCGACTTCGGCGCACTACCGGACGCGGACGGCCCGCGCGGCTCCGGGGAGCACCCGGTCCCGGCCCTGGCCGAGCAGATCGCCCGCTACTTCCTGCGCCAGGGCTTCACCCGCCACGACTCCCGCCAACTGGAGGACGTCGCCCACAGCTTCGACCTGCTGGGCGTGCCGGCGGACCACCCCACCCGCAGCCCGCAGCACAGCTACTTCACCACCGGGGGAGCGGTGCTGCGCGGCCACACCACCGCCTCAGTGCTGCGCATACTGCGCGAGCAGGGAGCCGACGGTCCCCGGCGGATCCTGGTCAGCGGCCCCTGCCACCGGCACACCGTGCCCAATGCGCGCTTCGTCACCCAGTTCCACCAGTCCGAGGCCCTGGCCCTGGGGCCGACGGTCCGACTGGGAGACGTCAAGGGCCTGGCCCTGGGCCTTCTCGGCGAGGTGCTCGGCGAGGCCGTCAGGCCCCGGCTGCGGTTCCGGCAACTGCCTTACGTGTCACCGGGCCTGGCCGTGGATGTCGAGTGCCTGCCGTGTGCCTCGGCGGGCTGCGAGCTGTGCCAGGGCAGCGGACGGCTGGAGGTGGTCTCCGGCGGACTGCTCACCCGAACGGTCCTCGACGCGGCCGGCGTTCCCCCCGCGCTGCACGCGCTGTCGCTGGCGATCTCGCTGGAGCGGGTGCTGGCGATCCGTCACCGTCTGGGGGACATCCGGTACTTCCTTGGCAATGACCCGCGGATCCTCGGCCGGATCGGCTGACCCGGCCCCACCTGCCCCCTCCGAGAGAGGCACTCGCATGCGCATCCCCGTCTCCTGGCTGAACGAGTTCCTGCGTCGTCCGCTCACCGCCCGCGAGATCAACGACCTGCTCGGCGAGGCAGGGATCACCGTGACCGGGGCGGACAATCCGGGTGTGCTCAGTCCAAAGGTCCTGGTCGGCCGGGTCGAGGGCGAGCCGCCGGACGCGGGCGGCCTGATCCAGGTCGCGCTCCCGGGCCGGGAACCCGTCGGGCTGCCGGGGGCGGACGTCCCAGCGGCCGGGGCGCTGGTCGCGGTGGCCCTGCCCGGGGCCCGACTCTTCGCGGCCCCCGGCACCGTGGCGGGCGGGCTGCGCAGGCTCCGGCTCTCCGGCCGTCAGGGCCGGGGTGTGGGCGTCCTGTGCAGCGAGGCCGAGCTGGGCCTCGGCCCGGCGGCGGAGGTGTTGCTGCTGCCGGAGGGAGCGCCGCCGGGCGTCCCGGTCTCCGCCGTCCTGCCCACGGAGCAGGCCGAGGAGCTGCTCAGCCTGCGGATCCCCGAGACCTTGCCGCACTGCCGGGGACTGTGGGGGCTGGCCCTCGAGATCGACCATCGACTGACCGGGGCCGGCGAGTTGCCGAACTCCGCGACCAGGCAACCGGGTTCAGGTGGCGGCGGCCGGGGAGCGGAGGCGCTGCGCCTGCAGGTCACCGCGCCCGACGTGACGGTCGGCGCGGCCCTGCTCGACGGGCTGCGTCCGGACGCGCTCCCCGAGCCCGATTGGCGGCGCGCAGAGCTGGCGGGGCTGGCCGCGGCGCCCGGCGTCCTGGACCGGGCCCTTCTGATTGCCGGATACGAGTACGGCGTGCGGCTGGCCGCCTACTGGCTGCCCGCCCAAAGGCCGGTCACCGTCTCCGTGGGACCCGGCGCGGCCCAGACGCCGCCGACAGCGGCGGGCGAGCTCGACGGCCTTACGGTCCGGCTCACCGCGGTGCCCGTGGCCCGGCCCGCTGCCGGCGCCCGGCTGCTGGTGCTCGCCGCCACCGCGACCGACCTCGCCCCCGGCGGGGAGCGCTGCTCCAGGGCGGTGGCCCGGGTCGCCCGACTGCTCGCCGCGGAAGCGCCGGAGGCGGCAGGGGTCGGCAGCGGACCGGAGTCCCCCCGCCGCACTGTCGGAGTGGATCTGGACCGGCTGCGCCGGGTGACCGGGACCGCCCTGGACGCCGCGCAGTGTGCCGCCCTGCTGGAGACCATCGACGGCCGCGGCGCCGCAGCGGAGCCCGGGCTGCTGTTGGTGTCGGTGCCGCCGTCCCGGCCCGATCTGCGCGGCGAGCAGGAGCTGGTCGCGGAGCTGGTGCGGCTGCTGGGCTTCCGCGCGGTGCCCGCCTCCCTGCCGACCGACCCGGTCACACCGGGCGACGACCGGCGAGGCCGGCAACGGGAGGTGATCCGACGGACACTGACGGCACGCCAGTGCAGGGAAGCGATGACACCACTGGTCGTCGAGGCTGGCGCTGCTCCCGACACACTCGGGCAGGGGCACTGGCTCGACCCGGCGGTGGCCCTGGCCGATCGGGAGGGGAGCCCGCCGCGGTTCCTGCGCCGCAGCCTGGTTCCCGGCCTGGCCCGTGCGGACGCCGTGCACGGCGACGCGGCCGGCCTGGAGACGCTGTTCGAGCTGGGCACTGTGGTGCTGCCGGGCGGCGGCCCTCTGGCCGAGCCCGTGGAACGGACCGCGCTCGCGCTGCTGGCGCCGGTGCCGCCCGGGCCGGACGGGCCGGACGGCCTCTGGCCGAGGGGTTGGGAGGTGGAGCTCGGCCGGCTCCTCGGCACCTGCCGGGCGGTGGTACGGGCCCTGCAGCTCGGCCCGCTGCGGGCGGTCCCCGTGAGCGATCCGACCTTCCATCCGGGCACGGCGGCGCTGCTGTTGGTCGGCCAGGCCGAGGCGGGCCGCCTCGGCGCTCTGCGGCACTGCCCGTCGGGCCTGCCCGCCCGCGCCGGACAAGCCCTGCTGGCCGCCGAGTTGGACCTCGATCTGCTGCTCTCGCTGCCCGAACGGCCGAGCGCGGCGCAGACGCCGCCGCGCTTCCCCGAGATGCAGCGCGACCTGAGCCTGCCGGTGCCCGACGGGCTCGCGGTGGCAGACCTGCTGACGGCGCTGCAGCAGGTGGGGCCGCCGCTGCGCACCGCCGAGCTCGCCGACGTCTACCGGGATCCGGGAACCGGCGGCCGGGTGCTGACCGTGCGGCTCACGTTCGGCTCGCCGATGCGCACCCTCGGTCGCGACGAGACCGCGCAGGCGGTGGAGCAGGTGCGGGTCGCTGCCCGGCGGGCGGGTGCGCTGCCCCGTTGAGCCTCTTTGCGGAGGTGGTCGCTTGCTGCCAGGCAGGTACTGCCTCCCCGAAAGCCCTCGGGCCTGCCGTGGAGTCGGCCCTAGATTCGCACCTAGTGGTCGATCGGCCGCCCCGGCGGGGCACGCCGCAGGCATCGGACGAGTGAGGATCCATGACATCAGAGGGAGTTGGGGACGGGTGGGGAGCCCGGTCCCGCCAGGGCCTGCTGCTGTTGCTCGGCGCGGTGCGCGCCGAGCCGTGGCCCTTCGTCGGCGCCCTGGCCGGCAGCGCGGTCTATGCGGGCGCCACGGTCTTCACCGCCTGGACGCTCGGCGGTGTCACCGATCGGGTGGTCCAGCCGCACGGCGCGGGCGGCCGGTTGACCGGCCCGATGCTCTGGCTGCTGGCCGCCGCGGTTGTGCAGATGCTGGCCTTCACCTGCCGTGAGCAGTTGTCGGCGCTGATGCGGCTGCGGCTGGAGTGCGGCCTGCGGCGGCGTCTGGCCGAGCGCTTCGCGGTCGGCGGTGCGCCTGCCGGGCGGAAGCCCGGCGACCTGCTCTCCGTGCTGTCCATCGACGTGGAGACCACCTGGCAGGCGGTCCGGCTGCTGCCGTCCGCCTGCAGTGCACTGCTCACCTTGCTGGTCGGCATCACCGCGATGTTCCTCACCGACCCCGTCTTCGGCTGGATGGGGGTGGCGCTGCTGCTGCTCGCGCTGTGCTTCAGCCTCGTCTACGAGCAGAAGGCCGGGCCGCTGGTGGCCCGGCTGCAGTTCCTGCGTGGGCGCGTCGCGGCGATGGCGCACGAGAGCTTCGAGGCGGCCCTGCTGGTCAAGGCGTCCGGGCGGGAGGAGGCCGAGGTGGCCCGGTTCGCCGGAGCGGCGACAGGGCTGGCCCGCGCGGGCATGGTGGCCGGGCGCACCCGGTCCGTCTTCGATCCGGTCATGGAGGCGCTGCCCGGCCTGGGCATCCTCGCCACGCTGCTGCTCGGCGCGGAGCGCGTCGGGGGCGGCCGGGAGCATCCGGGCGCGGTGGTGCAGGTGGCGTTCCTGATCGCGCTGCTGGCGCTGCCGTTGATGTCCGTGGGCTGGATCATCGGCGAGTTCCCACAGAACGCGACGGCCTGGGCGCGGGTCTCCGAGGTGCTCTCGGCACCACTGGAGGGCACCGGCCCGGACGCGGTACCTGCGGAACCGCAGGTGCAGGCGGGGACAGCCGGGGCCGGCACCGGGCCGGACGGATGCGCGGTCGTCCTCGACCGGGTCGGGTTGGTTCGGCCGGGAGCCGCGGGCGCGGCCCTCTCCGAGCTCTCGCTGAGCGTTGCCCCCGGCCAGTGGGTGGCCGTGGCCGGAGCTTCCGGCTCGGGCAAGTCCACGCTGACCGCGGTGCTCAGCGGGCTGACCGCGCCCACCACCGGTACCGTCCTGGTCGACGGTGCGGCACCGCACACCTGGCCGCCGGCCGAGCGGGCCCGGCGGATCGCGGTGGTGCCGCAGCAGCCGTTCCTGTTCCGGGACACCGTCCGGGCCAACCTCGCTCTCGGCGCGGAGTACCCGGACGCGGAGCTGTGGCGGGCACTGCGGCTCGCGCAGGCGGCGGAGTTCGTCGCGGCGCTGCCGCAGGGCCTGGACACCCTCGTCGGCGAGCGCGGCCACAGCCTCTCCGGCGGCCAGCGGCAACGGCTGGCCCTGGCCCGCGCGTTGGTGCGCCGCCCGGCGCTGCTGGTGCTGGACGACGCCACCTCCGCCGTGGACGCCAGGATCGAGGGGGAGATCCTGGCGGCCCTGGACACCCTGCGCCCCGCGACGACGGTGGTCGCGGCCGGGTCCAGCCCGGCCGCACTGGAACGGGCCGACCTCGTGCTGCTGCTGGAACGCGGCGCGCTCGCGGACCAGGGGCCGCACCATCTGCTCGCCCAGCGGTCGGCCGCCTACCAGCAGTTGGTCAGCGCCTACGCGCGGGACCGGGAGCGCCGCGACAGCGCACCGGTGGCCGTCGCGGGCGACCGAGGACGTGCGGCGTGACCGGCGCCGGGGCAGTGAGGGCGGAGATGAGCACGGCGGAGACGAGCACGGTGGGCGTGATCGACGAGGCCCAGGGCGGTGCCGTCGAAATCCTGCGACGGGGGCTGCGGTCCTCGGCGGACTTCCTGGTCGGCATGCGGCTCACGGTGCTGCTGGGGCTGGTGGCGGTCGCAGGCCGGGTGGTGCTGCCGATCACGGTGCAGCGGGCGCTGGACGGCGGGGTCAGGCACGGCGGCGGCACCGCGGCGGTCGTCTGGCCGGTCGCCGGGGCGATGGTCGCGGTACTGCTCACGGCGGCGTGCTCGTACGCGGTGAGCATCCGGCTGTACCGGGTCAGCGAGACCGGGTTGGCCGCCTCCCGGGTCTCGGCCTTCCGCCACCTGCACGCGCTGCCGCTGGTCCGGCAGGAGTCCCAGCCGCGCGGCGCGCTGGTCGCCAGGGTTACCTCCGACATCGACACCGTCAGCAGCTTCCTGCAGTACAAAGGCCTGATGCTGGCGCTCAGCACGCTGCAGATGGTGGCCACGACCGTGGTGATGGCCTGCTACAGCGTCTGGCTGACCCTCCTGGTGTGGGCGCTCCAATTGCCGCTCCTGGTCTTCCTCAACCGTTCCCAGAGCTTCCTGGCCCCCCGCTTCGGCAGGCTGCAGGAGCGGGTCGGGGAGGTGCTCGCGGTCGCCTCGGAGGCGTTGGCCGGAGCGGAGACGGTCCGCGGTTACGATGCCTCGGGCTATGTGGTCGCGCGGGCCGACCGGGCAGTGACGGAGCTGGCGACCGAGCAGATGCGGGCCCAGCGGGCCATCACCGCGGTCCAGTCGTTGGCTGAGCTGGTGCCGAGCCTGATCACGGTGGCGCTGGCGGCGGCCGGGGTCGAACTGGTCGCCCACGGTTGGATGAGTCTGGGCGACCTGGCCGCGGTGCTCTTCCTCGCGGTGTTGTTCGTGTCGCCGACCCGGCAGGGCGTGGTGGCCTTCACCGAGGCCCAGCGAGCGCTCGCCGGCTGGCGCCGGTTGCTGGGCGTCCTCGACGCCCCGGGGGCCGCCGCCCCTGCGGCGGGGAAGCGAACGCTGCCGGACGGCCCGCTGGGCATCGGCTTCGAGCAGGTGGGCTTCTCCTATCCGACCGGTCGTCCGGTGCTGGAGGACTTCTCCCTGGAGCTCGTGCCGGGCCGTCGCGTCGCGGTGGTCGGCGAGACCGGCGCGGGCAAGACCACCTTCGCGAAGCTGGCCTGTGGCCTGGTCGAGCCCGGGCGCGGGCGGGTACTGGTCGGCGGTGTGCCGCTGGACGAGGTCGACCGGGCATCGCTGCGGCGACGGATGGTGATCGTGCCGCAGGAAGGCTTCCTCTTCGATACGACGATCGCGGCGAACGTCCGGTTCACCCTCCCGGACGCGAGCCCGGCCGACATCCGCCGAGCCTTCGTCGAACTCGGCCTCGGCGACTGGCTGGACGGTCTGCCGCTCGGCCTGGACACCCCGGTCGGACCGGGCGGCGCGCTGCTTTCCGCGGGAGAGCGGCAGATGGTGGCGCTCGCCCGCGCCCACGCCGCCGACCCGGCCGTGTTGATTCTCGACGAGGCGACCTCGGCCGTCGACCCGGATACCGAGGTCCGCATCCAGGCCGCCCTGGACCGCCTGACCAGCGGGCGCACCTCGATCACTGTCGCGCACCGGCTGATCAGCGCCCGCAGCGCGGACCTGATCCTCGTCTTCGACGCCGGACGGATCGTCGAGAGCGGCCCCCACCATGAGCTGCTGGCCTGCGGCGGGCCGTACGCGGCCCTGCACGACGCCTGGATCGCCAGGCCCGCCCAGGGCTGAACCCATCCCGGATCCTCCCATTCCCCCGATCATTCCCACATCCCGAGGAGCGCCGACCGCGATGGACTTCCGCATATTCGTCGAGCCGCAGCAGGGCGCCGACTACGACCGCCAGGCCGCCGTGGCCAGAGTCGCCGAGGAGCTCGGCTTCAGCGGCTTCTTCCGCTCGGACCACTACCTCGCCGTCGGCCCGGGTGACGGACTGCCCGGTCCCACCGACGCCTGGCTGACCCTCGCGGCGCTCGCGCGGGAGACCCGCACCATCCGCCTCGGCACCCTGATGTCCGCGGCCACCCTGCGCCTGCCCGGGCCGCTGTCGATCCAGGTCGCCCAGGTGGACCAGATGTCCGGGGGCCGGGTCGAGCTGGGCCTCGGCGCCGGGTGGTACGCGCGGGAGCACGAGGCCTACGGCGTGCCGTTCCCGGTCCGGCGCTTCGACCGTCTTGAGGAGCAACTGCGGGTGCTCACCGGAATCTGGGCCACTCCGCCGGGCAAGAGCTTCGACTTCGAGGGGGAGCACTACCGGCTCGCCGACTGCCCGGCGCTTCCCCGGCCGCGCCAGCGCCCGCACCCGCCGCTCATCGTGGGCGGCCGGGGAAGGCGGCGCACCCCGGAGCTGGCCGCCCGCTACGCCGACGAGTACAACATCGGCTTCGTCCGCCCGCAGGTCGCCCGTCGTCACTTCGATCTGGTGGACGACGCCTGTGCGGAGGCGGGCCGCAGCCCGTCGGAGCTGGTCCACTCGGCGGCGCTGGTCGTCTGCTGCGGCAGCACCGACGCCGAGGTCGCCGTCCGCGCCCGGCGGATGGAGCGGGGCATCGCCGAGCTACGGGCGACCGGGCTGACCGGCAGCCCGGCCGAAGTGGTCGACAAGATCGGCGCCTACCAGGAAGCGGGGGTCCAGCGCGTCTACCTGCAGCTGCTCGACCTCGACGACTTCGACCAGCTGGAACTGTTGTCCCATCAGGTCGTGCCGCAGGTACGTTGATCTGCGCGCCCGGACCGGATCGGGCCACCCCCGTCGCGCAGTAGGCCGAGCGCCTCCGCGGCGACCCCGGCCTGGAAGCGGCTGCCGGCGTCGAGGACGCCCATCAGGTCCGCGATGTGCCGACGGCAGGTCCGGACAGAGAGCCCCAGCCTGCGCGCCACCACCTCGTCCTTGGCCCCGAGGGCCAGCAGTCGCAGGATCGACCGCTTGACCTGGTCGGTCACCTGGGCAGGCTGGGGGTCGCCGGAGGTGAACGGGAGCGCCTGGTCCCAGACCCCGGCGAAGAGGCCGAGCAGCAGCTCCACCGTGAGCGGGTGCCGGACCACCACGGCGGCCGCGGCCTCGCCGGATTCCTGCTGCCCGGCTTCGGGCAGCAGCAGACAGCAGTTGCGGTCGAACACGGCCAGCCATACCGGCAGTTCGTCGGTGGTGCGGAACCGCGCGCCCACCGCGCCCAGCGTCTCCACCAGGCCCTCGGTGGGCAGATGGTAGCGGGAGCCGTGCTGGAACAGCGACCGGATGTCGACGCCCCTGGCCCGCGCGTCCAGCAGCGGTCCGACGCAGCGGCCCCACATCACCCCGCGGCTGCCGCTGTCCGGCTGCTGCAGCACCACGGAGTCCCGGCACTTGGCCAACTCGTCCTCGACCAGGGTCAGCAGCGCGCGCTCGTCGGCGACGACCTCGATGGTGCGGCGAGCTGCGGCCCCGGTCACCGAGTCGTGCACCGGCACCAGGGCTTGCAGTTGGGTGCGGAGCCGGTCCGCCTGGGCGGACCGGCGGCGGATCTCCGCCTCGATCGGCAGCACCAGCTTCGCCAGCGCCACACTTGGTTCGACAGCCCGCCAGCCGCTGCTCCGATCCGGCTTCGACTCGATCACCCGCAGTTCGGCCAGCCGTCGAAACACCAGGTCGGCCTGGTCCGGGGGCAGCCCGAAGGCGCCGCCGATCCCGTGGTCGGCCTCCAGCAGCGACCTGTAGGCCACCACGGCGAGGTCGTCGAGTTCGAGTTCCGGATTCTCCGTGTCGGTCATGGTTCCTCCGTCGTTCCGGACGTGGTCCTACGGACAGCGGACCGAATGTGGCACCGGCCGGAAACGGCGGACAAGGAGTCTGTCTCCTGTGGTCACGGCCCCGCCGATGGCCGGGACCACCCTGTACCCGCCCCGGCGGACGACAGGAAGCGCCAGGTCAGCGGCGTGCCGCCGCCCCGCCCTGCGGGACCGCCGCGCCCCCGCCCGCACTGCTGCCGACCCCCCTGGCGGATCCCCGCACGGCACAAACGCGACGTGCGGGGAGCGCTCTCGACGGCCGGGAGCGGGGCATTCTGACGGTATGCAGACCGTCGCCCCCATCGCCCAAACCCATCGGGGCAAGCGGGTCGCCCGACCAAGCCAGGGCACACTCCCGGCCGACCTCGGGCGGCGCTTCGCCTGGCTCGCCCCGACACAGGTATGGCCCGTCGCCCGCCACCTCCTCCCAGCCCCGGCCCCCCGTCCGCAGGGAGGCGGCACCCGCCGCCACGACGAGGAGGCCCTCTTCGCCGCGGTGGTCTTCATCCTGGTCAGCAACTCCCCATGGCGCGGCCTGCCGTCCGGCTTCGGCGTCTCCTGGCAGCACACCCACCGCTGCTTCCTCCACTGGACCGAAACCGGCGCCTGGGAACGCCTCGAGTCCGCCGCCCGTCAGGACCACCTCCCCCCGCAACTCCGCTTCTGGGCCCACACCATCGCCCACTGTGCGCAGACCCGCCGCGGCGCTCCACGGCCCTCGGACCGGGACGGCGCGGTGCCGGTAGTCGGAACCGGCAGGACCGCTGAACCGCGCGGGTCCGCTGTCGCTCGGCCCCAACTCCACCCGTCACGTGTGGGTGAACTCCAGTAGGTACCACGCCCCGGATCGGATCAGTCGAGACAGAACTCGTTGCCCTCGATGTCCTGCATCACGATGCAGGACTCGTTGTCCTCATCGGCAGGCAGTAGCCGCACGCGTACCGCGCCGATCGCGACCAGTCGTGCGCACTCGGCATCGAGTGTGGCGAGGCGCTCTTCACCCACGAGCCCGGTGCCGACGCGCACGTCAAGATGCAGCCGATTCTTGACGACCTTGCCTTCGGGAACCCGCTGGAAGAACAGTCGCGGGCCCACACCCGAGGGATCAACGCAGACGAACGCTGCAGCCTCTTGCTCAGGCGGCAGCGAGCGAGCGGAATCGTCCCACGTCGCAAACTCCTCCGGCGCCGGCGGTCCGACGTACCCCAACACCTCGCACCAGAAACGAGCAACGCGCTCAGGTTCTGCGCAGTCGAAGGTGACTTGGAACTGCCTGATCGACGCCACCGGGCCACCATTGCGGCGCGTGCGGTTCAGCCGGCAAAAAGCCAGTGGGCTGCACCGTCGATTCCGGCGATACTCGTCCGTGTGTTCCTGACGATCAGTACCAAAGGCAACGACCAGCGACCCGCCACCGACCTGGGCTTTCTGCTGCACAAGCACCCCGGGAAGGCCCAGTCGTTCAGCACGTCCCACGGCCTCGCGCACGTCTTCTACCCCGAGGCGAGCGACGAGCGCTGCACGGCCGCGCTGTTGCTGGAGGTGGACCCGATCGCGCTCGTGCGCCGGGGTCGGGGCAAGGGGCGCGGCGGTTCGCCGGACTTCGCCTTGGCGCAGTACGTCAACGATCGTCCGTACGCGGCGTCCTCGCTGCTCGCGGTCGCGATGAGCGCGGTCTTCAAGAGCGCCATGAACGGCGTCTGCAACGCCCGCCCCGAGCTGGCCGTCCAGCCGCTGCCGCTCACCGTCGAGCTGCCCGCCGTCCCGGCCAAGGGCGGTGTGGAACTGGTGCACCGGCTCTTCGAGCCGCTGGGGTGGCAGGTCGAGGCCGAGGCCATTCCACTGGACCTCAACTTCCCCGAGTGGGGTGATTCGCGCTACGTCGAACTGCGCCTCACCGGCACGCTCCGGCTGTCCGACGCGCTGAGCCAGCTCTACGTGCTGCTGCCGGTGCTCGACGACACCAAGCACTACTGGGTCGCGCCCGACGAGGTCGACAAGCTGCTCAACCGCGGTGAGGGCTGGCTGGCCGCGCACCCCGAGCAGCAGCTGATCACCCGTCGCTACCTCGCTCGCCGCTGGTCGCTCGCCCGCGCCGCCACCGAGCGGCTCGAGCTGGCCAGGCTGGCCGAGGCCGACGGCAGCGAGCTGGAGGAGATCGACAACGCCGTCCCTGCGGACAGCGGTCCCGAGGAGGAGGCGGAGGCGGAGGCGCCCAAGCCGACCCCCCTCGCGGTGCACCGCCGCGCCGCCATCATCGAGCGGCTGCACGCCGCCGGCGCCAAGCGCGTGCTGGACCTCGGCTGCGGAGAGGCGGCGCTCGTCGCCGAGCTGCTGAAGGACCGCGCCTTCACCGAGATCGTCGGCGTCGAGGTGTCCGCCCGCGCGCTCATGATCGCCGCGCGGCGGCTGCGGCTGGACCGGATGCCCGAGCGGCAGGCGCAGCGGCTCAAGCTGCTCCACGGCGCGCTCACCTACACCGACGCCCGGCTGACCGGCTACGACGCCGCCGTGCTCTCGGAGGTCATCGAGCACGTCGACCCGCCTCGGCTGCCCGCGCTGGAGTACGCGGTCTTCGGCGCGGCGCGCCCCGGCGTGGTCGTGGTGACCACGCCGAACGTCGAGTACAACGTGCGCTGGGAGTCGCTGCCCGCCGGGCACGTCCGGCACGCGGACCACCGCTTCGAGTGGGACCGGGCCGAGTTCCGGGCCTGGGCCGGGCAGGTAGCCGAGACCTACGGCTACACCGTCGAGTTCGGCCCCGTCGGCGACGAGGACCCCGAGGTCGGGCCGCCCACCCAGCTCGCGGCGTTCACGCTGGACACCGAGAGCAACGACACCACCGAGAAGAAGGGAGAGTGACCCCCATGACTGACGCCACCGATGTGACCGCCGCACCCGAGGCGACCACCCGCAAGGTGACGGTGCCCGACCTCTCCCTCGTGGTGCTCGTCGGCACCACAGGTTCCGGGAAGTCGAGCTTCGCCGCCCGGCACTTCCTGCCCACCGAAGTCCTCTCCTCCGACGCCTGCCGCGGGCTGGTCTCCGACGACCCCAACGACCAGTCCGCCACCGGCGACGCCTTCGACGTGCTGCACTACATCGCGGGCAAGCGCCTCGCCGCCGGGCGGCTGACCGTCGTGGACGCGACCAACGTGCAGCAGGAGGCGCGCCGCCGGCTCATCGAGCTGGCCCGCGCCCACGACGTGCTGCCCGTCGCGATCGTGCTGGACGTGCCGCAGCAGCTCTGCGCCGAGCGAAACTCCCGCAAGCCGGACCGGGCGCACTTCCCGCCGCACGTGCTGCAGCGCCAGCAGCGCGAACTGCGGCGCGGGCTGCACGGTAGTAGAGGGTCGAGCTTGGAGCGCGAGGGCTTCCGCAAGGTGCACGTGCTGCGCTCGGAGGCGGAGATCGACGCGGCCCTGATCGTCCTCGAGAAGCGCTACAACGACCTCAAGCACCTCACCGGCCCGTTCGACGTCATCGGCGACATCCACGGCTGCCGCTCCGAGCTGGTCACCCTGCTCGGCCGGCTCGGCTACCAGGTCACGTTCGACGCCGAGGGCCGCGCGGTCGACGCCGCGCACCCGGAGGGTCGCACCGCCGTCTTCGTCGGCGACCTGGTCGACCGCGGCCCGGACACGCCGGGAGTGCTGCGCCTGGTGATGGGCATGGTTGCGGCCGGGCACGCGCTCTGTGTCCCCGGCAACCACGAGAACAAGCTGGGCCGCGCCCTGGCCGGCCGCAAGGTGACGGTCAGCCACGGCCTGCAGGAGTCGCTGGACCAGCTGGCCGCCGAGCCGCCCGAGTTCGTCCAGCGGGTGCGTGACTTCATCGCCGGGCTGGTCAGCCACTACCTGCTGGACGACGGCCGGCTGGTGGTCTGCCACGCCGGTCTGCCGGAGAAGTACCACGGCCGCACCAGCGGCCGGGTGCGCTCGCATGCCCTCTACGGCGACACGACCGGCGAGACCGACGAGTACGGCCTCCCCGTCCGCTACCCGTGGGCGGAGGAGTACCGGGGCCGGGCACTGGTCGTCTACGGTCACACGCCGACGCCCGTCGCCAACTTCCTCAACAACACCATCTGCCTGGACACCGGCTGCGTCTTCGGCGGCAAGATGACCGCGCTGCGCTACCCGGAGCGCGAGCTCGTCGAGGTCGAGGCCGAGCAGGTCTGGTACGAGCCGGTCCGCCCGCTGATCACGGACGCGCCCGGCGGCCGCGATGGCCGTCCGCTCGCGCTTACGGACGTCGCGGGCAAGCGCATCATCGAGACGCGCCACCACGGCAGGGTCGCCGTCCGCGAGGAGAACGCGGCGGCGGCGCTGGAGGTGATGAGCCGCTTCGCGATCGACCCGCGACTGCTCGCCTACCTGCCGCCGACCATGTCGCCGGTGGCGACCTCGCAGCGCGAGGGCTATCTGGAGTACCCGGACCAGGCCTTCGCCGGCTACCGCGAGGACGGCGTGCGCCAGGTCGTGTGCGAGGAGAAGCACATGGGCTCGCGCGCGGTCGTGCTGGTCTGCCGCGACGCCGAGGGCTCGGCGGGGGAGAAGCGCTTCGGCGTGCCCACCGGCGGCCAGATCTGGACTCGCACCGGGCGTGCCTTTCTCGACGACGCCGAGCTGAACGAGGCCGTGCTGGCGCGGGTTCGGGCCGCAGCCGAGGCGGCCGGGCTCTTCGCCGAGCTGGAGAGCGACTGGCTGCTGCTCGACACCGAGCTGATGCCGTGGTCGCTCAAGGCGGTGGGGCTGCTGCGCCGCCAGTACGCGGCGGTCGGGGCCGCGTCCGGCGCGGCGCTGGGCGCGGCCCGGGCGGCGCTCGACGCGGCAGCGGCACTGGGCGCGGACGTGGCCGAGCTGGCGGAGCGTCAGGCGGAGCGCGCGGCGGACGCGTCCGCGTTCACCGAGGCCTACCGGCGCTACTGCTGGACGGTCGACGGCCTGGACGGCATCCGGCTCGCGCCCTTCCAGGTGCTGGCCGCCGAGGGCGCGAACCTGGCCGTGCGCCCGCACGACCAGCACCTCGCCTGGATCGACCGGCTGGTCGAGGCGGACGAGAGCGGCTTGCTGCACGGGACGCGCCGACTGGTCGTGGACACCGAGGACCCGGAGTCCTGCGCGGCGGGCGCGGCCTGGTGGGAGGAGCTGACCGCGCGCGGCGGCGAGGGCATGGTGGTCAAGCCGCTGGCCTCGCTGGTGCGCACGGAGAGCGGACGGCTGGTGCAGCCGGGCGTGAAGGTCCGCGGTCGCGAGTACCTGCGGATCATCTACAGCCCCGACTACACCCGCCCCGAGCACCTGACCAGGCTCCGCTCGCGCGCCCTCGGCCACAAGCGCTCGCTCGCGCTGCGCGAGTACGCGCTGGGCCTGACGGCGCTGGACCGCCTGGCCGAGGGCGAGCCGCTCTGGCGGGTGCACGAGGCGGTCTTCGCGGTCCTCTCGCTCGAGTCGGAGCCGGTCGATCCCCGGCTGTGACGCAGGTTCAGACGGTGCGCGTGAACTCCACGCGCACCGTCGGGGCGCTGCCGGGGGCGCCGTGGTAGACGCCCTTGTGCGGGGGGACGTCCCCGTACTCGCGGCCCCGGGCCACGACGACGTGGGACTCGCCGGTCCGGGTCCCGTTGGTCGGGTCGCAGCCGACCCAGTCACCGGCCCAGTACTCCACCCAGGCGTGGCTCTCCCCGGCGACCGGTTCGTGTGTCCGGGCCTCCGGGCGCGGGTGGAGGTAGCCGGAGACGTAGCGGGCCGGCAGGCCGGCCGCGCGGAGCAGGGCGGCGGCGATGTGCGCGAAGTCCTGGCAGACGCCTGCCCGCAGCGACCAGGCCCCGGCCGCCGTCGTCTGCACGCCGGTGCTGCCGGGCCGGTAGTCGAGCCGCCCGCGAATCAGGTCGACCACGGCGGTCGCCGCCTCGTGCGCGTCCAGGTCGCGTACCGCCTCGGCGGCCTCCGCCGCGGCCTCGGCGAGTTCGGCGTCCAGGGAGGTGCGCTGAGTGGGGATCAGATACTCGATCAGGCGTGAGCCCTGCACCTGCTCGGTCAGCTCCGCGCGTGGCGGCGGGACGGGGAGCGGCGGCGCGGGCGAGGTCTCGACCAGGCTGGTCGCGGTCACCATGAGCCGTGCGTGCGGATCCAGCAGGTCGAAGACGGTCACCTGGGCTCCCCAGTAGTCCCAGTAGCTCCAGGTCGGCGTGGCCGGGGAGACGGTGACGCGGGAGTCCAGCACGGTCTGGGTCGGCAGCGTCAGCGGGGTCATCCTGACCTCGTTGTAGGAGGACGCGGCCGAGCCCTGGTAGGCGACCTCGGTCTCGTGACGGATGCGGAGCCGGGTCGGGGTGGATGTGAGTGCGGTGGGGCTCATGCGCCCTCCAGTTCCCAGGTGAGCGGGCCGTCGAAGGGGAAGAAACGCTCGGCGACGGCTCGCGAGGCCTCGCCGCAGCTGCGCTGCAGGTCGATCAGGAGCGTCGGCAGGTCGATCGGTTCGCGGGCGTCGAGGTACTCGAGCCGGGTCCGCATCCGGCCGACCGGCAGCCGGAGCGGGTCAGGGCGGCCGACGGCGTCCTCGGTGCCGAGCGCCATCACGCACTCCTCGGCGGTGGTGAGTGCGTGCAGCACCGAACGCGGGAAGTCGCGGTCCAGCAGCAGGAACTCGGCCGCGCCGCCGCTGCCCTGGACAATGCCCGCGCGGGCGCGGAGAAAGGCCTCGTCCGCGCCGCTGGCGCTGAGCAGCGTCGGCCAGTCGGGTGCGTGGGCCGCGTCCAGGACGCGGACCGCGAGCAGCCGCGCGGTCATGTCGACTCGCTCCAGGCTGCGGCCGAGAACCACGAAGCGCCAGCCGTCGTCGCGGCTCATGGTCGAGTCGACCAGGCCCGAGAAGAGCGCCGCCCGACGGCGGACCAGGCCCAGATAGGCGTGCGGACCGGTGCGGCGCGCCGCCAACTGCTGTGCGGCGAGCTGGTGCCAGGTGGAGTTGAGGCACTCCCACATCTCCGTGGAGACCACCTCCCGCGCGCGCAGCGCGTTCTCGCGGGCCGCCCGCAACGCGCCGTCGATCGAGGTCAGCTCGCCCGAGTCGAAGGCCAGCCGGTCCAGCACCGCGTCCATGTCACAGGGCTGGCCGGGGTCGGGGACGACGCCGAGGATCGCGTGCAGCGACCGGCAGGCGGCGTCCTCGTCGCGCCAGGGGTCCTCCAGCAGCCGGTGCAGATACGCGTCGAGGATGCGTGCGGTGTCGTCGGCGCGCTCGACGTAGCGGCCCAGCCAGAACAGGGACTCGGCGATCCTGCTGAGCATGGTGTCGGCCGTCACTGCTGCTTTCCTCCTTGGTCGGACGAGGCGCTGGTAGCGGATCCCGATAGCCCCGGGCCGGGCTGCCTGGCCAGGCCGCGCAGCGGCGCATCGCCGGGGGCCGCCGGTGCGGGGACCAACGCAGGTGCGTCGGAGCGCGGGTGCGGCAGCACCCAGGTGTCCTTGGAGCCGCCGCCCTGGCTGGAGTTGACGACGAGATTGCCCTCGCCGAGCGCGACCCTGGTCAGTCCGCCGGGCAGCAGCCAGACGTCGGAACCGTCGTTGACGGCGAAGGGCCGCAGGTCGATGTGGCGCGGCGCGAGCGTCTCGTCGGCCAGGGTGGGCGAGGTGGACAGGGCCACCGGCCGCTGCGCGATCCAGCCACGCGGGTCGGCGCGGACCTGCGCCGCCAGCCGCGTCAGGGTCGTCCGGTCGGCCTGCGGGCCGATGACGATGCCCTGACCGCCCGCGCCGTCCACCGGCTTGAGCACGAGCCTGTCGAGTTGGTCCAGCACCGCCTCCAACTGGCCTGGCTCGGCGGGTCGGTAGGACTCGACGTTGGGCAGCAGCGGCTCCTCGCCGAGGTAGTAGCGGATCAGCGAGGGGACGTAGGTGTAGAGCAGCTTGTCGTCGGCGATGCCGTTGCCGACCGCGTTGGCCAGCGTCACCCGACCCGCCTGGGCGGCGTTCATCAGCCCGGGGCAGCCGATCAGCGAGTCGGGACGGAAGTGCATCGGGTCCAGGAATTCGTCGTCCAGCCGGCGGTAGACGACGTGCACGGGCTGGTACCCGCGCGTGGTGCGCATCCGGACCTGGTTGCCGGAGCAGCTCAGGTCCCTCCCCTCGACGAGCTGTACGCCCATCAGCCGCGCCAGCAGCGCGTGTTCGAAGTACGCGGCGTTGTGCACGCCGGGGGTGAGCACGACGACGACCGGATCGCTCACCCCCTCGGGCGCGGCCGCGCGCAGGGCGGCGAGCAGCCGGGCCGGGTAGCCGTCGACGGGCTGGACCGGCTGCTCGGCGAAGAGGGAGGGGAAGACGCGGGTCATCGCGCGCCGGTTCTCGATCACGTAGGAGACGCCGGACGGCACCCTGACGTTGTCCTCCAGGACCCGGAACTGCCCCTCCTCGTCCCGGACCAGGTCGATTCCGGCGACGTGGATGCGCACCCCGCCCGGCGGTTCGATCCCGTGCGCGGCCCGGTGGTAGTGGGGTGAGGAGTAGAGCAGCTTGTAGGGGACGACGCCGTCCTCGAACACTTTGCAGGGCCCGTAGGCGTCGGCCAGGTACGCCTCCAGGGCGCGTACCCGCTGCCCGACACCGCGGGCGAGCCGGTCCCACTCGGCGGCGTCGATGATCCTGGGCACGAGGTCGAGCGGGAAGGGTCGTTCCTCGCCCGCGAAGGAGTAGGTCACCCCGCGATCGGTGAAGGCCCGAGCCATCTGCTCGGTCCGAAAGCAGAGATCGGCGGAGTCCAGTGGCTGAAGAGCTGCGAAGACCGCGGCGTAGGCGGGTCGGACCCGGCCCGGTGCCTCGAACATCTCGTCCCACGCGTCCGCCGGCGTGTAGCTGTCGAATATGTCCGCCATGCGACGACGGTAGGGACGGTTCGTTTCGCGACGGTGTCGGCGGCGCTTCCGTTCTGCGCACGGATATTCGATCGGGCATTGTCGGGGCCCCGACCTACGATGAGCTGGACGGTCGAACGAAAGAGGCACACGCGATGAGCTACCGGATCCACCCCATCCAGCCCGAGGACTGGCGGCAGACGCGTGACATCCGGCTGCGGATGACCAAGGACACCCCGCTCGCCTACCTGGAGACCCACGAGACCGCTCTCGCCCAGGGCGAGGACGAGTGGCGCTTCCGCGCCGCCCGCAACTCCCGTCCCGGCAACACCGGTTACGCGGCGGTGCTGGAGGGGACGGGCGAGTGGGTCGGCTGCATGCATGCCTACGTGCCGGTGGCCGACCCCGGCGCGGCGCCCGACCGGGCCTGGCTGGTCGGCGTCTGGGTCGACCCGAGCCACCGCGGTGCGGCGGCCGGGGTCACGGACACGCTGCTCGATGCGTGCGTCAGCTGGGCGCGGGACGTGGCGGGCGTGCCGGAGCTCTACCTGGAGGTGCACGAGGACAACGCGCGCGCCATCCGGTACTACGAGCGCCGCGGCTTCGTCCGCACGGGCGGCACCCGGCCGTACCCGTTGGACAGGTCGGCGAACGAGCTGGAGATGAAGCTGACGCTGCGCGCCGCATAGGGCTGCATAATCATTCGTAGCCTCGTATATGCTTCCCGCGTAGTACTCGTCCTCAGTCGACCCGTCGCTCGTACGCATACGCCAGGAGACCGGCATGGCCTTCAATCTGCGCAACCGGCACTTCCTCAAGGAGCTGGACTTCACCGCCCAGGAGTTCCGTTTCCTGCTCGACCTGTCGGCCCAGCTGAAGGCCGCCAAGTACGCGGGGACGGAGCAGCCGAGGCTGCGCGGCAAGAACATCGCCCTGGTCTTCGAGAAGTCCTCGACCCGGACCCGCTGCTCCTTCGAGGTCGCGGCGGCGGACCAGGGCGCGAACGCGGTCTACCTCGACCCGAGCGGTTCGCACCTGGGCGCGAAGGAGTCGGTCAAGGACAGCGCGCGGGTGTTGGGCCGGATGTTCGACGGCATCCAGTATCGCGGCCACGGCCAGGTCGTGGTCGAGGAACTCGCCGCGTACGCGGGCGTCCCGGTATGGAACGGCCTGACCGACGAGTGGCACCCGACGCAGATGCTGGCGGACGTGCTGACGATCCAGGAGCACTCCACCAAGCCGCTGGGTGAGGTCGCGCTCGCGTACCTGGGCGACGCGCGCAACAACATGGGCAACTCGCTGCTGGTCACCGGCGCGCTGCTGGGCATGGACATCCGCATCGTCGCCCCGAAGCAGCTCTGGCCGACGGCGGACGTCCAGGCCGAGGCCGCCCGCCTCGCGGCCGCGAGCGGCGCGCGGATCACGCTGACCGACGACGTGGCGGCGGGCGTGGCCGGCGCGGACTTCCTCTACACGGACGTCTGGGTCTCCATGGGCGAGCCCAAGGAGGTCTGGACGGAGCGGATCGCGCTGCTCGCGCCCTACCAGGTCTCCATGGACACCATCCGCGCGACGGGCAACCCCGCCGCGAAGTTCCTCCACTGCCTGCCGGCCTTCCACGACCTCGGCACCGAGGTCGGCCGCCAGATGCACGCGGCCACCGGGATGGCCGAACTGGAGTGCACGGACGAGCTGTTCGAGTCGGAGCACGCGATCGTCTTCGACCAGGCGGAGAACCGCCTGCACACCATCAAGGCGATCATGGTGGCCACGCTCGGCGACTGAGGGCCGCCGCCGGGGGTAGGTGTTTGCCCACCTCAGCTGTAGGTTCCGGTCCATGGCGCCCGCACGGCCCCGCCGCGCAGCATGATCTCCAGGTCGCCGTCGGTGGCCTGGAGACGAGAGGAGGAGCGGACATGTGGCCGTTTCCCACTGGGCTGACGCTCGTGCCCTTCGGCGTGATGGTGGCGTTGACCGCGATCTGTGCCGGGGTGGCCGTCGCGGCGGAGCGGACGCCCGACCGCGCGGCGTGGGCGGTCCGTGCCGGACGCGTCGGCTGGCCGGCGCTGGCGGTACTGACGGGTTGGGCGGCGTTCACCGCCGGTACGGTGCTGAAGCTCGACCTGCAGCACACCATGCGGACCTCCGGCTACTCGGTTTTGCTGCCGAGCTTCGGCCCCGGCGGACTCGCCTCACTGCTGTTGCTGATCGGATTGCTGGCCACCGCGCTGCACGCGTCGGCGCCGGCACCGAAGGGGTGGCTGCTGCCGGTCGTCGCCGCGGCGACCGGTACCGCGATGAGCTGGTCGCAGTGGTTCGCCAATCTGCCGACCCGCAACCTGCTGCAGTTCCTGGAGGGCAGCGTGATCGTCCCTGGCCTCGCGCTGCTGGCCGTTCCCGCCGGACGTGCGGTGTTCGACCGGCTCCTGCCCACGACCGGCACGGCGGCGTCCGGGCGCTGGGCCCTGCTGCTGCCCGGCGTCCTGGTCGCGGCCGGGGGCCTGCTCGGGCTCGACCTGTGGACGCCCGCGTCGCCCGGCGCGGGACTCGGCTCGGCGCTGACGGGCTACGCGGTCGGTCTGGTCGTGCTGGTGGCACTCGGTTTCGGGCTGGTGCGGCGGCCGCGAGCGGCAGCGGACCTGGCCGCCCTGGGGTTGGTCGTGATCGGCGCCTACGGCGTCGTCGAGGGCGGCTTCGGGGGATGGCTGCCGGTGGTGCGCCCCGTCGGCACGCCGAGCGAACCGCCGCCGCAGACCATCCCCGACGCACTCGCCCACCACGCCGGCGTGATGGGCGGCATGCAGGGGGCGCTGCTGCTCGGACTCGGCCTCTGGCTGCTGCCGCTCACCGTGCTGCCGGACGCCAAGCGGCTGTTGGGGCGCGGCCCCGACCCGGCGCTGACCCGTCGGGTGCTCGAACTGACCGAGACCCGGGCCGAGGTCGTCAGCTCCGCCGCCGCCGAGCTGCGCAGGATCGAGCGTGACCTGCACGACGGCGCGCAGGGTCGGCTGGTCGCCATCGGGATGAACCTCAGGACCGCCGAGGACCTGATCCGCACCAGCCCCGCCGAGGCTGCCGCGCTGGTCGTCGAGGCCCGCGAGTCCTCCGCCGCAGCATTGGAGGAGCTGCGTTGCCTGGTCCGGGGGATCTTCCCGCCGGTGCTGGCGGACCGAGGTCTCGGGGAGGCGGTCCGTGCGCTGGCACTGGACCTGCCGTTGCCCTGCGAGACCGAGATCGACCTGCCCGAGCGGCTCGACCCGCCCGTGGAGTCGGCCTGCTACTTCGCCGTCGCCGAGCTGGTGACCAACGCCGTTCGGCACGCCGGGGCGAGCGCCCTGCGGATCCGGGTGGCCCGCGTGGACGGCCTGCTGCGGATCGAGGTGACCGACGACGGGGTCGGCGGCGCGGATCCCGCCGGAGGCAGCGGGCTGGCCGGGGTGGAACGGCGGCTGGCGGCCTTTGACGGCATCCTGGCGGTCAGCAGCCCGCCCGGGGGGCCGACGATCGTGGTCATGGAGGTGCCGTGCGCGTAGTCGTCGCGGAGGATCTCTTCCTGCTGCGAGAGGGGCTGGTCAGGCTCCTCAAGGCGCGCGGGTTCGAGGTCGCGGCGGCCACCGACAGCGCGCCGGGCCTGCTCGACGCGCTGTTGGAGTTCCGTCCCGACCTGGCGATCGTGGACATCCGACTCCCGCCCACCAACACCGACGACGGACTCCGCGCGGCGCTCGCGGCCCGGGAGCGGATCCCCGGCCTGCCGATCCTGCTGCTGTCGCAGTACGTCGAGCAGATCTACGCCCAGGAGCTGCTCGCCGACCAGGCGGGCGGGGTCGGCTACCTCCTCAAGGACCGGGTTTTCAGCGACGACCAGTTCGTCGACGTGATCCGCACGGTCGCGGCGGGCGGCACGGTGATGGACCCGCAGGTGGTCACCAAGCTGCTCGGGCGGCGGGGCGAGCCGCTCGCGCGGCTGTCGGAGCGGGAACGGCAGGTGCTGGAGCTGATGGCCGAGGGGCGCTCCAACAGTGCGATCGCGAGCCGGCTGTTCGTCAGCGAGAAGGCTGTCTCCAAGCACAGCACCAGCATCTTCACCAAGCTGGATCTGGCCCCCTCGGACGACGACAACCGCCGGGTGCTGGCGGTGCTCGCCTACCTGATGTCCTTTCGTGGCACTACCTGAGGTGGTGCAACCGGACGTCAGCCGATTGCCTGGCGGGCGCGGTCGCCAAAGCGGCGGATCTGGTCGACGAGGGCCGGTGGGGACTCGACCCGGAACGGCAGATCCAGCATCAGCAGGCGGACCGCCGTCCAGTCCAGGCGGTCCGCCTCGACGCGCCAGCGGGACCGGCCGTCGGGCAACTCGTCTATCTCGCCCGGGGCCTGACCCAGCTTCGCGCGCACCTGCTCCGCGTCCGCGTCGAACTCGACCACGACGGGGGCCGTGGGCCACAGGTTGCGCAGCTTGTCCCTGACGAACGCCGCCGCGTCCGCCGCCGGGAGCTCGCGCGGCGTCGCGCGGCCGCCCGTCGCCTCCGGGGAGACCAGGCGGTCGACGCGGAACATCCGCCAGTCGTCCCGCTCCAGGTCCCAGGCGACCAGGTACCAGCGGCGGCCCGTGGCGACCAGGCGCTGCGGCTCGATGTGACGCCGCGTCTCCGCGCCGTTGGCCGCGCGGTAGGCGAAACGGACCCGCTCGTGGTTGGCGATCGCGCCCGCCAGGACCGTCAGCACCGACGGTTCCACGCGCGGGCCGCCGCCGGTCATCGTCACCACCGCCGAGCCGAGCGCGCCCACCCGGTAGCGCAGCCGCGAGGGCAGCACCTGTTCCAGTTTGGTCAGCGCGCGCAGCGACGCGTCCTCGATGCCGTCCACCGCGCTGCCGGCCGCCGCGCGCAGGCCGACCGCGATGGCGACGGCCTCCTCGTCGTCCAGCAGCAGCGGCGGCAGCGCCTTGCCCGCCACCAGGCGGTAGCCGCCGATCGCGCCCATCGTCGCCTCGACCGGGTAGCCGAGCTCCCGCAACCGGTCCACGTCGCGGCGGATCGTGCGGGTGGTGACCTCCAGGCGGCCGGCCAGCTCCGTGCCCGACCACTCCCTCGGGGTCTGCAGCAGGGAGAGCAGATTCAACAGTCGTGCCGAGGTGTCCATCATGTTTTCCAGATTGCGTCGCTACTAGGACAAGACCTGTCCTACATGCCTCATAGCTTAGGTCCTGTCAGCGAGAGCAGCGCAGCACAACGGCAGGAGAACAGACAATGAGCACCACAGACCGCAGGCGGTGGCTCGCCCTCGCCGTCGTGATGACGGCCAGCTTCATGGACCTGGTCGACGCGACGATCGTCAACATCGCGATCCCGAGCATCCAGCGGGACACCGGCGCGGGCTTCAGTGCGATCCAGTGGATCACCGCCGGTTACGCGCTGGCCTTCGCGGTCGGCCTGATCACCGGCGGGCGGCTCGGCGACATCTACGGCCGCAAGCGGGTCTTCCTGATCGGTACGGCCGGCTTCACCGCCGCTTCGCTGCTCTGTGGCCTCGCCGCCAACCCGGAGATGTTGGTCGCGACGCGGATGCTGCAGGGCGCGGCGGCGGCGCTGATGGTGCCTCAGGTGCTGTCGATCATCCACGCGACGTTCAGCGGCGAGGAGCGCGGCAAGGTCTTCGGGATGTTCGGCGCGATCATCGGTCTCGCCGCCGTCACCGGCCCGCTGCTCGGCGCGCTGCTGACGCAGTGGAACCTGTTCGGTCTGGAGTGGCGGCCGATCTTCCTGATCAACCTGCCGGTCGGGATCGCGGGCCTGCTGCTGGGCCGTCGCTTCATCGACGAGTCGAAGGCGCCGAAGGCACTCAAGCTGGACCTGGTCGGCGTCGCGCTGGCCACCGCCGGTCTGCTGATGGTGATGTACCCGCTGGTCCAGGGTCGTGAGCTGGGCTGGCCGGTCTGGGGCTACGTGCTGATGGCGGGCGGTCTGGCGGTGCTGGCGGGCTTCGTCCGCTACGAGCGGAGCAAGAGCGCGCGGGACGGTTCGCCGCTGGTCGAGCTGAGCCTGTTCCGGGCCAAGAGCTTCGCCGCCGGTGTCGGCGTCCAGTTGGTCTTCGGCGCGGCCTGCGGGATCTTCTTCCTGGTGTGGACCCTGTACATGCAGATCGGCCTCGGCTGGAGCCCGCTGCACGCCGGTCTGACCGGGCTGCCCTTCTCCGTCGCCTGCTCGGCGGCGGCCGGGATGTCGGTCCAGCTGCTGGTGCCCCGCTTCGGCCGCAAGGTGCTGCAGGGCGGCGCGCTGATCACGGCGGCCGGCGCGCTGATCTACATCTGGGAGTCCGCCCGCTACGGCCAGGGCGTCCACTCCTGGCAGATGGCGCTGCCGCTGGTGGTCATGGGCGCCGGAATGGGCATGATCTTCGCTCCGCTGACGGACGCGATCCTCTCCGAGGTGCCCAAGGAGCACGCGGGTTCGGCTTCCGGCCTGATCAACACCACCAATCAGCTCGGCAACGCCTTCGGCCTGGCGCTGGTCTCGGTCGCCTTCACCGGCAGCACGGTGGTCCACGCCTTCGGCCACGCGATGCTCTGGATGGTCGGCGCGCTGGCGGTCGTGGTGCTGCTGATGGCGGCGCTGCCGAAGCGCGGCGCGCACGCCCCGGAGGCTGCGGCGGTGGCCGGGTCCGAGGTCGGGGCCCCGGCGGACGAGCCGGTGCTGGTGGGCTGAGCTCTCCAGAAATCCGGTACCGAATCTGAGTAGTCCAACTCATGTGACATGCCGTCAGCAGCAGGATGCTGGCGGCATGTCGCGTGCTTCCACCGTCTCGCCCGCCGCGCTCACGCGTCAGTGGGCGCTGCGCATCGTCAGCTTCGGGCTCACCGCCGTCTACCGGGTCTACCGCAGCCACCCCGCCGTCTGGCGGCTGATGGCCCGCGAGTACCGGCCCTGGATGGGCGGCTTCGCCCGCGCCCACGCCTGGATGACCTGCCAGTTCGCCGCGCTGGACGTGCCCGCCTATCAGCAGCACCTGCGCGCGAACGGCTGGCGCTTCCGCTGGCTCAGGCTCGACTCCTATCCGCCGACCGACAAGCAGTCCTACGTCCGGGCCCACTCGGAGGAGGAGCGCAGCTGGAAGGGGAGGGTGGAGATCGCGGGCAGCGTCGTCGACGAGTCCTCCGGCTCCTCCGGGACCCCCTACAACTGGGTGCGCAGCCGCCGCGAGCTCGACACCGTCCACCGGAACGTGGCGGGGTACACCAGTCTGGTCTTCCCCTCGCGGCGGCGGTTCGTGATCAACGCCTACTCCATGGGCGCCTGGGCCACCGGGACCAACACCGGCATCGCGATGGCCAGGATCTCCCTGGTCAAGAACACCGGGCCGGATCTGGAGAAGATCGTCGACACGCTGCGGCACTTCGGCCCGCGCTACGACTACCTGGTCACCGCCTACCCGCCGTTCCTGAAGCATCTGCGCGACCGGCTGGCGGGGGAGGAGTGGTTCCGCGGCTACCGGATGGCGGCCATGGTCGGCGGCGAGGGCATGACCGAGGCGCTGCGCGACTACGTCGGCGACGTGTTCAGCAAGGTCCGCTCCGGCTACGGCGCGTCCGACCTCACCATCGGCATGGGCGGTGAGACCACCTTCGCGGTCTGGCTGCGCCGGCTGATCCTCCAGGATGCGGGCGTGCGGGCGGCCTTCCTGGGCGAGGACGAGCAGCGGCTGCCGATGATCTTCCAGTACAACCCGCTCGAGACCTACCTGGAGACCCTCGGCGACGGCCCGACCGGCGAGCTGCTCTGCACGATCAACTCCACCGCCGTGATGGCCCCCAAGCTCCGCTACAACATCGGCGACGAGGCCATGCTGCTCAGCTTCCCCGAGGCCCGCCAGCGGCTCACAGCGCTGGCCGCGACGCGTCCGGGACTGCTGGAGGACGCGTACCGCGTGCACCGGCGCGAACGGATGCAGCTGCCGTTGCTGTTCCTCTACGGCCGCGCCGACTCGACCGTCTCCTACATGGGCGCGAACCTCTACCCGCAGGACGTCGAGTACGGGCTCTACCACGGCAATCCGTACGCGGAGTCGATCGAGGGCTTCACGCTGGCGCTGCGCGAGTCCGCGGACGCGGAGATCCGGCCGGTGGTGCACGTGCAGCTGCGCGCCGGGAGCGGGCTCGCCGGCGAGGAGCGCGAGCAGCTGGTGAAGCTCTGCCGCGACGGGGTGCTGCGTCACCTCGCGCACTGCAGCCGGGACTTCGCGCAGTCGCTGACGGAGGATGCGAGCGCGGCCGAGATCGGGGTCGAGCTGCACGCGTTCGGGACCGGGCCGTTCGCGGGGCGGACCGGGATCAAGAACAAGTACCTGGCCCAGGGTTGAGGAGAGCGGTTCGATGCGGACGACGGATTTCAGCCTCACCCCGCCGCCGGGTCCGGCCGGGGCGATGTTCGTGGGCGCGACCCGGTACAGCAGCCTGTGGGCGGTGGTCAGCCTGGGCCCGCGCTGGTTCCGGATGGTCCGCCAGATGCGCCGGATGCGCGGCTACGTCTGGCACAAGGTCTACTACCGGGCTCCGCTCTCGCTCGGCACGATCGCCTTCTTCACCGACCGGGACGAACTGCTCAAGTTCGCCCGCAGCCGCGAGCACGCCGAGCTGATGTGCTGGCTGACGGACCAGGGTCGGAAGAAGGCGACGGCCGGCTGGATCAAGATCTACACGGCCGACGAGACCGGTTACACCAACGGCGTCTGGCGGGCGGAGGACGGCGAGCTCGCCCACATCGACGCCTACGCGCCGCTCAGCGCTGAGGCCGGGCAGCGCCCGGTCCGGCATTTCTTCGGCGGAACGAAGGGCGCGAGCGAATGAGCGACTGGACGGAGCGCTTCCGCGCGCTGGAGCCGCTCTGCGGGCGCGCGCCGAGTGCGCACAATACGCAGCCGTGGACACTCCGCTACGAATCGGACCGCGTTGTTCTCGGCTGGGCGGCCGAGCGCGAGCTGCCGGCGGGCGATCCCACCCGGCGCGACCTCTACCTCTCGCTGGGCGCGTATCTGGAGACCTGCCTGATCGTCGCGGCGGAGGCGGGGCTCGCGGTCGAGGCCGAGGTGCGCGTCGATCCGGAGGCGCGGACCTTCGCCGAGCTGCGCCCTGCGGACGCGGTCTACCCGACCGAGATCCGCGGCCGGGTCGTGGCGCGACGCGGCTGCGCCCGTGGCCCCTACCTGCCCGGCCGGCTCACGTCGGAGCAGTTGGCGCTGCTCTGGGGGCGAGTGATCGGCTCGGGCCTGCACGAGCTGCCCTCGGGGGAGCTGGCCGCGCTCGCGGTCCGGGCGGACCGCTGGATGTGGCGCACGGCTCCGGTCGTCGCGGAGCTGCGGCAGTGGCTGAGGCTGTCGCCCGCCGATCCCCGCTTCGCGCAGGACGGGCTGAGCTACGAGGCTCTGGCGATGAGCCGCGCCGAGGCGATCGGCCTGCGGGCGGTGCTCGCACTGCGCGCGCAGGGGCCGCTGGCCGGCGTACTCGCGGGGACGCAGCGGGAGCTGTTCGCGAAGCAGGAGCACAGCGTGCTGATCCTGACGGGCCAGCGGGACACACCCGAGGGGGTGCTCGCGACCGGACGCGATCTGGCGCGGCTCTGGTACACGCTGACCGAGCTGGGCCTGCGGGTGCACCCCGTCAGCCAGCTGCTCGACTGCCCGGCGACAGCGGCCCTTCTCCCCGCCGATGCGCTGGCTGTCTTCCGCGTCGGACACCCGCTGGTCGCTCCGGTCCCCTCCGCCCGACGCTGACCGGCTCGACTCGCCTGCTCGGGGCTGTTTCGCGCCTCGGCGCGGCGTGTACTAGGGTGGTATCTCGACATCAAGATATCTGCCGCTACACTCGACCTGATCGCGTGAGCAGCGCGCCCCGCACAACGCCGCGCATCTGATAACACAGGGAGAAGTCGTGTCCGCGAACAGCTTCGACGCCCGCAGCTCGCTGCAGGTGGGCGACGAATCGTATGAGATCTTCAAGCTGGACAAGGTCGAGGGCGCCGCGCGCCTTCCCTACAGCCTGAAGATCCTGCTGGAGAACCTGCTCCGCACCGAGGACGGCGCCAACATCACCGCCGACCACATCCGGGCGCTGGGCGGCTGGGACCCGAACGCGGAGCCCAGCGAGGAGATCCAGTTCACGCCGGCCCGCGTGATCATGCAGGACTTCACCGGCGTTCCCTGCGTCGTCGACCTGGCGACCATGCGTGAGGCGGTCAAGGAGCTCGGCGGCGACCCGTCCCGGATCAACCCGCTGGCCCCGGCCGAGATGGTCATCGACCACTCGGTCATCGCCGACAAGTTCGGCACCAAGGACGCGTTCACCCAGAACGTCGAGATCGAGTACGGCCGCAACAAGGAGCGCTACCAGTTCCTGCGCTGGGGCCAGACCGCCTTCGACGAGTTCAAGGTCGTCCCGCCCGGCACCGGCATCGTGCACCAGGTCAACATCGAGTACCTGGCCCGCACGATCATGGTCCGCAACGGCCAGGCCTACCCCGACACCTGCGTCGGCACCGACTCGCACACCACCATGGTCAACGGCCTGGGCGTGCTGGGCTGGGGCGTCGGCGGCATCGAGGCCGAGGCCGCCATGCTGGGCCAGCCGGTCTCCATGCTGATCCCGCGCGTGGTCGGCTTCAAGCTCACCGGCGCCCTGCCGGAGGGCGCCACCGCCACCGACCTGGTGCTCACCATCACCGAGATGCTGCGCAAGCACGGCGTCGTCGGCAAGTTCGTCGAGTTCTACGGCCAGGGCGTCGGCGCGGTGCCGCTGGCCAACCGCGCCACCCTCGGCAACATGTCGCCGGAGTTCGGCTCGACCTGCGCGATCTTCCCGATCGACGGCGAGACCATCAACTACCTGCGCCTGACCGGCCGCAGCGAGCAGCAGCTCGCCCTGGTCGAGGCGTACGCCAAGGAGCAGGGCCTCTGGCACGACGCGGCCGTCGAGCCGGTCTACTCCGAGTACCTGGAGCTGGACCTGGCCACGGTCGTCCCCTCGATCGCCGGCCCGAAGCGCCCGCAGGACCGCGTGATCCTGGCCGAGGCCGCCTCGAAGTTCCGCAGCGCCGTCCGCGACTACATCTCCACCTCGGACGAGTCCGGCGAGGAGTCCTTCCCGGCCTCCGACGCCCCGGCGACCTCGAACGGCATCCACAAGCCGACCCCGGTCACCGCGCCCGACGGCAAGGTCTACGAGATCGACAACGGCGCGGTCGTGATCGCCTCGATCACCTCCTGCACCAACACCTCCAACCCCTCGGTCATGCTGGGCGCCGCCCTGCTGGCCAAGAAGGCGGTGGAGAAGGGGCTGACCGTCAAGCCGTGGGTGAAGACCACACTGGCGCCCGGCTCCAAGGTCGTCATGGACTACTACGAGAAGGCCGGCCTGCTCCCCTACATGGAGAAGCTGGGCTTCAACCTGGTCGGCTACGGCTGCGTCACCTGCATCGGCAACTCGGGCCCGCTGCCCGAGGAGGTCTCCAAGGCCGTCAACGACCACGACCTCGCCGTCGTCTCGGTGCTCTCCGGCAACCGCAACTTCGAGGGCCGGATCAACCCCGACGTCAAGATGAACTACCTGGCCTCCCCGCCGCTGGTGGTCGCCTACGCGCTCGCGGGCAACATGAACATCGACATCACCCGTGACGCGCTGGGCGTGGACGCCGAGGGCAACCCGGTTTACCTGCACGACATCTGGCCGACCGAGCAGGAGGTGGCCGACACCATCGCCACCTCGATCGACCAGGACATGTTCACCAAGGACTACGCGGACGTCTTCGCGGGCGACCACCGCTGGCAGTCCCTGCAGGTCCCGACGGGCGACACCTTCGAGTGGGACGCCCAGTCCACCTACGTGCGCAAGCCCCCGTACTTCGAGGGCATGGCCAAGGACCCGAGCCCGGTCTCGAACATCTCCGGCGCGCGCGTGCTGGCCAAGCTGGGCGACTCGGTCACCACCGACCACATCTCCCCGGCCGGCAACATCAAGGACGGCACGCCGGCGGCCGAGTACCTCAAGGCCCACGGCGTCGAGAAGCGTGACTTCAATTCCTACGGCTCGCGCCGTGGCAACCACGAGGTCATGATCCGCGGCACCTTCGCCAACATCCGCCTGCGCAACCAGATCGCGCCGGGCACCGAGGGCGGCTACACCCGCGACTTCACCCAGGCCGACGCGCCGGTGTCGTTCATCTACGACGCCTCGCAGAACTACCAGGCCGCGGGCACCCCGCTCGTCGTCCTGGCCGGCAAGGAGTACGGCTCCGGCTCGTCCCGCGACTGGGCGGCCAAGGGCACCGCGCTGCTCGGCGTCAAGGCCGTCATCGCCGAGTCCTACGAGCGCATCCACCGCTCGAACCTGATCGGCATGGGCGTCCTCCCGCTGCAGTACCCCGAGGGTCACACGGCGGACTCGCTGGGCCTGACCGGCGAGGAGACCTTCTCCTTCGAGGGCGTCACCGAGCTGAACGAGGGCCGCACCCCGAAGACGGTCAAGGTCACCACGGACACCGGCGTCTCCTTCGACGCCAAGGTCCGTATCGACACCCCCGGCGAGGCGGACTACTACCGCAACGGCGGCATCCTGCAGTACGTGCTGCGCTCGCTGATCAAGTAATCACGCGCGACGCACGCGGAGAGCGGCCCTGTTCCCCTTTCGGGGGAGCGGGGCCGCTCTGCTGTGACAAGCTGATCTTGGAATGGCGGGAATCCGAGTGGAGGGGGCAGGCATGGGTGGGACGCTGGCGGAGATCCTTGACGCGGCGGCGCAGGGGACGTTTCCGCCCCCGGACGGGGGCGTGACGGTGGTGCCGCAGCCGAGCCATCGCGACGCCGGCGTGATCGCCTTCACCGCGCACTCGGTGGTGTTCACGGACGAGGATCCCGCGTGGGTGCACGCCACGCTGGCGGCGCTCGACTGCGACGAGCTCGCGGCCACGATGAACCCGCGCTTCCTGGCCGCGATGCTCACCCGCACGGGGCGGTCGACCGACACGATCGACCTGCTCACGGTGGCCAGTTGGCTCCCGGGCCGGCCTCCGCTCGAACTGCGCGAGATCGAGGACCCCGACCACCCCCGGGTCGCGCGGGCGCGCAAGCGCCGCGACGGGGTGCGGGTCTGGCAGGCAGAGGGCGGCGTGGGCGGCGTGGTGGTCCTTGGACGCGGGGTCGCCGGCCGCCTGGAGGTGGCGATCGAGGTGGACGAACAGGCGCGCCACCGGGGCCTGGGCCGCCTGCTGGCCACGTCGGCGCGCTACCTCGCGCCGGTGGGCGTCCCGGTCTGGGCGCAACAGGCGGCAGGCAACGCCCGCAGCGTCCGCGCCTTCCAGGCGGCGGGCTTCCGGCCGGTGGGCGCCGAGGCGTTGCTGATCGCGTCTTAGACCGACCAGCACATGGTGAGCGCGGCCTCGGCGCCGGTGTCCGATCGGCGTCAGCCGTGCCAGACGCCCATGGACCTGATGTTGTCGTTCCACATCGCACCCATGCCGCCTGGGTCGTACACGGTGTGACGTCACTGTGGTGACGTCTTGGCCCGCTTCGCCCCGCCCCAGAGCGAGCCCGGGTTGGCTCGGCTGGGATAGAGCGCCAGCATGGCCTCGTACAGTTCGGCCGCGGTCTCAGTCTCGGCGTCGAGCCGGTTGAAGTCCGCCAGGTACTTCTTGGTCTCGGCGAGGATCTTCGGGTCGTCGGGCAGGTCGGGGTTCTTGTGGCCGGCGACGACGAAGGCAGGGTCGAGTGCGGCGAGCGTGTCGGTGGCGCGCATCCACTCCTCGCGCGACGCGGTGGTGGTCTCGCCCATGTACTGGTGGATGCCGTTGTAGGCGACATCGCCGGCCACGACGAGCCGCAGGTCCGGCACCCACAGCGCGGTGCTGCCCTCGCAGTCGGTGAAACCGGCCTCGACCGCCCGCAGCGGGTGGCCTTCGAGGGCGAATGTGTCGCCATCCAGGATCTCCGGGAAGACCTGCGGTAGCGGGACCTGCCCCGGAAAGCGTGAGGTCCAGAAGGTGTCGATGTAGGGCGGCGTGCCCTCGAACCTCGCCTTGGCCACGGCCGCGGCGGTCGAGATTGCCTTGGCCTCGGGAAATGCCTCCAGAAGCTGCTTCACGCCGAAGCCGTGGTCGCCATGGCCGTGCGTGATGTAGACGTAGGCCAGGTTGCGGTCGTGCGCCTTCACCCAGTCGACGAGCTGTTGGTTCTGGTCGACGGTGAGGAACGTGTCGACGAGCGCGGCGTCACGGTCGCCGAAGATCAAGGTCGCAGTGTTGACCACCCATTGGAGGTCCTCGCGGGTGCCGGGCGGCAGGTCGCGGGTCAGACCAGGCCGGCGCAGGCACAAGGTCTCGTACTGCAGCGGTGATGTGGCTTCCGGCATGTCGTGGTTCCCTTCCACTCTCGTTGGGATCCCGGCCGACGCGCTGGGCTTGGTCGGTCGAGCGCTTGGCCTCGGAGCCCAGGGGCTGGGGGCTCGACGAGCCGCCGACCCGTTCCAAGGGCAATCCTGCTCGCCCGCATCCGATCCGCAACACGACGACGGGCCCGCCGGCACGCACAAGCGCTCACCATGCCCCGCCCAGGTTTGTGCGAACGTCCGGCTCGGGTATTCGAAAATATGTTCCTATACTGGAGAGGTGAACACCTCTCCCGTCCCTCCCGGCTGGCCGGAACGCGTCCCACCGCCCGGCAGTCCCGGCTGGGAGGAGTCCGCCAGGAGGTGGCTTTTACGACCAGGCGCCGGGGGAGTGGCGGCGGTACCACGTGTTCTACAAGCACCCGCAGATGCTCGCCAGGGACGTGCGCTATCTGACCGAGGCGGCCCTGCAGGGGGCGCGGACGGCGTATTCGCGGGCGCGGGTGGAGCTCGGGGAGCACTTCGAGCCGCATGCGATCGAGGAGAAGCTGCGCGCCTACGCCGAGGAGGGCGCCCGCCTCAACGTCCTGGCGCGCCAGGTGCAGTTGGTGGAGGACGCCCTCTCGGGGGTGCGGTGGGTGCCGCGGTTGTGAAGGGGTGCCGCGCTACTCCGTGCGCAGACCGTCGGCGCGCATCAGGCGCCAGAGCGCGGGGAGGCTGAGCAGCGTGGCGACGGCCACGGCCGCCGCGCCGGCGCCCGTCATGGTCGCGACCATGGCCCAGTCGAAGCGGATGGTCCTCATGGTCATCCGCATCAGCAGCGCGCCCAGGCCCAGGCCGCCCGCGAGGGCGAGGACGAGGCCGATGACCACGGGGACCGCACTCTGCCACAGGACGGAGAGGGCCAGCGTCGAGCGCTTGGTGCCGAAGGCCACCAGCACCGCCAGCAGGCGGCGGCGTTCGCGCAGCTGTTCCGTCATGGAGACGGCCATGCCGATAGCGATCAGCAGCAGCGTGACGATCGCGCCGACCATGAGTCCGCGCTGGATGTTGGCGAACTTCCGGTCGGTCGTCGTCTCCGCGTAGACCTGGATCTGCAGGCCGGGGACGGTCGTCGCCACCACCGTGCGGGCGCGCTCGATGGCGTCCGGGTCGTCGGGGGCGAGGCGGATGTCGCTGGTGAGGATCGCCGTGCTGAGCCGCTGCGGGTCGAGTGCCTGCGGGGTGACGAAGAGCCCCGCCCTGGTCGTGCCGTCCGGGCCCTTGCGGAACGGCACCGTACGGAGGGAGGCCGGGACCGTCCAGTAGGCCGACGAGGCGGGGTGCTGCGGGTCGGGCGCGCTGCCGTGGAGGTCCACCCGCTGGCCGGGGCGGACCAACGGGACCGGATCGCTCATCGGGTCGTTCAAGGGCGCCTTCACCAGGTATGCGCCGCCGGGGGCGCAGTCCGTGAGCCCGGTGTACTCGGCGAGGGTCGAACAGTCGCCGACGTACACCGTGAGCCGCTGACCCGTGCCCGGCAGGGCCGCGTCGTAGTCGGACAACAGCTTCGTCGCGCCGAGCACGCCCTGGGTACCGCGCAGCTTCGCGACCACCGCGTCCGCCTGCCGCGCGTCGGCCAGGGAGGCGGCGATACCCGCCTGGGCGCGGGACAGATCCCGGCCGGTTCCGCTGGTGAACTGGCCGCTCACGCCGGCGAAGAGGCTCTGCACCGCGATCGCGCCCGCCACCGCCACGGCCACCCCGCTCACCGCGCGGGCGGCCGCACCGCCGGAGAGTTGGAGCCGGCGGCTGCCCAGCTGGATCGGCACCGGACCGCCGCCGAGTCGGCCGACGATCCGCTCCATCAGCCAGGGCAGCAGCGTCGTGACGCCGATCAGCAGCAGCACCACGCCTGCGATCAGCTGACGCTGCATCGAGTCGGAGAAGCTGCTGCCGAGGGTGGTGGAGAGCAGCAGCAGCGTGCCGCCGACCGGGGCCGGCAGCCGCCACCAGAGCCGGCGCCTGGGCGGAGCGCTGTTGCGCATCACGCCGAGCGGCTCGATGGTGACCCCGCGCAGCGAGAGCGTCGTGACGGCGACCGCGAGCAGCGGCACCACCAGGGCGATCCAGCCGACCAGGGCCGCCTGCGGCGCGAGGTCGGAGGGGAACACGCTCAGGCCGAGCAGGTCGACCGCGGAGACGAGCTGACGGGCCAGCAGGAAGATGCCGAAACCGGCCAGCACCCCCGCCATCGCGCCGACCAGCGCCTCGCCGGAGGCGACCCGATGCGTGCCCCGGATGTCGACCCCGACCAGCCGCAGCGCGGCCAGCCTGCGGTCACGTCGCTCGCCGCCGATCCGCACCACCGTGGCGAGGAAGACCGCGACAGGCACCAGCAGCACCACGAAGGTGATCACCGTGAGCAGCATCAGCATCGGGGACAGCCCCGCGGAGACGAGGTGGCCGCCGATGCGGTCGGTGCGGTAGACGCTGCTCGAGCCGCTCGGTGCGACCGTGAGGGAGGCGTCCCCGGCGTAGTAGACGAGCTCGCCGGGGCCGACCAGCCCGGCGTCGCCCACGGTGCCGACGTCACGGTAAGGCAGGCGCTGCTTGAGCAGCGCTCCCTCGGGCGAGGCGAGCAGCGAGCGCAGCGCGGGCGAGACGTACATCGTGGCGCCGCCGGGCCAGGCGGCCAGCCCGGGAGGTGTCGGCACACGGGAGCCCTCGGGCTTGACCAGCTCGCCGTGGACGGCGTCGCCGTGGAAGGTGGTGTCCGCGTCGCGGACCAGCAGCGTCGTGGCGGAGGCGGTCAGCGGGCCGCCGAAATTCGCCAGCTCGCGCGCCGCGCCGCGCGCGTTGCGGGCGTTCATCATGCCCGGCAGCGCGGTGGCGAGCATCAGCAGGGCCACCGCGCAGCCGACGCCGAGGGCGGTCAGCAGGGTACGGAACCAGCCCTCGCGTCCGCCGACGGCGAAGCGCGCACCGAGACGGAGGTCCCGGAGCCAGGCGGTCACCGGGGGACCGCCGTCAGGCTCGTGCCGGTGCGGCCGTCGCGGACGACGACCTCGCGGTCCGAGTAGGCGGCGACCCGGGGCTCGTGGGTGACCAGGACGACGGCGGCCTTCGTCTCCCGCGCGGCGGCGGAGAGCAACTGCATCACCCGCTCGCCGTTGAGCGAGTCGAGCGCGCCGGTCGGCTCGTCGGCGAAGACCACGCGGGGCTCGCCGACGAGGGCGCGGGCGACGGCGACGCGCTGGCCCTGCCCGCCGGAGACCTCGCCGGGCCGCTTGCGGCCCAACTCGCCGACCTCCAGCCGCTCCAGCCAGCGGGCGGCCCGCTGCTCGGCGTCCCGGCGACGGGCGCCGGCCAGGCGCAGCGGCAGAGCGACGTTCTCCAGGCAGGTGAGCTCGGGGACCAGCTGGCCGAACTGGAAGACGAAGCCGAACTCCTCCCGGCGCAGCGCGCTGCGCTCGGCGTCGCCCATCGCGGACAGCTCACGCCCCTGGTACCGCACCACGCCCGCGTCCGGCTTCACTATCCCGGCGAGGCAGTGCAGCAGCGTCGACTTGCCGGAGCCCGAGGGTCCCATCACGGCGACGGTCTCCCCGGCGTGTATCGCGAAATCGGCGCCGTCGAGCGCGGGGGTGGCGCCGTAGGTCTTGCGCAGACCACTCGCGCTGAGGACGGCTTCGGCCGAACTCGTCACGCGTGTCACGCGACCACCTCGGCGCGGAGCTGGTCCAGGCGGGCGGCGGTGAGCTCGAGCCAGCGCAGATCTGCCTCCAGGTGGAACAGGGCGTGGTCGCAGATCAACTGGTCGGCGAAGTCGCCGTCGAGCTTGCGACGGGTCAGTTCGCGCATCAGGCGGAGGTGTTCGGCGCGCTGGGTGTCCAGGATGCTCTGGGCGCTGCGGTCGGTGAGCAGGGCGAGGACGACCTTGGTGTAGAGCGTGTTCTGGAGGTAGGGCTCCGGCTTCTCCGGAGAGGCCAGCCACTGTTCGACGTCGGTCAGCCCGGCGTCGGTGATCGCGTAGCGCTTGCGTTCGGGGCCGCCGCCCGCCTCTATCCCGTCGACCTCGACGAGACCGTTCTTCAGCAGCCGGGCCATCGTCGAGTAGACCTGCCCGTAGTGCAGCGGGCGGTCCTGGCCGAAGCGCTCGTCGAAGGCGCGTTTGAGGTCGTAGCCGTGGCGGGGGCCGGACTCGAGCAGGCCGAGCAGCGTGTGTCCGATCGTCATGGGAGCGACTATACACATCAGGTATACACGCAGTGAATACCCGACCAGCCAGGCGGTCGGACGACGCCGGGGCTCTTGTCCTCTCCCGCGAGCGATGATACCCATGCCGATATCTGACTGACAGTCAGTTACGAAGGGACGAGTGCCGTGACCGTCACCACGCTGCGCTTCAACCAGGTCACCCCCGGCCTGGACCGCAAGGACGTCTCCGCCCGCTACCGCGCCACCGTCGAGATGGCCGCCTTCGGCGACGCCCAGGGATTCGACCTGATCACGCTGGAGGAGCACCACGGCGTGGTCGACGGCTGGAGCCCCGCGCCGATCGCCACCGCCGCCGCGATCTTCGGCGCCACCAGCCGCATCCCGGTCATGCTCTGCGCGCTGATCACCCCGCTCTACGACCCGCTGCGGCTCGCCGAGGAGATCAGTGTGCTGGACCACCTCAGCGACGGCCGGGTCACCGTCGTCGCCGGGATCGGCTACCGGCCCGCCGAGTACGAGCTGATGGGCGTCGAGTGGAAGGAGCGCGGCCGGATCCAGGACGAGGTGCTGGAGACCCTGCTCGCCGCCTGGACCGGCGAGGAGTTCGAGTACCGCGGGCGACGGGTCACGCTGACCCCGCCGCCGCTGACCCGGCCGCACCCGCCGCTGATCGTCGGCGGCTCGTCCAAGGCGGCGGTCCGCCGCGCGGTCCGGCTGCGGCTGCCGCTGTTCACCGCGGCGCACCTGCCCGAGCTGGTCGAGTACTACGACCGGCTGGCCGCCGAGGCCGGCTGGGACGGCGGATTCGTGCTGCTGCCGCCGGACCCCACCCGGATGGTCTTCTGCACCGAGGACCCCGAGCACGCCTGGGCGCATTTCGGCGAACGCTTCCTGCACGAGGCCCGCACCTACGCCTCCTGGCAGACGCCGGACATCCGCTCCGCGGTCTCGACGAAGGCGCTGACGGTCGACCAGCTGCGCGCCGAGGGCACCTACTGCTGCCTGACCCCGGAGCAGTGCGTCGAGCTGGCTTGCGCGGAGGGCCCCCTGGGCAACCTGCTGCTGCACCCGATGTGCGGCGGCATCCCGGTCGACGCGGCCTGGGAGAGCCTGCACCTGTTCGCGGACAAGGTGATGCCTGCCCTCAGGGAGCTGTGACCGGAGAAGGGCCTCAGCCCTCGGACAGGTAGCCGCGCAGCAGCCGCTTGCACTCGGCGATCAGCACCGGATCTCCCTCGGGATCGCTGCGGAAGGCCAGCCGCAGCACCGCGTCCGCGCATTCCAGCGCGACGTGCAGGGAGATCCGGGCGGCGGCCCGGTCGGTGCCGCCGATCAGGTCGCCGAGCAGGGCCCAGAGCCGGTCGGCGACGGCGGCGTTGTTCTCCAGTACCGAGTCCAGCAGGTGCATGCTCGGCGCGTCCTCGCGCCCGACCGCGCCGAAGTCGACCACGCCGAAGCCGGGCACGGCCCGGTGCATGGCCACGTACTCCTCGACCGCCAGGTCGACCATCCCCGTGATGTCAGAAGGCCGTTCGGCCTCCATCCGGCGGGTGAGGCGGTCCATGAAGTGTTCGAGATTGCGCTCCGCGAGCGCGCCGAGCAGCCCGTCGATGCCCGGGAAGAACTGGTAGAGCGTGCCGATCGGCACCTCCGCCCGCCGGGCGACCTCCTTGGTCGTCAGCGCGGTGTACCCGACCTCGTCGAGCAGCCGGGCGCAGGCGTCGAGAATCCGGTCGAAGCGCTCCTGGCTGCGCCGCTGCACCGGCCTGCGGCGGACGATGCCTTCGGTGGAAGCGGGTACGTGCATGGCCTCACTCTGCCTGATCGAGTGTAAGGTTGGCGAGTCACTAACATGAGCTATTCTCATGTTTTTCACAGGAAGAAGAAGGATGTGGTGCGCATGACTCCGCCGCCTGCGCAGCCGAAGTTCCCTGCCTCTTTCGTCTGGGGCGCGTCGACCGCCGCGTACCAGATCGAGGGCGCGGCAGAGGAGGACGGCAAGGGCCCGTCCATCTGGGACACCTTCGTCCGCCGTCCGGGCGCGGTCCGCGACGGGCATACCGGCGACGTCGCCTGCGACCACTACCACCGCTTCCCCGAGGACGTCGCGCTGATGCGCGAGCTCGGCCTGGACGCCTACCGCTTCTCGCTCTCCTGGCCGCGCGTGCTGCCGACGGGGGAGGGCAAGGTCGAACCGCGCGGCCTGGACTTCTACGACCGCCTGGTCGACGAGCTGCTCGCGGCCGGCGTCGCGCCGACCCCGACGCTGTTCCACTGGGATCTGCCGCAGGCCCTGGAGGACGGCGGCGGCTGGATGGCGCGCGAGACCGCGTACCGCTTCGGCGAGTACGCCGCGGTGGTCGGCGAGCGGCTGGGCGATCGGGTGCGGCGCTGGATCACGCTGAACGAGCCCTTCGTGCACATGTCCTTCGGCTACGGCTTCGGCGTCCACGCGCCGGGGCGGGCGCTGCTGCTGGACGCCGTGCCCGCGGCGCACCACCAGTTGCTCGGTCACGGCCTCGCGACCGCCGCGCTGCGCGCGACGGCGCCGGGCGCGGAGGTGCTGATCGCCAACAACTGCACCCCGGTCCGCCTGCGCCAGGACGCACGCGCCGAGGCCGACCGCGCTGGCGCGGCGGCGTACGACGCGCTGCACAACCGGCTCTTCAACGACCCGGTGCTGACCGGCTCCTACCCTGACCTCTCCGCCTACGGGCTGGTCGACCCGAGCTGGGGCGGCCTGGTCAGGGACGGCGATCTGGAGATCATCGCCGCGCCGCTGGACGGTCTGGGCATCAACTACTACAACCCGACCTGGATCACGGCCCCGTCCTCGCCGGAGGCGGGCCTGCCGTTCGACATCGTCGAGCCGGAGGAGCCCTACGAGCGGACGACCTTCGGCTGGCCGGTGGTCCCCGACGGCCTCACCGACCTGCTGGTGGGCCTGAAGGCCCGCTACGGCGCGGCGCTGCCGCCGGTCTGGATCACCGAGAACGGCTGCGCCGCACCCGCCGGCCTGGCGGACCGGGCGCGGATCGACTACCTGGCCGGCCACACGGGAGCGGTGGCGGAGGCGATGGAGCGCGGCGTGGACGTGCGGGGGTACTTCACCTGGTCCCTGCTGGACAACTTCGAGTGGGCCGAGGGCTACCACCAGCGCTTCGGCCTGGTCGAGGTCGATTTCGAGACGCAGCGGCGCACGCCCCGGGCGTCGTTCGACTGGTACCGCGAGCTGATCGCCGCCCAGCGGGCGCGGCACCGGGGGTAGCGAAGATGCGCGGCCTCCCCGTGCACGACGGTGCGGTGGGACCGCCGTCGCGGCACGAGGAAGCCGCGCAGCAGCCGTGACTACTGCTGCCCGCCGCCGCCGCGGGTGTTCAGGCAGAGCGCCCAGACGTCGGTGTAGGTGTTCGGGGAGGGTGATCCGCCGGCGTGGACGGTCGCCGACCAGGAGGCGGGCGCGGTGGTTCCGTCAGCGACAGGCGTGCCGGCGGAGTCGCTGGGGAAGCTGCCGATGAGGTGGGTTCCGCCCGATCCCGCCTTGGTGAAGTCGGTCGTCGTCACGTTGCCGCCGCTGGCGGCGGCGCCCCCGCTGACCAGCTGCCACGGGTCGCGCCCGTTCCCGCTGCCCGCGTTCCCACTGCGCCCGTTCCCGCTGGGCCCGTTCCCGTAGGAGCTGTCCCCGACGGAGGAGTCACAGCCGGCCGTGGCCGTCAGGTGCGTGCTGGCCGTGGTCGGGCCGCTCACCTCGGCGAAGTGGACCTCCGTGGTGATGCCCTCGACGTTGACGTGGTCTCCGGTGCAGATCGCGTAGGCGTAGGTGGTGTTGCCGCTGTCGCGGCCGCCGCCGATGCCGCCGACGGCGGTCCAGGAGTCGGGGTTGGTCTCGCCGTCCGCGGCCGCCTTCTTGCCGAAGTCGTGCGCGGCGTCGTTGAAGGTGGGGAAGCTGGCGATCGGCTTCAGGCTGCCGACGCTGGCGGGGGTGGTGCGGGCGCCGCCGCCGATGAGGAGGGTGCCCGCCGGGCAGGTCGCCACGACGAGCTTCTCCGTCTGCCCGACGGAGGGGCCCGCGGTCTCGTTCATGACGACCTGGGTGTGCCTGATCCGGTGGCTGGAGAGGCAGATGGCGTAGGGCGTAGTGGAGAACGCGGTGCTGGAGTTGCTCCCGCTTCCGCCGAAGGCGAGCCAGTGCGTGACATCCTCCCCGACGACCCCGGGGGCGCCGGTGAACTCGGTGACGCCGTCCGCGCTGGGCGCGATGCCCATCACATGGTTGCCGTTACCCGACCGCACGTCGCCGGTGGTCTGGGTGACCCCGCCGCCGGAGACCAAGCCGCTCGCGCAGTCCGCGTGGGACGAGACACCGGTGAAGGGGGTGGTCGGGCCCATCGTGGGTCCGGGGGACGTGACGGTGACGGTCGCGGGGTTCGCGTACGCGAGCTGCGGCACTGCCAGGACGAGCAGGGCGCCAGGGACGAGCACCCTTCCCAGCGTGGCTGCCCGAAGGAACCTCTTCGTCATCGACTGCTGCCTTTCTGATGGATCGGTGGTGGCGGTGGGGGCGGTGATGCAGACGGTGACGATTCAAACGCCGTCGTTGGCGCAGAGCGCCCAGGCGTCGGAGTGGGTGGTCGTCGACCCCATTCCGCCGGTGTGCGTGAAGGCCGTCCAGGACGCCGCGGTGGTGGTCCCGTTGCTGACGGGGTTGCCGCTGGAGTCGCTGGGGAAGCTCCCGTTGAGGTGGTCCCCGGCCGAGCCCGGTCCGGTGAAGTCGGTGGTGGTCACACTGCCGCCGCTGACGGCGGCGCCCCCGCTGACCAGGTTCCCGTCCCCGCTGCCGCAGGTCACGGTGGTGTTCTGGCCGGTGCTCCCGGTGTTCGGACCGGTCGCCTCACTGAAGCGGACCTTCACCGTCACGCCGCTCACGTTGATGCCCGTGCCGCTGCAGATCGCGTAGGCGTAGGTCTCGTTACTGCTGTTCGAGCTGTTGTCCCAGCCCACGGCGGTCCAGGAGTCGGGGTTGGTCTCGCCGTCGGCCGCCGCCTTCTTGCCGAAGTCGTGGGCGGAGTTGTTGAAGCTGGGGAAGCTCGCGATGGCCTTGAAGTTGCCGGTGTTGCCCGGTGTGACGAGGGCGCCGCCGCCCAGCAGGACCGTGTTGGCCGGACAGGTCGCGGTGACCAGGCCGACCGTCGTCGCGCTGGTGGGCGCGTTGACCTTGTTCATCACCACCTGGGTGTGGTTGATCAGCGTGCTGGTCAGACACATCGCGTAAGGGGTGGTGGAGAACCCGGAGTTGACCTGGCCGCCGCTGCCGCCCTTCGCGATCCAGTACGCCACGTCGGTGCCGACGACCCCGGTCGTGCCGGTGTATTCGGTGCTGCCGTCGGAGCTGGGCTCGGTGCCCAGCACGTGGTTGCCGTTGCTCCCCGTGCCCGTCCCGTTGGCCTGGTCGATCCCGCCGCCTGAGACGAGACCGCTGGTGCAGTGGGCATTCGTCGAGATCGACGAGTCGATGGTGGTGGGGCCGGAGGTGGCCCCGGGGGTCCGCACCGTCACGCCCACGCTGTTGGCGTACGCGGCGCCCGGCACCGCCAGCACCAGGAGGGCGCCGATGGCCAGCGCGGTGCCGGCGGCGAGGCGCCGCCGGGGCTCAATGTCCGTTGCCTGCTTCACTGTTGATCGCGGATTCATGCCGGCTCCTCCGTGTCGGATGGTCGATGGCGGACTCGATTGAAGCAGCGCCCAGGCGTGCGAACTACTGGTGTCCGACACATCGTGAAAAGCTCACGTCTGGGTGATTAACCAGTGGCGGCCGCGTGGCCGGGCCGTCGGCGACCGGGACGTGAACTCCGCACCAAGGCTGTTCAAAGGCCCATCGCGGCCCTAGACTCCGGCCCAAACGTGAGTACTGCTCATATGGGCGAAGGGGCCCCCATGAACCAGGCCGTGGACGAGAGCACCGCCGCCGGTGTCGACGCCGTCGACGTCTTCGCCGAGCCGACGGCGCGCGTGCGGCCGGGCTGGACGGTGAGTCTCTCGTTCGCCACGCTCGCCGTGTTCATGGCGTTCATGACCCCGATCCAGATCCTCCTCCCCTTGCAGCTCGAACACATCGACGCGGCCGACAAGAACAACGCCCTCTCCCTCGTCACCGGACTCGGCGCGCTCGTCGCCGTCGTCGCGAACCCGCTCGCCGGCGCGCTGTCCGACCGGACGGTCAGCAGGTTCGGGCGGCGGCGGCCGTGGATTCTCGGCGGCGCGCTCGCCGGGGCCGTCGGGCTCGCGGTCACGGCGGCCCAGCACACCGTGCTCGGGGTCGCGCTCGGGTGGTGTCTCGCGCAGGCGGGGCTGAACGCGATGCTCGCCGGGGTGACCACGCCGCTGGCCGACCGGGTGCCGGTCGGCCAGCGGGCGCAGGTCAGTGGGTGGACCGGGATCATGCAGTCGCTCGGTCTCGTGCTCGGGGCGCTGATCACGACCATGCTGGTGACCGGCGTCTGGTCCGGCTACGGACTGCTCGCGCTGCTCACCGTCGCGCTCGCGCTGCCGTTCGTGCTGCGGCACCCGGAGCCCGCACTGCCGCGCGCCCTGCGGCCCGTCTTCGACGCGCGCGCCTTCGCGCGGACGCTGTGGGTGAGCCCGCGGCTGCACCCGGATTTCGGCTGGGCCTGGCTGACCCGGTTCCTGATCAACCTCGGCAACGCCCTCGGCACGCTCTACCTGCTCTACTACCTGACCGATTCCGTCCACTACGCCGACCCCGGCACCGGCGTGCTCATCCTCACGGTCATCTACACGCTCTGTGCCGCGCTGACGGCCATCCCCGTCGGCGTGCTCTCCGACCGGATCGGCCGCCGGAAGCCCTTCGTCCTCGCCTGCGCCGTGATCATGGCCGGGGCCGCGCTGATCCTGGCCTTCCTGCACAGCTGGACCGCGGCGATGGCCGCCGCGGCCGTGCTCGGCGCGGGGTTCGGTGTCTACCTCGCGGTCGACCAGGCGCTGGTCACCCAGGTGCTGCCGGTCGCGCAGGACCGGGCCAAGGATCTCGGTGTGATCAATATCGCGAACTCGGGGCCGCAGGTCCTCGCCCCCGTCGTGGCCGCGCCGATCATCGCGCACCTCGGCGGCTACACCGGCCTCTATCTGGCGACGGCCCTGGTCACAGTCGTCGGCGGGGTACTTGTCCGCCGCGTGCGGGGTGTCGCCTGAAGCCAGGCGCTGCCTTCGCCTGCCCACCCGCCCGTCGACCGGCCTCAGGCCGCGATCAGGCAACGTTTGCGAATCTCCTCTTCGTTCAGCCTTGACATGACTTCACCCCTTTGGCTCTCCTTGGAGTTCAGAAGTTGTATTCAAGGCCGAAACCAAGGCCGACCATCGGTCGCCCTTGAGGCCGCAACGAGGGCTCCGCCGCAAGGGCGCGGCGGTCAGGATGGAACGCAGATGTCCGTGGAAACGCCGGGATCCCAGTCGTCGCTGCACCGGGCCAACCTGGAGCGTGTGCTCCGGGCGGTCCGGATGGCCGGATCGCTGACCCAGGCCGAGATCGCGCGCAGCACCGGCCTCTCCGCCGCGACGGTCTCCAACATCGTCCGCGAGCTCTCCGAGGCCGGGACGGTGGTGGTCACGCCGACCTCCTCCGGTGGCCGCCGGGCCCGCAGCGTCTCGCTCAGCGCGGACGCGGGCATCGTCGTCGGCGTCGACTTCGGGCACTCGCACCTGCGCGTGGCCATCGGCAACCTGGCCCACCGGGTGCTCGCCGAGGAGAGCGAGCCGATCGACACCGACGCCTCCGCCGACCAGGGCTTCGGCCGCACCGAGCAGCTGGTCGCCCGGCTGCTGGAGCAGACCGGCTTCCCCGTGGAGAAGGTCATCGGCGTCGGCCTCGGCGTGCCAGGACCGATCGACGTGGAGACCGGAGCCCTCGGTTCGACCGCGATCCTGCCCGGCTGGACCGGTATCGCGCCCGCCCAGGAGCTCTCCGCCCGGCTCGGCATGCCGGTCCTCGTCGACAACGACGCCAACCTCGGCGCGCTCGGCGAGCTGGTCTGGGGCGCCGGACGCGGGCTCTCCGACCTCGCCTACATCAAGGTCGCGAGCGGCGTCGGCGCCGGCCTGGTGATCTCCGGGCAGATCTACCGGGGTCCCGGCGGCACCGCCGGCGAGATCGGGCACATCACGCTCGACGAGGCCGGGCCGGTGTGCCGCTGCGGCAACCGCGGCTGCCTCGAGACCTTCGTCGGCGCCCGGCACATCCTCGGCCTGCTGCAGCAGAGCCACGGTCAGGACCTGACCATCCCCAAGGTCGTCCAGCTCGCGCAGCGCGGTGACCTGGGCTGCCGCCGCGTGATCGCGGATGCGGGCCGTCAGATCGGCACCGGCGTCGCCAACATGTGCAACCTGCTCAACCCGCGCCGGGTGATCCTCGGCGGCGACCTGGCCGAGGCCGGGGATCTGGTGCTGGACCCGATCCGCGAGTCGGTCGCCCGCTATGCGATTCCGAGCGCGGCCCGGCAGCTTTCTGTGGTCCCCGGTACGCTCGGCGGTCGGGCCGAGGTCCTTGGAGCCTTGGCGTTGGTCATGTCCGAAATGAGCGATTCCAACGCATTGCCGACGGGCTGACGTCCGGATTCCGGGCACCGGGTCGCGGTCATGTCTTCAGGAAGATAACGAATGGGTTCGGATTCAACCTTCTTCGGTTTTACTTATTGACGCCAGCCTGGTGAGGGAGGTTGACTCCCTCACACCTCGGTCGCAACGTTGCGGCCGCGTCAGGGAGGCACCCCAACGATGAACAGCACTCTGCGCCGCACGGTCGTGGTCACCACCGCCGTCTCGATCGCCCTTGGTCTCGCCGCTTGTGGCAAGGCCGGCAGCAGCGCCAACAGCTCTTCTTCCGCATCTTCTTCCAGTGGCGGCGCGCAGGTCATCGGCCTGCTGCTCCCGGAGAACACCACCACCCGTTACGAGCAGTTCGACAAGCCGCTGTTCGAGGCGAAGGTCAAGGCCCTCGCTCCGAACGCCACGGTTCAGTACGCCAACGCCGGTGGCAGCGCCCAGACGCAGGCGCAGCAGGTCCAGACGATGATCAACGCGGGCGTCAAGGTCCTCGTCGTCGACGCGCAGGACTCCGCGCAGATCAAGTCCTCGGTCCAGGCCGCGAAGGCCAAGGGCATCAAGGTCGTTGCGTACGACCGCCTGGCCCAGGGCCCGGTCGACGCCTACGTCTCCTTCGACAACGAGAAGGTCGGCGAGCTGCAGGGCCAGGGCCTGCTGGCCGCCATGGGCGCCAAGGCCACCCCGACCGCCAAGGTCGTGGAGATCGACGGCGACTCGGCCGACCCGAACGCCGCGGACTTCAAGAAGGGCTTCACCACCGCCGTCGCGGGCAAGGTGAACATCGCCTACGACGCCTCCGGTCTGTGGAAGCCCGACGTCGCCGCCCAGAAGGCCACCGCCGCGTTCAACCAGGTCGGTGCCAAGAACGTCGCGGGCGTCTACTCCGCCAACGACGGCATGGCCGCCGGTATCGTCACCTCGATGAAGAACGCCGGTGTCGTCGCGCCGATCGGTGGCCAGGACGCCCAGCTCGACGCCGTCCAGCGGATCATCGCCGGCACCCAGGCGTACACCGTCTACAAGGCGTACAAGCCGGAGGCCGAGGCCGCCGCGACGCTCGCCGTCGACCTGCTGAACGGCACCCCGGTCTCCTCGGTCGCCACCGCGACCAAGACCAGCGGCTCCGGCGACCAGGTCCCCTCCGACCTGCTGGTCCCGGTCCTGGTGACCAAGGCGAACGTCGAGAGCACGGTCGTGGCCGACGCGCTCTACACCGCTTCGCAGATCTGCACCTCGGACTTCGCCGCCGCGTGCACCGCGGCCGGAATCAAGTAGTCGGTCCGCAGGTTCTTCCGTCCGTCAGTTGCCGACTCCCGCACGGGGTTCCCGTGCGGGAGTCGGCGCGGGACATTCATTCCAAGCTTTTGCACTACCCCGCAGGCGCCAGGGACGGCGCGGCAGCCCACCCGAGGCACCGGGTGCGGAGAAGGAGTTGGTTCACGTGACAAGCGCGCCCGTACTGGCGTTGCGCGGAGTCTCCAAGCGGTTCGGCGCCGTCCAGGCGCTGACCGACGTCGAGCTGGAGGTCCACGCCGGAGAGGTGGTGGCGCTGGTCGGTGACAACGGCGCCGGCAAGTCCACCCTGGTCAAGACGATCGCGGGCGTGCACCCGATCGACGAGGGCGTCATCGAGTGGGAGGGCAGCCCGGTCTCCATTCAGCGCCCGCAGGACGCACAGCACCTCGGTGTCGCCACCGTCTACCAGGACCTCGCGCTCTGCGACAACCTCGACGTGGTCGGCAACCTGTTCCTGGGACGCGAGTTGAAGCGTCGCGGCACCCTCGACGAGGTCGCCATGGAGCAGAAGGCGCGGGAGCTGCTGGACACGCTCTCCATCCGCATCCCGTCCGTGCGCATTCCGATCGCCAGTCTCTCCGGCGGTCAGCGCCAGGTCGTCGCGATCGCCCGTTCGCTGATCGGCGACCCGAAGGTCGTCATCCTGGACGAGCCGACCGCCGCCCTCGGCGTCGAGCAGACCGCGCAGGTCCTCGACCTGGTCGAGCGGCTGCGCGAGCGGAACCTCGGCGTCATCCTGATCAGCCACAACATGGCCGACGTCCGCGCGGTCGCGGACACCGTCGGTGTGCTGCGGCTGGGGAAGAACAACGGAACCTTCCCGGTCCAGGAGACCACGCAGGAGACCATCATCGCCGCGATCACCGGTGCCACCGACAACGCGGTGACCCGGCGTCAGGCGCGCACGACGGAGGCCGCGAAGTGAGCAACGACACCAAGACCCCCGCGACCGCCCCGACCCCGGCCGTCGACCCGCGACTGCTGCAGCGCGAGTCCGGCCTGGCGGGTTACTGGAACGAGTTCGTCCGCAAGGTCCGCGGCGGCGACCTCGGCTCGCTGCCGGTCGTCGTCGGCCTGATCGTCATCTGGGCCGTCTTCAGCTTCAAGGACAACAAGTACTTCGCCGCCTCCACGGCCGAGTTCATCGCGTACTACATGGTCGGCATCGGCCTGCTCTCCATCGGTCTGGTCTTCGTGCTGCTGCTCGGCGAGATCGACCTGTCGGTGGGATCGGTCAGCGGCCTCGCCGCCGCCGTCTACGCGGTGCTGTCGGTGAACAACCACGTGAACCCCTGGCTCTCGGTCCTGCTCACGCTGCTGACCGGAGCGGCGATCGGCGCACTGCACGGCTGGATCTTCGCCAAGATCGGCGTCCCGGCCTTCGTGGTCACCCTGGCCGGCTTCCTTGCCTGGCAGGGCGCGATGCTGTGGCTGCTCGGTTCGACCGGCACCATCAACCTCGAGGACAAGGGTCTCAACCACTTCCTCGCCGGCAACTCGTACTTCATGGGCGGGGACATCTCCGGCGGCTACCTGCTGGCCGCCCTGGCCGTCGCCTCGATGGCGCTGGGCACTTTCGGTGAGCAGGCGCGCCGTCGCAAGGCGGGCGTGCCCTTCCGGGCGACCGGCGAGCTCCTGCTGCGCACGGGGCTGCTGGCGGTCGGCACCTTCGGCGCGGCCTACGTGCTGAACCTGGCCAGCGGCGTGCCGAACGCGATGGTGCTCTTCGTGGCGCTGCTGATCATCTGTGACTTCGTGCTGCGCCGCACCTCCTACGGCCGCAAGATCTTCGCGGTCGGCGGCAACATCGAGGCCAGCCGTCGCGCCGGCATCTCCGTCCCGATGGTCCGGATCTCCGTCTACGCCATCTCCGGCACCTTCGCCGCGCTCGGCGGTCTGGCCATCGCGGGCACCACCAACGCGGCCGGCCAGGCCGGTGGCGACCCGATGAACCTGATGATGGCCATCGCGGCCGCGGTCATCGGCGGCACCAGCCTCTTCGGCGGTCGCGGCCGGGTCTGGTCGGCGCTGCTGGGTGTGCTGGTGATCGAGTCGATCAACGCCGGGCTCTTCATGCTCGGCCTGACCCTGGACTACCAGTACATGATCATGGGTGTCGTGCTGCTGGCCGCCGTGGTCGTCGACTCGCTGTCGCGCCGCACTCAGAAGTCCTCGGGTCGCGGCTGATCAGCGGCCGGACCGCGTAGCCCGAATGGGCGCTGAACGCCGTCGGCCCTCCGCAACGTGGGCGGGCCTCTTGAGGGGGAGGACCCGTTCGCGGGGCTGACGGATCGCAAAAGGACTGCCCGGCACCGTTACCGCTCCGGTGCCGGGCAGTCGCGCGTCCGGGGCGGGCAACTAGACTGAGCGGATTCGGGCGCCTCGGCCGTCCCGGACGGAACGGGCAACGGGCGATGGCGCCCGGTGCCGACAGAGATAGAGGAGGAACGGGTGGCCCTGCTGACCCGCATTCGGGGACCGCGCGATCTTGACCGTCTCAGCCCGGGGCAGCTGGCCGTGCTGGCCGAGGAGATCCGGGGATTCCTGGTCGAGGAGGTCTCCAAGACGGGCGGCCACCTGGGGCCGAACCTCGGCGTGGTCGAGCTGACCATCGCCCTGCACCGGGTCTTCGAGTCGCCCAAGGACCGGATCCTCTTCGACACCGGCCACCAGTCCTACGTCCACAAGATCCTCACCGGCCGTCAGGACTTTTCCCAGCTGCGCATCAAGGGCGGCCTCTCCGGCTACCCCTCGCGCGCCGAGTCCGAGCACGACGTGATCGAGAACTCGCACGCCTCGACCGTGCTGGGCTACGCCGACGGCCTGGCCAAGGCCAACCAGCAGCAGGGCCACAGTGACCGCCACGTGGTCGCCGTGATCGGCGACGGCGCGCTCACCGGCGGCATGGCCTGGGAGGCGCTGAACAACATCGCCGAGGCCCAGGACCGCCCGGTCATCATCGTCGTCAACGACAACGAGCGCTCCTACTCCCCGACGATCGGCGGCCTGGCCAACCACCTCGCCACGCTGCGCACCACCCAGGGCTACGAGCGCTTCCTCTCCTGGGGCAAGGACGCACTGCAGCGCACCCCGGTCGTGGGCCAGTCGCTCTTCGAGACGCTGCACGGCGCGAAGAAGGGCCTGAAGGACTTCATCGCCCCGCAGGGCATGTTCGAGGACCTCGGCCTGAAGTACGTCGGCCCGATCGACGGCCACGACGTCCAGGCGGTCGAGTCCGCGCTGCGCCGCGCCCGCGGCTTCGGCGGCCCGGTCATCGTGCACTGCATTACACAGAAGGGCCGCGGCTACCGCGCGGCCGAGCAGAACGAGGAGGACCGCTTCCACGCGGTCCCCGTCATCCACCCGGACACCGGCCTCCCGGTGAAGACGGCCGGCCAGGACTGGACCTCGGTCTTCGGCGAGGAGATGGTCGCCATCGGCCGCGAGCGGCGCGACGTCGTGGCGATCACGGCCGCGATGCTGCACCCGGTCGGTCTGGCGCCCTTCGCCAAGGAGTTCCCCGAGCGGACGTATGACGTCGGCATCGCCGAGCAGCACGCGGCCGTCTCGGCGGCGGGCCTGGCGACGGGGGGGCTGCACCCGGTCGTGGCGGTCTACGCGACCTTCCTGAACCGCGCCTTCGACCAGGTGCTGATGGACGTCGCGCTGCACAGGTGCGGCGTGACCTTCGTGCTGGACCGCGCGGGCGTGACCGGCACCGACGGGGCCTCACACAACGGCATGTGGGACATGTCGATCCTGCAGATCGTCCCCGGCCTGCGGCTCGCCGCGCCGCGCGACGCGGACCAGCTGCGTGCGCAGCTCCGCGAGGCGGTCGCGGTCGAGGACGCGCCGACGGTGGTCCGCTACTCGAAGGGCACGGTCGGCGCGGCGATCCCGGCCGTCGGCCGGATCGGCGGCATGGACGTGCTGCGGGACGGCGGCGCGGACGCGGACGTGCTGATCGTCTCGGTCGGCGCGATGGCGCCCACCTGCCTGGATGCCGCGGAGCGGCTGGCGGCGCAGGGCATCAGCGCGACGGTGGTCGACCCGCGCTGGGTCAAGCCGGTCGATCCCGAGCTCCCCACGCTGGCGGCGCGGCACCGGGCCGTGATCACGGTCGAGGACAACGGCCGCGTGGGCGGCGTGGGCGCGACGATCGCACAGGCGCTGCGCGACGCGGGGGTGGACGTCCCGCTGAGGGATCTGGGAATCCCGCAGCAGTTCCTGGACCACGCGAGCCGGGACCAGATCCTGTCGGAGATCGGGCTCACTGCGGAGGGCGTTGCGGAGAAGGCGGCAGCGCTGGTCGCCAAGGTCTCACTGGACCCGGCCCCGGTGCTGTAGGTCTGGGCAGACGGGAAGTTGCACTCTCCAGGGGCGCGACGGGTTGAGGCGAGGGGAAGTTGCACTACCTAGGGGCGCGGGGAACTGCGCGACAAGCCACCCGGGGTGGTGAGTCCCCGAGCGAGCAGGGCCATCCGCGCAGGGTGGTTGCTCGCGCAGTTCCCCGCGCCCCTACGGGGTTGCCCCTCCTCCTCGGCGCGTTGGTGCTCCTTACGCACCTTCCGTCGTTTCTGCGGCCGTTCTGGAGCCCCGACGAGGGGTATCTCGCGACGCAGGCGCGGATGCTCGCGCACGGCGGCACGCTCTACGTCGACGTCGTGGACCGGAAGCCGCCGGTGCTGCCCTGGCTCTACGAGGGCAGCTTCTGGCTGTTCGGCTCCGACTCCCTCTGGCCGCTGCGCGTCCTCGCCGTCGGCGCGCATGTCGTCACCGCGTTGCTGCTGGCGTCCGTCGCCCAGAGACGGTGGGGCGGCAGGGCAGGCGTGGTCGCCGGCGTCTGCTACGTGCTGCTCAGCATCGGGCTCGCGCCCGAGGACACGCAGGCCGCCACCTTCGAAGTCTTCATGCTGCCCGCCACCGCCGCCGCGTTCTGGCTCGCCGACCGCCGCCGCTGGGCCGGCGCCGGCGTCGCGACCGCAGCCGCCGCGATGGTGAAGCAGACCGGCGGCGCGATGTTGCTGCCGCTGCTCTGGATGCTCTACCGCAGCGGCGGCAAGCGCATTCAGGGCCTCCTCCGCCTGCTGCTCGGCTGCACGCTGCCCGTCCTCGCCCTCGCGCTGCTCACCGGGCCGAAGAACTTCCTCTTCTGGGTCGTCTCCGGCAGCGGCGACTACGCCGCCCTCGACGGCGCCTGGCTGACCGCCCTCGGCCGCGCCGCCGGCAACGCGGGCATTCTCGCCGCCGCCGGGCTCGGGCTCGTCCTCGCCATCGGCCGTGCGCCCCGCGCGTCCCTGCGTGAGGACAGCGACCTGTGGCTGTGGCTCGGCGGCTCCGCCCTGGGCGTCGTGACCGGGCTGCACTTCTTCGGGCACTACTACCTGCAGCTCGTCCCGCCGCTCGCGCTGCTCGGCACCGCCGCCCTGCTCCGGCTCGGCCCGCACTGGACGCGAGGCGCGCTCGCGTGGACGGCGGCGGCGAGCGTGGTCTTCCTCGTGCTCGGCCTCGTCGCTCCGACCAAGGACGTCGACCGGGTCCGGGCCGTCGCCGCCGCGATCGACGCCCGGACCACGCCGCAGCAGTCGGTCCTCATCTGGGGCATGCATCCGGAGATCTACTGGCTCGCCGACCGCACGCCGGCCAGCCGCTACCTGACCGCAGGGCTGCTGACCAACTTCGCCGGCGGCCGCGACGGCAAGGGCGTCGGCGTCGACCGGGGGATGGCCGGGGCCTGGACCGTCTTCGAACGGGAGCTGCGCGAGCGGCCGCCGCAGCTCGTCGTCGACGACTCCCGCGGCGCCCCCTATGCGCCGGATCACATCGCACCGCTGCGGTCCCTGCTCGCCCAGCACTACCGCAAGGTGGGGACTGTCGGCGGCGCGGTTCTCTATCAGCTCAGCTCATGATCCGGTTGAAGCATTCCCAGGACCACATGACATCCTGAACCTCTATCCGCAGAGGCATGCGGTGGTCAGAGGTTGAGGATGGGTGGAAGTGAAGCGCTCCACGGCTAAGAGTCCGCAGTCGCCCGGGGCAGAGGTCCGTCAGGTGCGGTGGCGGCGGTGGCTGGTCATCGGCAGCGTGGTGGCCGCTGTCTTCGTGGTCGCGGGTCTGATCGGATCGGTCGTGCGCGCGCACAAGGAGACGCAGCTGACGCTGCCGAGCGGTGCTGCGGGGCAGAGCGGGCTCGCGATCCCCGTCACCGCAAAGTCGCCGGTGACCCTGACGGTCTACGAGGACATGCGCGACCCGGCCTCGAAGACCTTCGAGGACACCTACGGGCCGACGCTGGACAGGCTCGTCCACGCGGGTCTGGTGACTGTGAACTACCGCGAGGTCGCCGACGTGGACGCCAAGCAGGGCGGCAGCGGGTCGCTGCAGGCCGGCAACGCGCTCGCGTGCGCCGCGGACGCGAAGAAGTTCGCGGAGTACCGCGCGGTGCTGCTGACGAATCAGCCGGCCGAGTCGGACGACGCGTACGCGTCGACGGGCAAGCTGATCTCGCTGGCCAAGAAGGTCAGCGGGCTGGACTCGGACGTGTTCCGCGCGTGCGTGGACAAGGGCGACTACAAGGTCTGGGTCAAGACCTCCACCAAGGACTTCGACGCCGCCTCGCTCGGCTCCGTCCCCGTCCTGCAGCTGCAGGAGGGCGGCACGACCCAGAGTCCGGCCCCGGCGATGACGCTGATCTCCGGCACCCAGACGCTGACCCCCGAGCAGCTCGTCGCCAAGGTGTACGACGCGGCGACCGGCTTCAGCCCGTCCGCCACGCCCAGCGCGGCGCCGAGCGCCTCGGTGAGCGCGCACAAGGCGTCCGCCGGTGGTGCGAAGAAGTCCGGTACGGCCCAGTCCCCGTCGGCCACGCCGACCCACTGAAAGCCTCGTACAACACCCGAAGGGCGGTTGTCCCGGTCGATCGACCGGGACAACCGCCCTTCGGGTGTTGCTCCCTGCGGGGCTCCCGTTACGCCGGGACGCTCGCCACGCCGGGGGCGAGGAAACGCTTGCCGTTGACGCGCTCGGAGACGCCCTCACGGTCCAGGTAGGGGGTGATCCCGCCCAGGTGGAAGGGCCAGCCCGCGCCGGTGATCAGGCAGAGGTCGATGTCCTGCGCCTCGGCGACGACACCCTCGTCCAGCATCAGCTGGATCTCCTGGGCGACGGCGTCCAGCGCGCGGGCGCGGACCTGCTCCTCGGTCAGCACGGTGTCGCCGACCTGCAGCAGCGCCGCGACCTCGGGGTCGATCTCCTGCTGGCCCGACGCCCAGGTGTAGAAGCCGCGCTTGCCGGCCTGGACCACGCGGGCCAGGTTCTCCGAGACGCCGAACCGCTCGGGGAAGGCGCCGTGCAGCGTCTCGGAGACGTGCAGGGCGATGGCCGGACCGACCAGCTCCAGCAGCACGATCGGGGACATCGGCAGGCCGAGCGGCTCGACGCCCTTCTCGGTCACCGAGATCGGGGTCCCCTCGTCGATGATCGCCTGGATCTCGCCCATGAAGCGGGTGAGGATGCGGTTCACGACGAACGCCGGAGCGTCCTTGACCAGGACGGCCGTCTTCTTCAGCTTCTTGGCCACACCGAAGGCGGTGGCCAGCGAGGCGTCGTCGGTCTGCTCGCCGCGGACGATCTCCAGCAGCGGCAGCACGGCGACGGGGTTGAAGAAGTGGAAGCCGACGACCCGCTCGGGGTGCTCCAGCTTGGAGGCCATTTCGGAGACCGAGAGCGAGGAGGTGTTGGTCGCCAGGATGCAGGTGGGCGAGACCACGGCCTCGACCTCGGCGAAGACCTGCTGCTTGACGCCCAGCTCCTCGAAAACGGCCTCGATGACGAAGTCCGCGTCGCTGAAGCCCTCGGCCTTGTCGAGCGAGCCGGTGACCAGGCCCTTCAGGCGGTTCGCCTGGTCGCCGTTGACGCGGCCCTTGGCGAGCAGCTTGTCGATCTCGCCGTGGACGTAGCCGACGCCCTTGTCGATGCGCGCCTGGTCGATGTCGGTCAGCACGACCGGTACCTGCAGGCGGCGGGCGAAGAGCAGCGCCAGCTGCGAGGCCATCAGGCCCGCGCCGACGACGCCGACCTTGGTGACCGGGCGGGCCAGCGCCTTGTCCGGCGCACCGGCCGGGCGCTTGGCGCGCTTCTGCACCAGGTTGAAGGCGTAGATGCCGGAGCGCAGCTCGCCGCCCATGATCAGGTCGGCCAGCGCGGCGTCCTCGGCGTCGAAGCCGGCCTGCAGGTCGCCGTCCTTGACCTGGGCGATGATGTCCAGCGCCCGGTAGGCGGCGGGAGCGGCGCCGTGGACCTTGCCGTCGGCGACGGCGCGGCCCCAGGCGACGGCCTGGTCCCAGGCCTCGCCACGGTCGATCTCGGGACGCTCGACGGTGACGGCGCCGGTGAGCACCTGCGCGGCCCAGAGCAGCGACTGCTCGACGAAGTCGGCGGGCTCGAAGATCGCGTCCGCGATGCCGAGCTCGAAGACCTGCGCGCCCTTGAGCTGCTTGTTCTGCGCGAGCGAGTTCTCGATGATGACCGTGACGGCCTTGGCCGCACCGATCAGGTTCGGCAGGATCGTGCAGCCGCCCCAGCCCGGCACCAGGCCGAGGAAGCACTCCGGCAGCGAGAAGGCCGGCAGGCCGCTGCTGACGGTGCGGTAGGAGCAGTGCAGGCCGATCTCGACGCCGCCGCCCATCGCCGCACCGTTGTAGAAGGTGAAGCTGGGGACGGGCAGGGCCGCGATCCGCTTGAAGACGTCGTGGCCGCCCTTGCCGATGGCGAGCGCGTCGCTGTGCTCCTTGAGCACCTCGACACCCTTGAGGTCGGCGCCCACGGCGAAGATGAACGGCTTGCCGGTGATGCCGACGCCGACGATCTCGCCCGCCGCGGCCTCGCGCTCGACCTGGTCCAGCGACTCGCTCAGCTTGGCGAGGGAGCCGGGGCCGAAGGTGGTCGGCTTGGTGTGGTCGAAGCCGTTGTCCAGGGTGATCAGCGCGAAGCGGCCGGCGCCCAGGGGGAGGTCGAGGTGACGCACGTGAGCGGTCGTCACGACCTCGTCGGGGAAGAGCTCGTGAGCCCGCTGCAGCATCTCGGTGGTGGTGGTCATCACTTGCTCCCGTTACCGTCGAAGTGCGGGTTCTCCCAGATGACCGTTGCGCCCATGCCCATGCCGATGCACATGGAGGTGAGGCCGTAACGGACGTCAGGACGCTGCTCGAAGCGGCGGGCCAGCTGGGTCATCAGGCGGACGCCGGAGGAGGCCAGCGGGTGGCCGTAGGCGATCGCGCCGCCGTAGGGGTTGACCCGCTCGTCGTCGTCGGCGATGCCGAAGTGGTCGAGCATGGACAGCACCTGGATGGCGAAGGCCTCGTTGATCTCGAACGCGCCGATGTCGGCGATCGTCAGACCGGCCTTGGCCAGCGCCTTCTCGGTCGCCGGGACCGGGCCGATGCCCATGACCTCGGGCTCCACGCCGACGAAGGCGTAGGAGACCATGCGCATCTTGACCGGCAGGCCCAGCTCGCGCGCGACGTCCTCGGCGGCGATCAGGGAGGCGGTGGCGCCGTCGTTCAGACCGGCCGCGTTGCCCGCGGTGATCCGGCCGTGCGGACGGAACGGGGTCTTCAGGTTCGCCAGCGACTCGAGCGTGGTGCCCGGACGCATCGGCTCGTCCTCGGTGGCCAGGCCCCAACCGGTCTCGCCACCGGCCGGGTTGGTGCGGCGGATGGCGACCGGGACCAGGTCCGGCTGGATGTTGCCGTCGGCGTAGGCCTTGGCGGCCTTCTCCTGGCTGCGGACGGCGTAGGCGTCGCAGCGCTCCTTGGTCAGGTGCGGGAACCGGTCGTGCAGGTTCTCCGCGGTCATGCCCATGAACAGGGCGGACTCGTCGACCAGCTTCTCGGAGAGGAAGCGCGGGTTGGGGTCCACGCCCTCGCCCATGGGGTGGCGGCCCATGTGCTCGACGCCGCCGGCCACGGCGATGTCGTAGGCGCCGAAGGCGATGCCGCCCGCGACCGAGGTGACGGCGGTCATCGCGCCGGCGCACATGCGGTCGATGGAGTAGCCGGGGACGGACTTGGGCAGACCCGCGAGCAGCGCGGCTGAGCGGCCGAGGGTGAGGCCCTGGTCGCCGATCTGGGTGGTGGCGGCGATGGCGACCTCGTCCACGAGCGCCGGGTTCAGGCCCGGGTTGCGGCGGAGCAGCTCCCGGATCGCCTTGATGACGAGGTCGTCGGCGCGGGTCTCGGCGTAGATGCCCTTGGGGCCTGCCTTGCCGAAGGGGGTGCGGACGCCGTCGACGAAGACGACGTCCCTCGCGGTACGAGGCACGGTGGCTCTCCTCCCAGGCGCGCGCGGTCTTGCGCGGGCGCCGATGCGGACACGGTGGGCACAGCCGCGCGCGGCCCAGCAGAAGCGAGTGCGACGTCCCACGACAGATGCTACCCGCCGGTAACCAACTGGCCAAGAAGAGACGGAGTGAGCTCTGGGTCACTTTCCGCGGGCCGCCCGGCGACACCCCTCCAGGGGCGCGAGCGCGACACCTTACGACGCAGGGTCCGTTGCAACCATCTCAGGGGCGCGGGGAACTGCGCGGCTCCGCCGCGCGGGCGCAAGCCCATGAGCGAATCGATCACTTGCACTCGCAAGGGGCGCGGGGAACTGCGCGACAAGCCACCGGCGTGCAGGGGGTCCTCAACGCGCAGGGCCGTCCGCACAGGGTGGTTTCCCGCGCAGTTCCTCGCGCCCCCGGAGAGTGCAACTGGATGCTTCAGGTCAGGCTGAGGCGTGGGGCTGGCCGTTGACGGTGGGGGGAGTAGGCCGGGGTTCTGGGCGCGCGCTCGCGTAGGCCTTGGAGATGACCGGGGAGACCAGATCGACCTGCCACTCGCGCGCGCCGAGCGCGCGCAGCGCGTCCGCGACCGCCGGCGCGCTCGCCGGCGCCGGCGGTGCCCAGGAGACGCGGCGCACCAGCTCGGGCGTGATCAGATTCTCCTGCGGCAGGTTCAGCTTCTCGGCGAGCGCGGTCACCGCCGCGCGCGCCGCGGAGAGCCGGGCCGCGGCCATCGGGTCCTTGTCGGCCCAGGAGCGCGGCGGCGGCGGGCCGTCGTGCGGGGCGGTCGCGGGCGGCAGCTGCGGCTCGGGGATCGCGCGGGCGGCTTCGATCGCCGCTATCCACTGCTCCAGGGCCCGCCGGTGCACGCGCGGGCCGAAGCCCGGCACGGCCTGCAGCGTGACGACCGAGATCGGCATGGCCAGCGCGGCCGCCACGATCGCGGCGTCGGAGAGGACGCGCCCGGGGGAGACATCCCGCTCGCGGGCGACCTTGTCGCGGGTCTGCCACAGCTCGCGCACGGCGGCCAGCTGGCGGCGGCGGCGCACCTTGTGCACGCCGGACGTGCGGCGCCACGGGTCGGTGCGCGGCGGAGCCGGAGGCGCGGCGACGATCGCGGCGAACTCCTGGAGCGCCCACTCCAGCTTGCCCTGGTCCCGCAGCTCCTGCTCCAGCGCGTCGCGCAGGTCGACCAGGACCTCGACGTCCAGCGCCGCGTAGCGCAGCCACGGCTCGGGCAGCGGCCGGGTCGACCAGTCGACGGCGGAGTGGCCCTTCTCCAGGGTCAGCCCGAGCACGCTCTCCACCATCGGCCCGAGACCGACGCGGGGGAAGCCGGCCAGGCGGCCGGCGAGCTCGGTGTCGAAGAGGCGGGTCGGCCGCATGCCGAGCTCCGCGAGGCAGGGCAGGTCCTGGGTGGCGGCGTGCAGCACCCACTCGGTGTCGGCGAGCGCCTCGCCGAGCGCGGTCAGGTCCGGGCAGCCGACCGGATCGATCAGGGTGCTGCCCGCGCCCTCGCGGCGCAGCTGGACCAGGTAGGCGCGCTGCCCGTAGCGATAGCCGGAGGCCCGCTCGGCGTCGATCGCGACCGGCCCGCTCCCGGCGGCGAAGCGTGCCACGACCTCGGCGAGCGCGTCCGCGTCGGCGACCACAGGTGGAATGCCCTCACGCGGTTCGAGCAGGGGGACCGCTTGCCCGGGGGCTTCGCTGCTGGTGCTGTCGATGGCGTCTTCACGGGCGTCGGTCACCCCCCAAGCCTACGCCCGCGCACGCGCCGCGCTCCTGCGCGCGCACGGCGGGCGGCGCGTGCGCGGCGCGCGGGCAGCACGCGGCCCCGCTTGCGGGGGAGCGTTCCCAGAGCACAGAAACGTTCCGTCGCAAGCGGGGCCGAGAGTCGAGCTAGTGAATGATGCCCGTGCGCAGCGCCACCGCGACCATGCCCGCGCGGTCGCCCGTGCCGAGCTTGCGCGCGATCCGGGCCAGGTGGCTCTTGACGGTCAGCGCCGAGAGGCCCATGGCCACGCCGATCGCCTTGTTCGACTGGCCTTCGGCGACCAGTCGCAGCACCTCGACCTCGCGCCCCGACAGCTCGCGATACGCCTGCGGCGCGGGCTGAGCGGGCGCGCCGGTCTGTGCACCCGGCGCACCCTGCGGGACGGGCGCCCCGGGCATGCCGGGCCGGCGCAGGTGGCCGGGCATCCCCGGTCGTCCACCGCCCAGGCCGTTGACGCTGTTCATGCCGTTCATGCCGGGGCGCTGCGGCATTCCGTTGCCGCCGACCCGGGTGCCGGTGACGACGTAGCCCTTGACGCCGCTCGCCAGCGCACTGCGCACCGCGCCGATGTCGTCGGCGGCGGAGAGTGCGAGGCCGTTGGGCCAACCCGCGGCGCGGGTCTCGGCGAGGATGGCGAGGCCGGAGCCGTCGGGGAGGTGGACGTCGGCGACGCAGATGTCTCGCGGGGTGCCGACCCGGGGACGGGCCTCGGCGAGCGAGGATGCCTCGATCACATCACGTACACCGAGGGCCCAGAGATGCCGGGTGACCGTGGAGCGGACGCGTGGGTCCGCGATGACCACCATGGCGGTGGGCTTCGTCGGACGGTAGGCGACCAGGTTTGCGGGGTGCTCTAGGAGAACGGACACCAGGCCTCCTGTTTGAGGTGCCGGGAAAGGGTCACTGTCTGCTTCGGCACCATCGGTGCCCGGCTTTAGCGAATGATCACGATTGAGTGAGGGGCAAATCGGGCAGTTCGGATATTTTGTTCAGCTTGAGTGAGCCTAAGTCACTCGAAAGTGATCAAAAGCGGTCGACACGCCGAACACGTGACCTAAATGTCCGAAATCGGATACCTCAGCGTACGCCGAAGCTGACGATCCTTCACCTGCGCGGGCACGGGAAAAGCGCTGGCCTACCGGCCGATCCTCAGGCCCCGCTGCGCGGCTGACGCCGCAGCGGCATCGGCACCACGCTGCTGACCTGCGGCGCGGCGCCGGGCCCCGGCACACCGCCGTTCCCCGGCCCACTCGTCGGCGCCGGCAACGGCGGCAGGCCCGCGCACTGGCACAGCAGCTCGCACCACGCACGCAGATGCGCGCCGAGGCTCAGGCCGTTGGCGTCGGGGACCGGGGTCCAGGAGGCGCGGATCTCGATCTCCGTGCTGGAGGGACGGTCCGCCATCCCGCCGAAGTAGTGCGAGTACGCGCGCGACACCGTGCCGCTCGGCTCGGTGTAGCGGCAGCCGTGCTGCTCCAGTGCGTCGAGCAGCCAGGACCAGCCGACCTCGGCGAGCAGCGGGTCGTCCGCGATCTCCCGCTCCAGATCGGCCTGAGTCAGCGAGACCAGCCGGAACTCGCCCTGCCAGGCCTCGTGCCCGGAGGGGTCGTGCAGCAGCACCAGTCGTCCGTCGGCCAGTTCCTCGCCGTCGACCTCGACGGTCGCGGTCAGCGCGTAGGCGTAGGGGGCGAGCCTGCGCGGCGCCGGGGTGTCCCCGATCCGCACCTCCGGACGCAGCTGCGCGGCGCGGAGCTCGGCGACGGCGGCACGGAACGCCGCAGGAGCACTGTCCGCCCCCGTGGCCCCCTCGCCGAATGCGGAACCGCCTTCTTGCATCGGCTTTCCGCCGCTCACCCCAGCCATGCCGGAAGACTATGCGCCCGGCCAGTCCGCGCAGCGCCGACACCACGAAGGAGCGCTGCTTCGGCCGTGCGAAGATTTCACACGTGACCGAGAGCCAGAGCACCAGCCGCCCCGAGACCCTGCCGACCTACGACTCCGCGCTGCTGCGCGCGTGTCGCGGGGAGGAGGTCCCACACACGCCGGTCTGGTTCATGCGCCAGGCGGGCCGTTCGCTGCCGGAGTTCCGCAAGGTCCGCGAGGGCATCGCGATGCTGGACTCCTGCATGATGCCGGAGCTGGTCAAGGAGATCACCCTGCAGCCGGTGCGCCGTCACGGCGTGGACGCGGCGATCTACTACAGCGACATCGTGGTGCCGCTGAAGGCGATCGGGGTCGACCTGGACATCAAGCCGGGCGTCGGCCCGGTGATCGCCCGCCCGGTGCGCACGCGCGAGGACCTGCAGCAGCTGCGGCCGCTGGAGCCGGGGGACGTTCCCTACGTGACCGAGGCGATCGGCCTGCTGGTCGCCGAGCTGGGCGCGACTCCGCTGATCGGCTTCGCCGGAGCGCCGTACACGCTGGCGAGCTACCTGGTCGAGGGCGGCCCGTCGCGGACGTACGAGAACACCAAGGCGATGATGTACGGCGCGCCGGAGCTGTGGGCCGAGCTGGTGGACCGGCTGGCGGTCATCACCGCGAGCTTCCTGAAGGTGCAGATCGAGGCCGGGGCCTCGGCGGTGCAGCTGTTCGACTCGTGGGCGGGCGGGCTGGCGCCGGAGGACTACCGCCGCTCGGTGATGCCGGCGTCGGCGAAGGTGTTCGCGGAGGTGGCCTCGTACGGCGTCCCGCGGATCCACTTCGGCGTGGGCACGGGCGAGCTGCTGGGTCTGCTCGGTGAGGCGGGCGCGGACGTGGTGGGCGTGGACTGGCGGGTGCCGCTGGCGGAGGCGGCGCGCAGGGTGGGTCCGGGCAAGGCGCTCCAGGGCAACTTGGACCCGACCGTTCTGTTCGCCCCGGAGGCGGCGGTCCGCGAGAAGACGGACGAGGTGCTGGCCTCTGCGGCGGCGTCTGGCCGCGGCCACGTCTTCAATCTCGGCCACGGCGTCCACCCCACGACGGACCCGGACGCCCTGACGAAGCTCGTCGCCTACGTCCACGAGCGCACTGAGCGGTAGTTATTGAGGGGCGCGGGGCTCTGCTTGATTAACTGCACGTCGGTGGCTGGTCGCGCATGCAGTTAATCAAGCAGAGCCCCGCGCCCCTGATGGTGCAACTGATCAGGGTTCGTCGGTTTCCGTCGGCTTCGGAGCAGTGCGGCGGCGCAGGAAGAAGTAGATCGCGCCGCCGATCAGGGCGAGGAGTACCAGGAACGGGAGCATCGCCGCCAAGGCGACCAGCAGGGCCCGGCCGACTTCGTACAGCGCGTGCCAGCCCGCGGCCAGCGCGTGACCCGCCGCGCTCCACGCGCCGCGCGGCTTCGGCGCAGCGACCGGCGCGGGCGGCGTGGCCTTCTGGAACAGTTCCACCGTGACGGTCGACATGGCCACCTGATTCTGAAGCGCCGCCAGTTGGGACTGCATGGACTCGAGGTCGGACTCCCGCTGCGTCAGCGCCGACTCCAGGGCCACGATGTCGTTCAGCGAGCCGGCCTGCTTCATCAGCGCGTTGACCCGGTCGATGCTCGCCTGTTGGGTCTTGATCCGGCTGCCGAGGTCCACGACCTGCGCGGTCACGTCCTGGCTCGCACGCTCGCGCCCCAGCACCGCGCCGAGCCCGATCAGCTCCTGGTAGACGGCGTCGTACGAAGAGGTCGGGACCTTGAAGACCGCCTGCGCGGAGTCACCGCCGATCTGGGTCGGGACCGGCAGGGGCGGTGGTGTCTGGGCCTGACCCTGCGGGTTGGTGTAGCCGCCGTTGGGAAAGGCGCCGTTGTTGCCGCTCTGCTCGGAGTCGACGAAGCCCCCCGCCGCCGCGACCAGGTCCTCGGCCTCCTTGAGCGTCGCGTCGACGTGGTCGCACTGGAGCTGGAGTTCGCCCGAGTAGATCACCGAGTGCCCGGCGACCAGCGGCTTGCTCGCACCCGTCTTGCCGTCGGTCGTCGACGCGGCTCCGCCGCCCGCTGCCTGCGCCGCGCCGCCGGCCTGCGGGGCCGCGACGGGGTTTCGCGCCGCCGCTCCGCCGCCCGCGCTGCTGCCGGCGCCGTTGGTCGACGCGGAGCAGCCCGCCAGGGCCAGGCCCGCCGCCAGGACCCCTGTCGCCAGGCCAACGCCGAAGCGCCGTCTACCGCTTGTCGCTTTCATGAAGTCTCCCTCTCCTCGGTCTCCATTGGACCGGGCGGGGCGGGAACCGGTTCCCGACACGATGTCAACAAGGCGGTAACGAAAGGGCCGAGAACAGGTCGCGGTCGGCGGCCCGAAATGGGTGTGCGAGAGTGAAAGGCATGGACAGCACGACGCAGCGCCCCTCCGGCCCCGGTCCGCTCCCGCACGTTCTGGTCATCGGCGGCGGCATCGCGGGGCTCGCCGCGGCCGCGAGGCTGAGTGGTGCGGATGGCAGCACCGGCGAGCCGCAGGCGCGCGTGACCTTGCTGGAGGCCGGGCCGCGGCTCGGCGGCAAGCTGCTCTCCGGTGAGGTGGGCGGCGTCGGCGTCGATCTCGGCGCGGAGTCCGTGCTCGCGAGGCGGCCGGAGGGGGTCGACCTCGCGCGGGCCGTCGGCCTGGCCGACGCGCTGCAGCCGCCGACCACCGCCAAGGCCGCGATCTGGACCCGCGGCGCGCTGCGCCCGATGCCGACCGGCCACCTGATGGGCGTGCCGGGGGACCTGGCCGCGCTGGCCGCGTCCGGCGTGCTCTCGCCGGAGGGGCTGGCCCGCGCCGCCGAGGATTCGACGCTGCCGCGGACCGAGGTCGGCGAGGACGTGGCGGTCGGCGCGTACGTCGCCTCCAGGCTCGGGCGTGAGGTCGTCGATCGACTGGTCGAACCGCTGCTCGGCGGCGTCTACGCCGGTCGCGCCGATCAGATTTCGCTCGCCGCGGCCGTGCCGCAGCTTCTGGCGATCGCTCGACGCGATCGATCGGCGATCGAAGGCGTGCACGCCGCGCTCGAAGTCGCTGCCGCGAATGCGAATCCCACCCCCGTCTTCATGGGCATCGACGGCGGCATCGGCCGCCTCCCCGCCGCGGTCGCGGCAGCCTGCCGGGCCGCCGGAGTGGAGATCCGGACGGACACCCCCGTCGGCGAGCTGCGCCGGACCCAGGACGGCTGGACCGCCGTGACCGGGGCCGGTGAGACGCTGCGGGCCGACGGGGTCGTGCTCGCCGTCCCCGCGACCGCCGCCGCCCGGCTGCTCGCGGCGACCGCGCCGCGCGCGGCGGCCGAGCTCGGCGAGGTCGAGTACGCCGGCATGGCGCTGGTCACCCTCGCCTTCCGTCGTGCGGAGCTCGGCGAGCTCCGGGGCAGCGGTTTCCTGGTGCCGCCCGTCGACGGACGCGCGATCAAGGCTTCGACCTTCTCGAGCAACAAGTGGGGCTGGCTGAGCGACTCCGCCCCGGACAGCTTCCTGCTGCGCACCTCCCTCGGCCGCTACGGCGAGGAGGAGGTGCTCGATCACGACGACGCGGATCTGATCGAACGATCGCTGGCCGATCTCCGGGAGGCCGCCGGGATCACCGCGCGACCGTACGCGCAGACGGTCACCCGTTGGCGCGCGGGGCTCCCGCAGTACCCCGTCGGCCACCCGCAGCGCGTCGAGCGCATCGAGGCGGAGCTCGGCCTGCTGCCCGGCCTCGCCCTGTGCGGAGCGGCGTACCACGGGGTCGGCATCCCGGCCTGCATCGCGGACGGTCGGCGAGCGGCGGACCTGGTGACCGGAGCGTTCCGAGCAAAGGAGACAATGGGCGCATGAGTGAGCACAGCGAGCACAGCGAGCAGAGCGAGAAGCAGAAGCCGAAGGCACGTGAGCTGAACGACGTCATCCGCTACACCCTGTGGTCGGTGTTCCGACTCGAGGACGTGCTGCCGGAGGACCGCGCGGCGATGGGCGCCGAGGTCGAGGAGCTGTTCGCGCAGCTCGCCGAGAAGGACGTCACCGTGCGCGGCACCTACGACGTCTCCGGTCTCCGCGCCGACGCCGACCTGATGATCTGGTGGCACTCCGCCGACAGCGACAACCTCCAGGAGGCGTACAACCGCTTCCGCCGCACCCGCCTCGGCCGCGCGCTCACACCGGTCTGGTCGAACATGGCGCTGCACCGCCCGGCCGAGTTCAACAAGTCCCACATCCCGGCCTTCCTCGCGGACGAGACGCCGCGCGAGTACGTCTGCGTCTACCCGTTCGTCCGCTCCTACGACTGGTACCTGCTCGAGGACGCCGAGCGTCGTGAGCTGCTGGCCGAGCACGGCAAGATGGCGCGCGGCTTCCCCGACGTCCGCGCCAACACGGTCGCGTCCTTCGCCCTGGGCGATTACGAGTGGCTGCTGGCCTTCGAGGCGGACGAGTTGCACCGCATCGTCGACCTGATGCGCCACCTGCGGGCGAGCCGCGCGCGGCTGTACGTGCGCGAGGAGGTGCCCTTCTACACCGGGCGCCGCAAGCCGATCACCGAGCTGGTCAACGGCCTCGCCTAGGCCACGCCCAGGCGTCGATCCGCTGCCCGGCATCGGGTCGTCCGCGGCGGCCGGCCGGCACGGTCTCCGCGAGGAGACGATCGCCGGCGGGCACGCGGGGACGAGGAATGCGTACGGCATGAGCGCCGACCGACCGCAGCGCCGACCGACGCTCAAGGTCGGTGTGCGGACGGACGTCCAGATGTGACCGGGCGTCACTCCGCCGGCGCAGCGCGAAGGCCAGCACCGGCGCGGCCGACAACAGCAGCAGGAGAAAGGCCAGCAGCGGCGGGCGGGTTGGCGCCGCGGCGCCGACGCCCGCCGGAGTGGTGACCCCCATGGTGGCGTCGGCCCAGCGGAAGGTCGCCACGGCGGCCAGCAGCAGGGCCAGCACCAGCGCGCCGGTGAGCAGCCGCAGTGCGGCCCGGAAGGCGCGGTCGGCTCGGACGGGATGGCCGCCGCCGCGCGTCCGGGCGCCGGTCCACAGGACCAGCGCGGCGGCCAGTCCGACTCCGGTGGCCGCGGTGAGAAACAGTGGATCGAGGCTCATTACGACACCCCTCCAAAGAGCGGTGGAGCCAGGTCCCCCGCACCTGGCTCCATGGGGAGAGCATGGCTCCCGGGCGTTCCCCTCGGAAGAGTGGAGCGCGATTCTCAGAGCTAGATTTGAGCTTTCCCGGGTCGGGGCGACGGCAGGGGCTCGACACGGTCTCGTCACGTTGCCGTCAGGAACTCCTCGGGCCCCACGCTGCGCCGGTGCAGTCGGCGGCCGGCCTCGGTCATCCGCTGCAGCAGCCGGTGGGCCTCGACGGCGTCCAGCAACTCCTCCCTGACCGCCGCGCGGACCAGGTCGTAGGTCTCCAAGGTGGTGATGCCGCGGCGGCGGGCGTAGCGGGTGGCGTCCCGGTCGTCCGAGATCCAGACCGAGCGGCGGAACTCGGACTCCTTGGTGATCAGCGCCAGGGTCTCGGCCTCGCCCAGGTGCTGGGTGGGCCGCCGTCGGTCGCCGCCGAAGACGGCGCGGCGCAGGCGTTCCACTTCGGCGCGGGTGCCCGGGTCGGTGATCTCGACCGGCTCTCCCAGCGAGCCGCGCTCGGTGAGACCGGCGAGCGGCGGCAGATGACGGGCGGACAGCCTGGCCTCGCGGGCGACGGCCTCGGACCAGCGGCCGCGGCCGTCCAGCACCTTTTCGAGCAGCGGCAGCCGGTCGACGGCCGCGAAGTTGCAGAGCACCGTGTTGTCGGGGAACCACCACTCGGTCGCGGCTGTCATGGCTGATAGACCAACTCGCCTTCGTCGGCCCTGGATTCGGGTCGCTCCTCCCGTTGCTCGCCCAGGCGGGACTCGAGCTCGGACGGCGCCATGCCGAGCAGCGCGGCGAGCGGGCGCAGCGTCGTCTCGCCCGCCTCGAACGCGGACCAGAGGCCGTCGGCGAGCCGGGCGGGCGGACGTTCGGCGGTGGCGAGGGCGGCCTCGCGCAGGTAGGCGTCCATCGCGCCGGCGGCGAGATGGCACTCGGCGGTGGTGCGGCGACGCAGGCGCGCGTGCTCGGCGGCGTCGACGAGGCCGAGCCGCCGAAGTCGCGCGGCGAGCGCGCTCGGGGAGACCCGGAACCGGACCACGACGGCGGCGAAGTCCAGCGTGGCGGCGGCCTCGCGTACCTCCGCCTCGGGCATCAGCAGCGCGGCGGCGAAGGCGTTGGCGCGTACCTCGTCCGGCTCGGCCTGCCGGCCGGGCGCCACGGGCGATTCGGCGAGCGGCTGGACCGCGTCGCCGGCGAGGAGATGGCCGAGCTCGTGGGCGAGGGTGAACCGTTGCCTGGTCCACCGCTCGTCGCGGCGGGCGAGGGCGAGTCGGAAGCCCGCCTCCTGCCAGGCGAACCCGTCGACGGCGCCTGGCAGTTCGGTGACGGCGAAGTCCACCCCGTGCGTCTGCTCGACCAGAGCGAGGAGTTCGCCCGTGGGCAGCAGCGAGGCGGGCTCGGGCACCGTGCGGTGTAGCTCGCGGGCTACCTGGACGGCGAGTTGCTCGCCCTGCTGCTCGGGCCCGCCCTCGGGCAGGGTGGGCAGCCGCGGCAACTCGGGTGCGCGGCCCAGGAGATCGAGCACATCGTAGGCAGCGGTGTAGCGCTCGGCCCGCTCGGACAGGCTCTGCCCGTGGGCGGCGGCGTCACCGCGCGCGGCGACGCCCGCCGGGGTGACCTGGCGTCCGGTCAGCAGCCAGTCCACGCTGACCTGCCCGGCCTCGGCGATGAGCGCGAGGTCGAGCGAGCTGAACCGGCGTACGCCGTTGAGTGACTTGGACAGCTTGTCGGGCGTGATCCCTACGCGTCCGGCGAACGCGGCGTGGCTCAGCCCCGCCGCGCGAATCACCGTGCGTACCCGCCCGGAGACGGATTCGTCCATGCCTCCACGGTACGACGCCGTTGCGAGAATCGCAATGCCTTCGACTTTCAAGGGCTGACGCGATCGGCCCGCGCCCGCGACGGGTCTCCCCGCCCGGCCGGGCGCAAGGCACTCAGCGCCGGCGTGCCCTGCCTCGGTTACCCGCGATGGCGTACTGCGGATCCCCGGCAGCGGCGCGTGAAAGGATCCCAGCGTGGCGAGGTATCGGGACTTGGCGGCGCGAGTGCGTGCAGACGTGCTGCGGGGGGAGTACGGGGAGGGCGGCCGGCTGCCCAGCGAGGAGGCGTTGGCCGCCGCGCACGGCGTGTCGCGCGGGACCGTCCGGCAGGCGCTGGCGATGCTCCGGGCGGAAGGCGTGGTCACCTCGCGCCGCGGGACGCGCCGCGTCGTGCTGGAGCAGCCGAGGCTGCAGAGCTTCGGCGAACTGCTGAGCTTCACGCGCTGGGCGCGGTCGCTGGGGGAGGAACCGGGCGGGTCCGTCGTCGCGGCGGGCTGGCGCGAGGCGGACGCCGTCGAGGCCGGGCAACTTCGTGTCCCGCCGGGGGAGTCCGTCTTCGCCGTGCTGCGTTGCCGGACGCTCGGCAGCGCGCCGGTGATGGTTGAGCGGACCGTCTACCCGGGTCCGATCGGCGAGCTGGTGGCGGCGATGCCCGCCGACGCCGTCTCGGTCACCGAGCTGCTGGAGGCTCACGGCCTCGTGCTCGCGGACGCCGACCACACCGTCGATCTGGTCCTCGCCGACCCGGACGACGCCCGCCTGCTGGGCTGCCCGCCCGGCAGCGCGCTGCTGCGCGAACGCCGCCGGACCACCGACCCGACGGGCGCCCCGGTGGAATGGTCCGAGGACCGCTACCTCCCGGGGACCGTCGCGTTCACCGTGCACAACTCGCTGGCCACGACGGCGCTCAGCCGGCGGCGTCAGACCGCTTCTTGAACGGGACCGGCTTGATCCGGACCCGCTTGAACCGGACCAGCCTGACCCGGCGTCAGCACCAGCGCGGCGAGGAGCACGCGGTAGTGCTCGAAGCCGGGGTCGTCGGCGTCGGGCTCCTTCGCCGCCTCGTCCCAGCGGCGCAGCCGGACCGCGTCGGACGCGTAGGGGTGACGGGCGAACTCCGCCGCCTCGGTCGGGCCCATCGGGCCGCCCTGGAGGCTCAGGGTGTGGACCGAGGCCGGCGACAGTCGGTCGAAGTAGCCCGGCTCGACCGCGCAGAGGTACCGCTTCGCGGCCACGTGCAGCCGCACCGGCTCGGTCACCTCCCGCCCGAACCAGGACGCCAGCCAGTCCGCGCCCTGGTGGCTGTGCCGGTTGTCCTGGGTCCCCGCCATCAACTCGCGGCCGTGGACCGCGCCGCAGAAGTGACCCACGTCGTGCAGCAGCGCCGCCGCGACCAGCGCCGGGGGCGCGTCCGCGGCCTCGGCGAGTGCTGCTGCCTGCAGCATGTGCTGGGCCTGGGTGACGGCCTCGCCGAGGTAGTCCTGCGCGCCCTCGCCCTCGAAGAGGGCCGCGATCGCGTCGACGATCCGGTCCGGCGGCGTCATCGCTGCTGCTCCGTCCGGCGCAGCACCGCGAGCGTGCTGAGCAGGCCGTCCAGGTCGGCGTAGCAGCCCTGGAGATGGCGCGCGCCGCCCCGCTCGAACGCGGTGCGGGCGTGCAGCAGCCGGGTGTTGTCGAAGACCAGGCAGTCACCGGGAACGAGCCGGAACTCCAGTTGCAGCTCCGGGCTGAGCAGCAGCTCGGCGAACGAGCGGTAGGCGGCGTAGAAGGCCTCGGTCTCGTTGGCCGGGAGGCGCAGCGTCGCCAGGGAGCGGTTGTTGAAGCGCACCTCGCGGATCCGCCCGCGCGCGTCGACTGCGATGAGCGGGCTCTCCGCGCGCAGCTCGGTGGTCGCGTCACGGAACGCGAAGGGCACCGGAGTCCGGGTCAGGACCGCGAACGCGTCGGGCTGTTCGGCACGCAGGCGGGCGGCCGCGGCGAAGCCGTCCACCAGGCCGGAATCGCCGCCGTCGGCCTCGTTGACCAGGCAGTGCAGCAGTTGCAGGGCGGGCACCGGGTCGCGATAGGGGTTGTCGGTGTGCGGGGTGATCCGGACGTTCGTGAAGGCCAGGTTGTTGGGCTCCTCCTCGACCCTGACCTCGAACTGCAGGCCGTAGTTGGTCTCGCGGACGTAACCGAAGCTTCGGGCCACCTCCCGCACCTGGCCCTCGCGCAGCGGAACGGCGCGCAGCAGGCAGAAGCCGAGCGAGCGGACCGCGTCGAGCATCCGTGTGCGCTCGGCCGGGTCGTCGAGGTAGGCCGCCCAACTGGCATCGGGCAGTCGTCCGTCGAGCGCGGCGGCTGTGGGCCAGAGCTCCTTCGCGTCCTCGGCCCGGTCGTCCGGCGCGCCTGCCTCGGCCAGCCAGGTCGCGTCGTAGCGGGAACGGTGGCCGTCGGGTGACCAGACGACCTGCCACTCCCCGTCGGCCGACTCGGCCGACTCGACGCCGAGCTTCGCGGGCAGTTCGTTGATCTGGAAGAGCTTCTGCCCGGTGCGCGGATCGCGGCACTCGGCGCAGCCGCAGTTGTCGCGCAGCCAGAGCGCGGGCAGCGCCGGCAGCGCGGCGGGCTCGGTCGACAGCATGGAGGTCCTCTCTCTATTCCTTCCAAAAGTTGTATAGCCAACTTTTGCCTCTCGGGCTCACCCTGCCAAGAGCGCCCCGGTTGAACGCCGTACGAACGGAGGGTGGCACCCGGTGTCACCGCGCGGGGATGGGGTCGGTGCGGTCCACGGCCAGTCGTCAGCAGCTCGGCTCGGACGGCGTCGTCGGCACCGTCGTCGACGACTTCGGCTACTGGGACGAGCACGCCGTGGAGTTCTTCGCCCTCGGCACGGCGGTCAGCCGGGTCCGCCCGGATGTCTCGCCGGTCAAGCCGACGATGACGATGCCGCTGAACGGCGGATCCTGGCCGGGAGTTCAGCGGGGCGCTCAGCCTCGCGCGAGGTGTCGGTAGAGCCCGAACGCGAGCCGCCCCGCGCCGCGCGCACCGCCCTCCGCCTCGGCCCGGCGGGAGGCCTCGACCGCCGCGAAGCCGTACTCCCGCATCTCGGTCTCGTAGCGGCCCACGGCCGCGACCGGGTCGTCGGCGGCTTCGGTCAGGGCGCCGCAGAGCACCGCGGCGTCCTGCAGCGCGGTGTTCGCGCCGGAGCCGCGCGCCGGGCTCATCGCGTGTATCGCGTCGCCGAGCAGGGTGACCCGGCCCGGTTCCCACGCCGGGACCGGCAGCGCCGTCCGGATCCTGGCCAGGAAGGTGTGTTCTGGCTCGGCGAGGGCGACGAGTCGGAGCAGGTCCGGGTGCCAGGACCGGACCGCCCGCGAGGCCAGCGCATGCAGGGTGGCCGGGTCGGCTGCGGTCAGCGCGGCGTCCGAGGTCCGGAACGCCGCGCGCTGGGCGGTCACCGCCCACATCATGTAGTCCGCGACCGGCGAGAGCCGCACGTCGGGCGCGATCCGCGCCGCCGCCCGCTCCGGCGACTGCCGCAGGCAGACCAGTCCTGCGGCCATCCCGATCCGGCCGCCGACGAAGGCGGTGAAGCCCTGGTGCAGCGCGGGCGGCAGCAGCTCGCGGGCCTCCTCGGTGAGCGGCGTCCGGCTGTAGAGGCAGCGGCCGCCGGTGTCGACCACCCGTGCGTGGGGCAGGAGTTGGCGGCGCACCGCGGAGGCCACGCCGTCCGCGCCGACCAACAGGTCCGCCTCCGCGCTGCTGCCGTCGGCGAAGTTCAGCCGCACGCCGGCGGCGGAGGCGTCGAACCCGGTGAGCTCCCGCCCGTAGTGGATCCGGCCCTCCAGCCCGGCGCCGAGCACCTCGCGCAGCGTCTGCCGGTGCACCGAGGTGGCCATTGTCGCGGGCGCGTAGCGGTCGACGTCCTCGTCCCCACGCACCTCGTGCAGCACCCGCAACCGGTCGCTCAGCACCGTGAACCGGCGGCTGGGCCGCCCGCAGGTGGCCAGGAACAGCTCGAACAGCCCTGGCGGCAAGCACCGTTCGAGCGCCAGCCCGGCGCGGGCGTCCAGATGCAGCCGATAGCCCTGCTGCCGCACGAGCGGGCCCGCGTCCCGCTCGTACACCTCCACATCGATCCCGGCCCGGCGCAGCCCCTGCGCCAGACACAGCCCGCCCAGCCCGGCCCCCGCCACGGCCAGCCGCAGTTCCCCCATGCCCGGCTCCTTCCCCCGCCGGGACGGCTCTCACACAGGCGCGTCACAAAGATCCGTGACAGGCGCGGCACGGTGCTGATCCCTGCGGGTGGGACCCCTGCGGAGGCACCGCCTCAGTCCTTCTGAGCGCCCACACAATCGCCCGTCCACATGACCATAGATCTTGGCGGCCGAGCGCCACGGCGTCGGAGCGGGCGGTGGCGCGGCGTCCGGCTGGTTCAGCCTTCCGCGGGCTTCAGCTTCAGCGAGATGCTGTTGATGCAGTAGCGCTGGTCCGTCGGGGTGCTGTAGCCCTCGCCCTCGAAGACGTGGCCCAGGTGGGAGCCACACGTAGCGCAGCGGACCTCGACGCGGCGCATGCCGTGGCTCTCGTCGGTGATGTACTGGACGCGGTCCTCGGCGAGCGGAGCGAAGTAGCTCGGCCAGCCGCAGTGGGAGTCGAACTTGGTCTCCGAGCTGAACAGCTCGCTGCCGCAGGCGCGGCAGGAGTAGACGCCCACCGTCTTGGTGTCGGTGTACTCGCCGACGAAGGGGCGCTCCGTGCCGGCCTTGCGGAGGACGGCGTACTCCTCCGGGGTGAGCTCGGCGCGCCACTCCGCGTCGGTCTTCTCGATGTCGTAACCCATGGTGCGGCGCTCCTTCGTTCCGGGCCGGGCAGGCTCCCCGGCCGGTCAGCCAAGGCGGGTGAGGATCTCCGGGCCGAGGAAGGTGACGTCCCCGGCTCCCATGGTGAGAACCAGATCACCCTGCTTCGCGATTCCCGCGACGATCTCCGGCACCGCGGCGACCGAGTGCGCGCCCTGGACGTCGGCGCCCTTGGCGCGGGCCGCCTCGATGACGATCTCGCTGGTGATGCCCGGGATCGGGTCCTCGCGCGCCGGGTAGATGTCGAGGACGACCACCTGGTCGGCCAGCGCCAGCGCCTCGCCCATCTCCAGGCCGAGCTCGCGGGTACGGCTGAACAGGTGCGGCTGGAAGACGACCAGCACCCGGCCCTCGCCCGCCGCCTCGCGGATCGCCTGGAGGTCGGCGGCGATCTCGGTCGGGTGGTGGGCGTAGGAGTCGATCACCTGGACGCCCGCCGACTCGCCCTTGAGCTGGAGCCGACGCCGCACCCCCTGGTACTTGCTCAGTGCCGCAGCGAGCTCCGCCGCGGGGACGCCGAGCCGCACGCCGGCGGCCAGCGCCGCGACCGCGTTGTGGGCGTAGTGGCGGCCGGGGACGTTGACGGTGAAGGTCAGCTCCTGGTCGTCCGGCAGGGCCACGGTGACCTCGCTGGTCATGCCGCGCGCGGTGATCCGGAGGATCCGGAAGTCGGCCGAATCCGCCTCGCCCACGGTCACGATGTCGAACTGACGCCCCGACACCCGGCGCGCCAGCTCCGCCGCGCCCGCGTGGTCCACGTCCACGACCAGCGCGCCGCCCGGCACGATGCCGTCGGCGAAGGCCTCGAAGGACTCGTAGATCTCGTCCATGGAGGCGTAGTTCGCGTGGTGGTCCAGCTCCACGTTGAGGACGATGGCGACCTCGGGCGTGTACTTCTGGAAGCTGCGGTCGCTCTCGTCCGCCTCGGCCACGAAGATCCGGCCGGTGCCGTGGTGGGCGTTGCTGCCCGGCTCGTTGAGGTCCCCGCCGATGGCGAAGGAGGGGTCCAGGCCCAGCGCGGTGAGGCTGACGGCGAGCATGCTCGTGGTCGTCGTCTTGCCGTGGGTGCCCGCGACCGCGAGGGCGCTGCGGCCCTCCATCAGCTCCGCGAGCGCGTCCGCGCGGTGGATGATCGGCAGGCCACGGCGGCGGGCCTCGGCGATCTCGGGGTTGTCCTCCCGGATCGCGCTGGAGACGACGATGCAGCCGGCCCCGGCCGGGACGTGCTCGGCGGCGTGGCCGACGTACACCTCCGCGCCGAGCTGGCGCAGCGCCAGCACCACCGTGGACTCCTTGGCGTCGCTGCCGGAGACCTGGGCCCCGCGCAGCGCGAGGATCTTGGCGAGCCCGGACATGCCGGCGCCCCCGATGCCGATGAAGTGCGGGGCGGACAGGGGCGCGGACGAGGCTGACGGGGCTGCCGGGGCGGCGGTCATGGTGTCGGGCTCCGAGGGTCGTGCCGGGGGCGGGCGGTCGCCTCGATTCTGCCGTATCCGGGGTGCGCCCCGGCGCAGACGCCCGTCCGCCGCTCCCGACGACCTGTGGACGACCGTCGGACCCGTGGCCTCACAGCGCTGAGGCGTGAGTCCTGCTGTCAGTCCTGCTGAGCGAAGAGCTGGAGGACGGGGACGCCGACCCTGTGCCGGGCCTGCGAGGCCCAGTCGCGGTGGAACAGGCCCTCGACCCAGTGCGGCGCGGCCAGCACGATCACCTCGTCCGCCTCGACCTCCTGGACCAGGTCCTTGAGCCCGTCCAGCGGGTTGTGGTCCACCACGGCGCCCTCGGCCTCGGCCGCGCCGGCGTGGCGCAGCGCCCGGAGGGTGTGCTGCAGCGCCTGGTCGGCGGCGGTGAGCGCGTCCTGTCCGTGCGGCTCCTCGTGCTCCTTCGCGGCCTGGTCGAGGTAGCCGAACGCGACGTCGTCGATGGCTCGGAGCAGTTCGTCCTGCTTGCCGCGCGGCTGCATCACGACGTGGAAGCGGATCTGTTCGTCGCCGTGGAGCGTGGTGACGAGTTCGACGTCGGCGTCAGAGAGAGCCTTCTCGATCAACAGAACGGTAGTGAACACGTGTGTCCTTCTTCCCTCTTCACTCGGCGCTGCTCCTGCATCCTCTCGCAATATCCGGAGGTGATCGCTCCGTTATTGCGCAATCTTCACGCTACGGGCGTAGCGAGCGAAGAGGAAACCTTTCTCCTCCAGCAGGCCGACCAGTTCCAGCTGCTCCGCGACCGCCTGTGCGCTGTGGGCGATTCGGGGTGCGGCACCCGCCGCGAGCAGCGGCGCCAGGGTCAGGCAGAGCTCGTCCAGACGATGCGCCTCGGCCAGCTGGCCCAGCAGCCGGGGCCCGCCCTCGGTCAGCAGTCGCGTCCAACCGCGTTCGGCCAGCGCGGTGACGGCGCGCACCAGATCCACATGCTGTTCGCCCGCAACGATCACATCAGCCACCCGGCGGGCGGCGGCCAGCCCCTCGTCCGGCGCCGACTCGGCGGTCAGCACGACGGTGCGGACCAGGGGTTCGGTGAAGAGCGGAAGGTCGAAGTCCAGGTCGAGCCCGGCCGAGACGATGGCGATCACCGGTGCGGGCCCCTGTCTGCGCGCCGCGCGGTCCGCCGCGAACTCGGCGCGGGCCTGGGCGGGGCGGTAGCCCTCGGCGCGTACGGTCTGGGCGCCGACGAGCACGACGTCGGCGAGGGCCCGCAGCACGCCGAAGATCCGCTTGTCGGCGGCGGAGGAGAGGCCCTCGGACAGGCCGTCCAGGCCGGCCGCGCCGTCGAGGCTGCTGACCATGTTGCCGCGCAGCCAGGGCTGGCCTGCGTCGACGACCTGGGTCGGGTAGGCGTAGGCCTCGGCCAGGGCGTCGAGGCTCCACGGAGCGTCGTCATCGGCCGAGGCAGAGGTGAGGTCGGTCACATCTGGGGCGTACGGAAGCAGTCTGCGCACAAGGGGCAGTCTTCCACGCCCCCGCGGACCGTACCCTTGGCAATCGTGTCGCCTATAGCCCTGGCCGAACGCCGGCCCGTCGTCGCCGCCGAGCGGCTGATCGCCGAGATGGTCCCGCCGCCGCGCTTCCAGGGCGCGCGTTTCTCCACCTACATACCCGACCCGCAGCAGGCCAGCCAGAGCGACGCGGTCCGCATCCTCTCGGCCTTCGCGGAGGGACTCACCCCGCGTGGCGCGGCCCCGGCGGCGAAGAAGCGCTGGTTCGGCCGTTCGACGCAGCCGGCCACGCCGGCCGGTCCCGGCGGCATCTACCTCGACGGCGGCTACGGCGTCGGCAAGACCCACCTCCTGGCCTCGCTCTGGCACGCGGCGCCCGGCCCCAAGGCCTTCGGCACCTTCGTGGAGCTGACAAACCTGGTCGGCGCCCTCGGCTTCCAGCAGGCGGTGCAGGCGCTCTCCGGGCACACGCTGCTCTGCATCGACGAGTTCGAGCTCGACGACCCGGGCGACACCGTGCTGGTCTCGTCCCTGCTGACCCGCCTCGCGGAGGCCGGCGTGAAGCTGGCGGCCACCTCGAACACGCTGCCCGGCAAGCTGGGGGAGGGGCGCTTCGCGGCGTCCGACTTCATGCGGGAGATCCAGGGCCTGGCCGCCCGCTTCCGCAGCGTCCGAATAGACGGGCAGGACTACCGCCACCGCGGCCTCCCCGAGGCGCCGCCGCCCTACGGCGACGCGGAGGTCGAGGAGTTGGCCTTCGACTTCGGCCCCGGCGCGTCGCTGGACGACTTCGACGCACTGTTGAACCACCTCTCCGACGTGCACCCGAGCCGCTACGGCGCGCTGCTCGACGGCGTGGACGCGGTCTTCCTGCGCGGGGTCACCGCTGTCCCCGACCAGAGCACCGCGCTGCGCCTGGTGGTCCTCGCCGACCGGATGTACGACCGCGAGCTGCCGGTGGTGGCCTCGGGGACGGCGTTCGACTCGATATTCAGCGAGGAGATGCTGAACGGGGGGTACAAGAAGAAGTACCTCCGCGCCGTCTCCCGCCTCGTCGCGCTGGCGCGCGACAGCGCGGTGGTGGCCGAGCGGGCGGCCACGCGGTAGCCGCAGGGGCTATTGGGCCCGGGTGATCAGCCCGGCCTGTGCGCGGGACCAGATGTCCGCCGGGTCGAAGGCGTCCGCCTGCCGGCTCGTCGAGCACAGTCGGCCCCGGCCGCGGTACCGCCCCATGATCGCGACGTGGGGCGGCCAGGCGACGAAGTCGCGCAGGGCGGTCTCGTCGGACCAGACGGCGACGGCCCCGCAGCGGCGCTCCGTCGGGAGCGCCCAGAGCCACATTCCGTGAGCTCCTTCGAGCTCGGTCCAGTCGGCGGCGAGCCGCCGGGCCGCGCGGTAGACGCCGGGCAGGTCGACGAGCCGGTCGAGGGTGAAATCGGTGACGCTCACCAGCACCGGGCCGCGTCGGCCGTGATCCAGGCCGGGCGTCCAGGACGACCTCAGCACGAGGGTGCGCCCTCGGTCGCGCCGCCCGGCCAGGACGGCGAGCGCCCCAGTGCGAACAGGATCCGTTCCAGCGTGTCGGTGGAGGCGTCGGCCGCCAGGCCGGGGCGGAAGGGGCTGTCGGCGGCGAGCCGCGACGCGCCGTCCGGGACGGCGAGTGCGACGGGCAGCGCGGCGGCCAGCAGCTCGGCGTCAGGCGCGAAGCCCAACCCGAGGGCGCGGGCGACGTCCCAGCCGTGGACCACGTAGTCGAGCAGGTGGAAGCCGAGGGCCAGCGCGGCCGGAAAGCTCTGATCGCGGGCGAACTCGGCGAGGATCAGGCCGCGGTCGGGCTCGGTGAGCTGCGCGAAGGCGGCGACGACCTGCTCGGCCGCCGCGTCGTACTGCGCGACGAAGTCCGCGTCGAGCGACGTGACGGCCCACTGCGTGAGGTCTTCGCCGCGGCCGAGCGCCGCCGCCGCGAAGCCCCTGTGCTGGGCCGTCATGTGCGCGAGCAGGTCGCCGAGGGTCCAGTCGGTGCAGGGGGTCGGCCGGGGGAGGTCCGCGTCGGTGATCCGGCGGACCAGAGCGACGCTTTCGCGGATTGCCTGCGCGTGCAGGCGACGTAGGTCGTCGAATTTCGCCGGAGTCACATTCATAAGCATGTGCTTACGATGTGCTCAAGCATATGAATTGTCAACCGGTACGTTCGTGACATGGCTCAGAAGGCGCAGGGGACGGCCCGTCCTGATCTGGCGGCGATGATGGTGCCCTTGGGGCGTGCCCTGATGGCTGCCGAGCAGCCGATCCTCGACGCGCACGGCGTCAGCATGTGGGCCTACGCGGTGCTGCTGCGCCTCGACGCGACGCCACTGCGGACCCAGGCGGCGCTGGCGGAAGCGATCGGCGCGGACAAGACCCGCATCATCGCGGTGCTCGACGACCTCGCGGCGCGCGGCCTGATCAGCCGCGAGCCCGACCCGCTGGACCGCAGGGTCCGCCTGCTCGCGCTGACCCCGGAGGGGCGACGGGTGCGGGACGCGGTCCAGGCCGCGATCCAGATCGGCGAGGAACGCCTGCTCGGTCGACTCCCGGCCGCGGACCGTGCCGCTTTCCTGCGCGGCCTGCAGGCGCTCGCCGCACTGCAGGACCTGAGCCTGACCGGGCCCGCGTCCGAGGCCGGGCCGGGGCTGGGCGCGTCCGTCACCTGACGCGCGGCCTGCCGCCCATCGCGGGAAAGCGGTAGCCGGAGCGGAATACGCCGCCGGCGCGGCTCGTTGCACCCGCACATGCGCAGCGATCTTGAACGGTCCGGGCCCGGAGCGATTCACCCCCTGTTGGCCGGGCGGTTCAGCCCTGACAAGTTCGACCCGTTTGGGGCCGTGGACGACGAGGCCCTCGCGCTGCTGCTGGAGGCCGCGCGCTGGGCGCCCTCCGCAGGGAACTCGCAGCCGTGGGGCTTCTTCGCGGCCCGGCCGGGGGAGTCGGGACATGCTCGGGTGCTGCGCCACCTCGCCCCCAGCTCCGCCCGCTGGGCGACCGACGCGGGCCTGCTCGTGGTCACGCTGACGCGCCGTTGGGTCGGCGATCCGGGGATCACGTATTCCGAGTTCGCCGACTACGACCTCGGTCAGGCGGCGGCCCACCTGACCGTCCAGGCGCAGGCGCTGGGCCTCGCCACCCACCAGTTCCGCGCCTTCGACCTCGACGGCCTCACCGAGGAGCTCCGCCCCGATCCCGGCTGGGCGATCGTCTCCATGATCGCGATCGGCCGCACGGCGGAGGAACCCGCCCTGACGCGCGACCGCCGCGCCGTCGCCGACCTCTGCGCGGCCCCCTGGGCCGAGTCGGCCCGAGTGTAGGTCACCGTCAGACTGTTTTCCCCGGGCTTTCCGCAAAGGCCTTTCGGCCGTCGGAGCCGATTTGTCAGTGGTGGGTCGTACGGTTGGTGCCGTGAGACCCATCACCGATCTTCAGCGGTCCGTGGCGCCCTTCGAGGTCGTCAGTCCCTACCAGCCCAACGGAGACCAGCCCACTGCCATCGCGGAGCTGGAGCGCCGCGTCCGCGCGGGCGAGAAGGACGTCGTGCTGCTCGGCGCCACCGGCACGGGCAAGTCCGCCACGACGGCGTGGATGATCGAGAAGCTGCAGCGCCCCACGCTCGTGATGGCGCCGAACAAGACGCTCGCCGCCCAGCTGGCGAACGAGTTCCGCGAGCTGCTGCCGAACAACGCGGTCGAGTACTTCGTCTCGTACTACGACTACTACCAGCCCGAGGCCTACATCGCGCAGACGGACACCTACATCGAGAAGGACTCCTCGATCAACGAGGAGGTCGAGCGGCTGCGCCACTCGGCCACCAACTCGCTGCTGACCCGGCGCGACGTGATCGTGGTCGCCTCCGTCTCCTGCATCTACGGCCTCGGCACGCCGCAGGAGTACGTCGACCGGATGGTCCAGCTCAAGGTCGGCGACGAGATCGACCGCGACGCGCTGCTGCGCCGCTTCGTCGAGATCCAGTACAACCGCAACGACGTCGCCTTCACCCGCGGCACCTTCCGAGTCCGCGGCGACACGATCGAGATCTTCCCGGTCTACGAGGAGCTCGCCATCCGGATCGAGATGTTCGGCGACGAGATCGAGGCGCTGAGCACGCTGCACCCGCTGACCGGCGAGGTCATCAGCGAGGACGAGCAGCTGCACGTCTTCCCCGCCTCGCATTACGTCGCCGGCGCGGAGCGGATGGAGCGCGCCATCACCGGGATCGAGGCGGAGCTGGAGACGACGCTCGCCACGATGGAGAAGCAGGGCAAGCTGCTGGAGGCCCAGCGGCTGCGCATGCGCACGACGTACGACATCGAGATGATGCGGCAGATCGGCACCTGCTCGGGCATCGAGAACTACTCCCGGCACATCGACGGCCGCGATCCGGGCACCGCGCCGAACACCCTGATGGACTTCTTCCCTGAGGACTTCCTCCTGGTCATCGACGAGTCCCACGTCACCGTGCCGCAGATCGGCGCGATGTACGAGGGCGACGCCTCGCGCAAGCGCGCGCTCGTCGAGCACGGCTTCCGGCTGCCCTCGGCGATGGACAACCGCCCGCTGAAATGGGAGGAGTTCGTCGAGCGCATCGGCCAGACGGTCTACCTCTCGGCCACTCCCGGCGCCTACGAGCTCTCCCGAGGCGACGGCCAGGTCGAGCAGATCATCCGGCCCACCGGCCTGATCGACCCCGAGGTCGTCGTCAAGCCGACGGAGGGCCAGATCGACGATCTGATCCATGAGATCAGGCTGCGCACCGAGAAGGACGAGCGCGTCCTGGTCACCACGCTGACCAAGAAGATGTCCGAGGATCTGACGGACTACATGCTGGAGCTCGGCATCCGGGTCCGGTACCTGCACAGCGATGTCGACACGCTGCGCCGGATCGAACTGCTGCGCCAGCTGCGCGCCGGCGACTACGACGTGCTGATCGGCATCAACCTGCTGCGCGAGGGCCTCGACCTGCCCGAGGTCTCCCTCGTCGCGATCCTCGACGCCGACAAGGAGGGCTTCCTCCGGTCGCCCACCTCGCTGATCCAGACGATCGGCCGCGCCGCCCGTAACGTCTCCGGCCAGGTCCACATGTACGCCGACCGGATCACCCCGGCGATGGACCGCGCCATCTCCGAGACCAACCGCCGCCGTGAGATCCAGCAGGCCTACAACGCCGAGCACGGGATCGACCCGCAGCCGCTGCGCAAGAAGATCGGCGACATCCTCGACTCCCTCGCCCGCGAGGACATGGACACCGCCGAGCTGCTCAGCACGGGCTACCGCCAGTCCGGCACGGGCGGCGGCAAGGGCCAGAAGGCACCGGTCCCGGCCCTCGGCGCGAAGGCAGCGGCAGCGGCCGGCAAGAAGGGTGCCAAGAGCCTGCCTGCGGCCGAGCTGGCCGATCTCATCGGCGAACTGACGGACCGAATGCACGCCGCTGCGGCTGAGCTGCAGTTCGAAGTCGCGGCCCGGCTGCGCGACGAGGTCAACGAGCTCAAGAAGGAGTTGCGCCAGATGCGCGAAGCGGGCATCGCCTGACCGGATGGCCCGCTGATCGGCCCCGGCGGGTCCGTGCTGATCCGTTCCCACGCGACCCCCAGGTCGTAAGGTTCAAGCCTAGGGATGAGAGGCCGCGGCGGCCGACGCCGCGGATCGATTCGGGGAGGGCCGAGCCATGTCGGTGAGCTTGAGCAAGGGGCAGAGTGTCAGCCTGGATAAGGCGGCGGGCGGCGGCTCGCTGACGGTGGTCCGGATGGGCCTCGGGTGGCAGGCCGCGCCCCGCCGCGGGCTCTTCGGGATGCGCCGCCGCGAGATCGATCTGGACGCCTCGGCCGTCCTCTACGCGGGCGGCTCGCTGGCGGATGTCGTCTTCTTCCAGCACCTGGTCAGCAACGACGGCTCGGTCCGCCACACCGGCGACAACCTGGTCGGCGGCAGCGGCGGCGAGGACGACGAGTCGATCATGGTGGATCTGCACCGGGTTCCGAAGAAGATCACCCAGATCGTCTTCACCGTGAACTCGTACAACGGCCAGAGCTTCCAGGAGGTCCAGCGGGCCCACTGCCGCCTGGTCGACGAGATCAAGGGCCAGGAGCTGGCCCGCTACACGCTCGACGGCGGCGGCGCCCACACCGGCCAGGTCATGGCCAAGGTCTACCGGGACGCGAACGATGGTTGGCAGATGGCCGCGATCGGCGTGCCGGCGCAGGGGAGGACCTTCCAGGACATGCTTCCGGTGATCGAGCAGAGCCTGTGAGATAGCCCTCAATCGTAGGGAGAATGTTTGGTTGCGGTCATTCAATCTGCCTAACCTGCGCAGGTCCGCTCCCATCGACGGACCCCAGCGTCGGGACGCCGAATCCTGCCCCTCGCCGCCGGGTCTACGAACACCACGGGCCGGAGCGGGGGAACCAGGTGCACGCTGCCTCGCCATGTCGCGAGGCTTGGGGTGAAGCCGCGTCCGCGCGGCCGGGCTACTCTCACGGCCCGAATCCGACAGCTCACCTCGCAGGCGTCGGAGAGGCGCCATGCATCCCACCCTGTCGACCCCTGCCCGCATACTCACGTTCGGCGCCGTGCCGGCCCTGCTTCTCGGCGCGGCTTTCGTGCCGCAGGCCCAGGCGAGCACCCCGCGCGTCAGCGAGACCGGCCTGTCCGCCACTGTCAGCGGCAAGACCGCCACCGCGACCGTCAAGGTCAGCGCGACCTCCTGCGTGACCGTGCGCAGCCTCGGTGTGGCCGTCCGCGACGCGGCCGGCAACAACCTGGACTTCCCGCAGTGGCGCAGCAACGCGCGGATCTGCCCCTCCGGCCTGACCTTCCACGCGGGCACGCGGACCTTCGCCCCCGGCCACTACACGATGATGGGCGCCTACCTCGACGCCAGCGGCTGGCACAACCTGACCGCGAAGACGCTGACCATCGGCTCCAGCTCGACCCCGACCCCGGCCCCGAAGCCCACGCCGACCCCCACGCCGACGCCGAAGCCCACGCCGACTCCGGTGCCCGCCCCGAGCGGTGGCAGCGCGATCCCGGCCGGCGTCGCCTCCTCCACCACCCCGATCTGGTCCGACGAGTTCAACGGTCCGATCAACTGGGGCCAGCGCTGGGTCGGCGACAGCTCCTCCTCCTACCAGTACGGCAACCACAACCCCAACGACAACAAGCTCGACTGGCTGGACACCAACGACGTCACCGTCGCGAACGGCGTGGCCACCTTCACGGCCCAGCCCAGCTCGCACACGCTGGAGAACGGCAAGCAGGCGTGGACGACCGGCATGCTGACGACCGAGGGCTCCAAGGAGGGCTTCCAGGTCAAGACCGGCGACTACGTCGAGGCCCGGATGAAGCTCCCCACCGGTGTGGGCGCCTGGCCGGCCCTGTGGACGTGGAAGAACGGCAACGGTGAGATCGACTCCTTCGAGTACCACCCGGACAACCCGAACCTGCTGGAGCTCACCAACCACGTCACCTCCGGCTCGAACTACTTCACCGACGCGAACGCGGTGAAGCCGGGCCAGTGGGTCACCATCGGCACCAAGTACGGCGCCAACTCGGTCGACTGGTACGTCAACGGAGTCAAGGTCTACTCGGACGGCAACGGCGTGGGCGCGAACTGGTCTGCCTACCTGATCCTCAACCTGTCGCTCTCGGCCGGCCAGTACCACGCGGCCCCCAGCGGCAGCACGCCGATCACCTTCTCGGCCGACTACATTCGCGTCTACCACTGAGCATCTCTCGGCCTTTGCCTCCCCTTTGCTGTCTTGTTAGCCTGGCAAGGCAAGCGGAGGGGAGTACTCCCTAGAACGACGTCCTCGTCAACACGGCGGTGCCCAGCACCGCCCGGTGGCGTCGGCCCTGCCAGGCAGGGCGGAGGAGACCTCCGGCAGACAGTTGTGCCTGCCGGAGGAGCAGCCGTTCATGGACGCGTCCGTGGCCATGTGGGCCACCACCATCGCCGTACTCGCCGTACTCATCGCCGCCGATTTCTTCATCGGCGGCCGCAAACCCCATGAGGTCTCGCTGCGCGAGGCCGGTCTCTGGACCGTGGTCTGGGTCGTGCTGGCGCTGCTCTTCGGCGGCTTCCTCTGGTGGCACTCGGGCGGCGGCCCGGCGGCGGAGTTCTTCGCCGGGTACATCACCGAGAAGTCGCTCAGCGTCGACAACCTCTTCGTCTTCGTGCTGATCATGGGGAAGTTCGCCGTCCCGCCCGCGTATCAGCAGCGGGTGCTCACGGTGGGCGTGCTGATCGCCCTGGTGTTGCGGGCGATCTTCATCGCGGCGGGTGCGGCCGTCATCGCGAGCTTCTCCTGGATCTTCTTCCTCTTCGGCGCTTTCCTGATCTGGACCGCCTGGAAGCTGATCAAGGAGGCGCGGGCCGATCACGCCGACGACGCCGCCGAGGAGTTCGAGGAGAATGGCTTCCTCAAGGCCGTCGAGCGGCGCTTCCCGGCGACCGAGGGGTATCGGGGCACCAAGCTGCTCGTCGTCGAGAACGGCAAGCGTCTGATCACCCCGATGCTGGTGGTGATGCTGGCGATCGGCAGCACGGACGTGCTCTTCGCGATGGACTCGATCCCCGCGATCTTCGGGCTGACGCAGGATCCGTACATCGTCTTTACCGCGAACGCCTTCGCGCTGATGGGCCTGCGCCAGCTCTACTTCCTGATCGGCGGCCTGCTCAAGAAGCTGGTCCACCTCTCCTACGGGCTCTCGGTGATCCTCGGCTTCATCGGCGTGAAGCTGCTGCTGCACGCCCTGCACGAGGCCGGCGCGCACTGGGCGCCGGAGATCGGCATCCCGTTCTCGCTGGCCTTCATCGTGGTGGTGCTGGCCGTCACGACGATCACGTCGCTGCGGGCCTCGCGTCGGCAGGAGACTCCGCAGCAGGCGCAGCAGGCTGCGGGACGGCTGCCGTGACGGTCGAGGCGGGCTTCCGCCCCGGGATCGCGAGCGTCAGCAGCGCGGCGAGCAGGGCCACCCCGCCGCCGATCACGAAGCCGACCCGGAAGCCGTGGGCGGAGGGCAGCGTGACCGGTCCCAACCGGATGGTCAGGTGCGAGAGCACCACGCCCATCACGGCGGCGGAGGTGGAGGTGCCGATGCTGCGCATCAGGGTGTTGAGGCCGTTGGCGGCGGCGGTCTCGGACGGCGGCACCGCCGACATGATCAGCGCGGGCATCGCCGCGTAGGCGAAGGCGATGCCCGCCCCGATCACGCTGGAGAAGAGCAGCACGCCCCAGACGTGGTGCATCAGCGGAAGCGCCAGGCCGTAGCCGAGGGCGATCACCAGCGCGCCGGTGAGCAGCGAGGCCTTCGGGCCGCGCGCCGCCGAGAGCCGGGCCGAGAGCGGCGAGACGGCCATCATGACCAGTCCGGAGGGGGCGACGACGAGACCGGCCGCCACCATGGACCGGCCGAGCCCGTAACCGGTCGCCTTCGGCAGCTCCAGCAGTTGCGGCACGATCAGCGACATCGCGTACATCGCGAAGCCGACCACGATCGAGGCGACGTTGGTGAGCAGCACCTGACGCCGCATCGTCGTGCGCAGGTCCACGAGCGGCGCGGGCCGCCGCAGTTCCCACCAGGCCCAGACGGCCAGTACGGCGGCGGCCGCCGCGAACATCCCGAGCGTGGTCCCGCTGCCCCAACCCCAGTCGCCGCCCTTGGAGATCCCGAGCAGCAGGCAGAGCAGGCCGGCCGAGAGACCGGCCGCGCCGATCACGTCGAAGCTCCCTCCGGCGCGCAGCGGTGACTCGGGCACGACGGCGACCACCAGCACCGCGACGGCCGCGCCGAGAGCGCCGGAGGTCCAGAAGAGCATGTGCCAGTCGCTGTGCTGAGCGATGGTCGCCGCCGCGGGCAGTCCGAGCGCGCCGCCGATGCCGAGTGAGGAGCTCATCAGTGCCATCGCCGAGCCGAGCTTCTCGGGTGGCAGCTCGTCGCGCATCACGCTGATCCCGAGCGGGACGACGGCCATGCCGCAGCCCTGCAGCGCGCGACCGACGATCATCGAAGCGAGCGAGCTGCCGAGCGCGCTCACCAGCGAACCGGCGACCAGCAGGAGCAGACTCGCCACGAGCATGCGGCGCTTGCCGAACATGTCGCCGAGCCGCCCGAGCACGGGCGTGGCGACTGCGGCGGCGAGCAGGGTCGCGGTGATGGCCCAGGAGGTGTTCGCGGCGCTGCTGTGCAGCAGGTGCGGCAGATTGGGGATCAGCGGGACGATCAGCGTCTGCATCAGCGAGACGACGATGCCGGCGCAGGCGAGGACGCCGATGATCGCTCCGCCGGGGCGCCGGGGCGGGGCGGTCACGGGGTGAGGGGGTGTGCTCGTCATCGGCGCTCCTGGCAGGCGGGGCGGGACAGCTATGTATCGTGCACAGTATGTGTACCGTACATAGATGGGTTCTGGCGATACCCTGCTGCCGGACCGAGACGGGAGGCTGTGCGGTGCACGAGGAGCTGCCGCAGATCGAACGCGAGTTGATGCTGCTCGGGCGGCACGCGGCGATGGCCGCACTTCGGCGCGACCAGCCGGAGGACCGCCTCGAACGCAGCGCGTACACGCTGCTGACGCGGCTGCGGACGCAGGGGCCGATGTCGATCGGCCAGCTCGCGGAGGCCTTCGGCCTGGACGCCTCGACGGTGAACCGTCAGACGGCGGCGCTGCTCCGCGCCGGCCTGGCCGAGCGCATCCCCGACCCCGACGGCGGCGTCGCCCGCAAGCTCCGCGTGACGGCGGAGGGAGTGCGCCGCTTGGAGCTTGACCGCGACTGGGCGATTGCCGGGCTGGCCCGGGTCCTCACCGACTGGACCGACGCGGAGGTCGCCGAGCTGTCGCGGGTCCTGACCCGCCTGAACACCAGCATCGAACACACCGAAGCCCGCCCCTGGCCTCGCCTTTAGGGGCGCGAGGCTCTGCTGAAATGCGGCTCCGCCGCGTGGGCGCGACAAGCCACCGACGTGCGGATGGTCCTCAATGTTCAGGGCCATTCGCACAGGGTGGTTTCTCGCGCAGTTCCTCGCGCCCCCAGAGGTCCCCTCAGTGCGAGAGTGCTTCGAGCTCCGCTGCCGGGACGATGCCCGCAACCCTCGGCGGCTCCGCAGGTTCAAGCAGGCGACTCGGCACGCCGTCCACGCCGACCGGCACATCGCCGTCGAGCGTGATGCGACGGACCAGGCGGGGGTGGTCGCCGTAGTCGTTGACGGCGTAGTGCTGGGTCGCGCGGTTGTCCCAGATCGCCACGTCGCCCACCTGCCAGGACCAGCGGACCGTGTTCTCCGGCTTCTCGACGAAGCGCTGAAGCAGCGCGATCAGCTCGCGGCTGTCGTCGCTCGCGAAGCCGACCAGGCTCTGCGTGAACGCGCCCAGCAGGATCGTCTTCTCGCCGGTCACCGGGTGGACCCGGACCACCGGATGCTCCGTCTTGAACGCCGTCGACACGAACACCTGCCGGAACAGGTCCGCCACCTCGCGGTTCTCCGCGAGCTCGGGGCGCAGCCCCAGCCGCGCCGCGTAGTCGAAGTCGTTCGTGTGGACCGCACGCAACTGCTCTGCGAAGACCTTCAGCGCCGCAGGCATCGCGCGGTACGCCGCCGCCGTGTTCGCCCACATCGTCTCGCCGCCGTAGGGCGGGAGCTCGACGGCGCGGAGGATGGACGCGGCCGGGTACGCGGGGACGAAGGTGACGTCGGTGTGCCAGTTGTTGGCGCGCACGCCCTTCGTGGCGTCCAGTTCGAAGACGTAGCGGCCGTCCGCGGCCGGCACCGTCGGGTGGCCGACCGGGTGGCCGAGCAGGCGCGCGAACGCCTCGTGGCTCGCGTCGTCGAGGTGGTGCTGGCCACGGAAGAAGAGCACCTTGTGCGCGTGCAGCGCGGCACGGACCTGCTCGACGGTCGTCCGCGGCAGCTCGCCGTCCAGCTTGAGGCCGTGCACGACCGCGCCGATGCGGCCGGTGATCCGGGTGAGTTCCAGTGCTGTCGGTGCGCTCGGTGCTGTCGCCACTGCGGCTCCTCTCAGGGTCTCCATCGGGTAGGTCGCGTTCGGTAGAACGCGTTCCAGTCCCATCGTGGACCGGTTCTGTTGCAGCGTCATGGCCCTTGCATGAAGCAACTTCCAGCGGGCTTTCGGCGAGTATGGACGCATGAGCGACAAGGAAGAAGGCTCGCGGCCGACCAAACGGACCGGTCGGAGGCCGGGCGGCGCGGACACCCGAGGGGCCGTGCTGGAGGCGGCGCGCACGGAGTTCGCGGCGCGCGGGTACGAGAAGGCCAGCATGCGCGGGATCGCCCGCCTCGCGGGCGTCGATGCGGCGCTGCTGCACCACTACTTCGGCAGCAAGGAGCAACTCTTCCTCGCCGCACTGGACTTCCCCGTAGAGCCGGCCACCGTGGTCGGGCTGATCCTGGCCGGTGACCGCGCCGAGGTGGGGGAGCGGACGGCGCGCTTCGTGCTGACGATGTGGGAGCAGCCCGAGGTGCGTGACCGGCTGCTCGCCGTGCTGCGCACGGTTGTCGGCAGCGAGCAGATCGCCGAGCTGCTGCGCGGCTTCGTCGTCCGCGAGCTGGTGACCCGCCTCGCCGCCGCGCTGGAGGTCGAGCAGCCGGAGCTCAGGGTCGAGCTGGTGCTCGCGCAGATCATCGGGCTGGCCGTCGCGCGGTACGTGATCGCGGCCGAGCCGATCGCCTCGGCGGACGCCGAGGATCTGGTGCCCCTGCTCGCGCCGACCCTCCAGCGCTACCTCGCGGGCTGAAGCCGCCTCGGTCCCCTCGTCCGGACGCTTGACGCGAGAGCTCCGCGGCGCAAAACTCAACGCATGATGAATTCGCAAGCCATCGAGGTCCACGGCCTCCGCGTGGCCCGGGGCGGCAGACCGGTGCTGCACGGTCTCGACCTCGCCGTGGCCCGTGGCTCGGTCACAGGCCTGCTCGGCCCCAGCGGCTGCGGCAAGACGACGCTGTTGCGCTCCGTCGTGGGCGTGCAGCAGATCGCCTCCGGCGAGGTCGGCGTGCTCGGCCACCCGGCCGGCAGTCCGCAGCTGCGCGACAAGGTCGGCTACGTGACCCAGGCGCCGTCCGTCTACGCCGACCTGTCGATCGGCGCCAACCTGCGCTACTTCGCCGAGGTGCTCGGCGCGCCGAAGTCCGACCCCGCCCGGGTGCTGGAGGAGGTCGGCCTCAACGGCCGCGAGCACGACCTGGTGGGCCGCCTCTCCGGCGGCCAGCGGGCCCGCGTCTCGCTCGCGGCAGCGCTGCTCGGCGCGCCGGAGCTGCTGGTCCTGGACGAGCCGACGGTCGGCCTGGACCCGGTGCTGCGGCAGGACCTGTGGCAGCTCTTCCACCGCCTCGCAGCCGGCGGGGCGACGCTGCTCATCTCCAGCCATGTCATGGACGAGGCCGCCCGCTGCACCAGCCTGCTGCTGATGCGCGAGGGCCGGCTGCTGGCCCAGGACACCCCGGCCGCCCTGCTCGCCGCGACCGGCGCACCCGACATCGAGGCGGCCTTCCTCAAGCTGGTCGCGGGCTTCGACGCGATCCCGGGAACCGCTGCCGCAGGAGAGACCCGATGAACGCCCGCCGTACTCTCGCCACCGCCCGCCGCGTGCTGCTCCAGCTGCGCAACGACCCGCGCACCGTGGCGATGCTGCTGGTCGTGCCGTGCCTGCTGATCCTGCTGCTCAAGTACGTCTTCGACGGGCAGCCGCAGGTCTTCGACAGCATCGGCGCGCCGATGCTCGGGATCTTCCCGATGATCGTGATGTTCCTGGTCACCGCCGTCGCCACGCTCCGCGAACGGACCAGTGGCACGCTGGAACGGCTGCTGACGATGCCGCTCGGCAAGCTGGACCTGCTGCTCGGCTACGCGCTCGCGTTCGGGCTGGTGGCGCTGGTGCAGGGACTGCTGGCCTTCGGCCTGACGGTCGGCCTGCTGGGCCTGAACGTGGCCGGCCCGAGCTGGGCGCTGCTCGCGGTCGCCGTCGCGGACGGGCTGCTGGGGACCGCGCTGGGCCTCTTCGTCTCGGCCTTCGCGGCCACGGAATTCCAAGCCGTTCAATTCATGCCCGCGTTCCTGCTGCCGCAATTGCTGCTCTGCGGGCTCTTCACGCCGCGCGCCTCCATGGCCGCCTGGCTGCACGGGATCTCCGACGCGCTGCCGCTCTCCTACGCCGTCGACGCGATGAACAAACTCACCACCGAGTCCGGCTTCGGCGGCACGGTGGCGTTGGACCTGCTGGTGGTCCTGGGGTGTGCGCTGCTCGCGCTGGCCCTGGGCGCCGCGACGCTGCGTCGCCGGACCGCATAGCCGATGCTCAGTCGCCCTCACGCGGGAGGCAGAATTCGCCGATCTGTCCGATTTGCCCTAGCGTCGGTGGCGCGGAGCTAGGAAAGGGGCAGGACGTGGTGGTGCTGGAGATCATCGGGTTCTCACTCGGCGTGATCATCATCTGCGCGGGGCTGCTGGGCTTCATGATGGGCGGCTTCAAGTTCCCCAACGAGGGCAGGGGCCGTCGTCGGCGCGGCACCGCCTGAGCCGGCGGCAAAGCCGAAAGCGACAAGCCGATAAGCAGAGCGGCCCGCCCCGGCAGTGCCGGGGCGGGCCGCTCACACATCAGTGCATCAGATGATGGTGATGTTCTCCGCCTGGGGGCCCTTCTGGCCCTGGGTGACGTCGAACTCGACCTTCTGACCCTCGAAGAGCTCGCGGAAGCCCTGCGAGTTGATGTTCGAGTAGTGGGCGAAGACGTCGGCGCCGCCGCCGTCCTGCTCGATGAAGCCGAAGCCCTTCTCGGCGTTGAACCACTTCACGGTACCGGTGGCCATAGTTATCTCCTGTCTCCAGAGTGTTCGGCTGCCGCAGGGAACGCGGCGGCCGTGTCGCCGGCTTGATCACCCTGGTCCGGAGAGACCTCAGAAAGCACGAACGCCCGTGATCGCGATCACGGGCGGTGAAGCTTAGGGAACCACGACTGCAACTGACGCAAAGCCTACAGGATGAGGACTGCGTCACCCCAGGGGCATCCAGCAGCACCCAGCGACACGCGTCGGGACTCGTCTCCACTCGTCGGCGTGGCGCACCGCGCGGTTCATGGTCGGGTGATCGCCAACCGTGTACGGTCTTGACCTGCACGTCATCACAGAAGAAAAGGCAGATTATGGCGACCGGTACCGTCAAGTGGTTCAACGCCGAAAAGGGCTTCGGTTTCATCGAGCAGGACGGCGGCGGCGCCGACGTCTTCGCCCACTACTCGAACATCAACGCCCAGGGCTTCCGTGAGCTGCAGGAAGGCCAGAAGGTCGAGTTCGACGTCACGCAGGGCCAGAAGGGCCCGCAGGCGGAGAACATCACCATCATCTGACCCCCAGATGTGCCAGTGCCCCGTTCCGGCTCTGCCGGGGCGGGGCCTGTGCGTTTCGGGGCAGTGTCCGGTTCAGGCGGCGTGGCGGAGGAAGCCGCTCGTGCAGCGAGGCGGGGATGAGGGATCCGGGAGCAGGGCGAAGGCCTCCAGCTCCGGCTGCCGTTCCGCCCAGGCCAGGCCGAGCTCCGGGCCCATCGCGAAGGCGGCCGTCGCCCAGGCGTCGGTCCGGGCGATCCGGCCCCGGCCCGTGCTGACCAGCGTCAGCGAGCGGAGCCCGGTCGCGGGCGTGCCCGCGTGCGGGTCGAGGATGTGAGCGCCGCGCTCGGTGGTGCCCGAGGTGGCGACGACGAGGTCGCGCCCCACGAGGACCGTCGCCAGCGCGCCGGGACGCGCCGGGTCGGCGACGCCGATGCGCCAGGGACCGCCGACCGACTGGATGTCGCCGCCGCCGTTGACGCAGTGCTCCGTCGATCCCGCCTGGCACAAGAGTTCGCAGGCCTGCTGGACCGCCCAGCCCTTGACCCAGCCACTCGGGTCGAGTCGTCCGCCCGGGCAGGCGGTGAACCAGCCGTCCGTCTGCTCGGCGACCTCCCGGCAGCGCTCCAGCACCTCGGCCAGCTCCGGATCAGCGTCCGCGAGCGCCAGTGCTCCCCGCGCCACGCGGCTGAGCTCGCTCTCCGGCCGGAAGGGGGAGAAGAGCGCGTCGATCGCGTGCAGTCGGGCCACGGCCGCGCCCAGCGCGGCCTCGACGGCCGGACCGGGGTCGCGAACGGCGAAGGAGAAGACGGTGCCCATCACATGCTCGGCGTGGGCGAGGGGCGTCGTCGCGGGCGTGGTCATTTCAGGCCCGCCTGGTCCAGGGCGCTCTGCAACGACTGGGTGTAACCGGTGCTGGTGTAGGTCGCGCCGGAGACCATGTCGATCTTCGCGCTCTGGGCGGCCAGCGCCTCCTGGTTGAGCACGGGCAGCGCGTAGCCGTTGATCTCGATGTCCTTCTGCATGCCGTTCGGATACTGCAGCACGTCGATCTTGCTCAGCTTCCCGCCGCTGACGCTGATCCGGACCTGGACCGGGCCGTAGCGGGTGTCGACCGCCGTGCCGGTGTAGCTGCCGGTCGACGCCGCCTTGGTGGTGGTCTTCGCGGCCGTCTTCGACGCGCCCGGAGCCGGTGTAGATGTGGACGCGGCGGAGCCAGCTGATGTCGTGCTGTCGGAGCCCGAGCTGATGACCGGCGTCTGGCCGGCGGCCGAGGCCCCGCCGTGCGGTTTGAGCGAGAGCAGCAGGACGACGCCCGCCGCCGTGGCGGTGGTGGTGACGATGGCGCGGCGCATGGCAGCTCCCCGGAGTGAACGAAGGCTAGAAGGTGAAGGACTCGTGGTGCAGGCGGCGGCGCGGTACGCCTGCCGCCCGGAGGGCGGCGACGGCGCGTGCGGTCAGCGCGTCGGGGCCGCAGACGTAGACGTCGTGCCGCGCCAGCCCCGGGACGAGCCGGGACAGCGTCGCAGGCTCGATCGGATCGCCGACCTCCGCGCGCGGCCCGACCAGCAACTGCAGCCGCGCGCCACGCGCCTGGGCGATGGCCGCCAGCTCGCGGCGGAAGAGCACGTCCTCCTCGCGGCTCGCCCGGTAGAGCAGGGTCAGCTCGCCGGGGGCGGCCGGGATCGTCTCGAAGAGCGCCCGCAGCGGCGTGATCCCCACCCCGGCCGCGACCAGCAGAACCTGCCGCGCCCGGCGGCGGCGCGCGGTGAAGGCCCCGTACGGACCCTCGGCGTGGACCTTGGTGCCCGGCTTCAGCCCGGCCACGGCCCCGCTGTGACCGCCCAGGTCCTTCACCGTGAAGCGCAGGTAGTCCGGACCGGGCGGCGCGGAGAGCGAGTAGGGGTTGGCCGCGAAACGCAGGCCGGGCGCGAGGAACTGGAGCCGGAAGAACTGCCCGGCCTCCGCGCCGAGCTCGTCCAGGCGCCGCCCGGTCAGGAAGAGCGAGACCGTTCCCGGCCCCTCCGGGCGGATCTCGGCCACCCGCAGCCGGTGCTTGCGGTCCAGCAGAGCCGGGCGGAGCAGCCGGTACCAGCCCAGCAGCGCGGCGGTGCCCAGGTAGAGCGCGTACCAGGCGAGCCGCTCCGGGCCCTGGCCCAGATCGGCGCCGTTGCTGAGCTGGTGCGCGAAGCCGAGCGCGACGGCGAGGTAGGTCGCCAGGTGCAGGTAGTACCAGGTCTCGTATCCGAGCCGGCGGCGCGCGGCGCGGGCCGAGAAGAAACCGGTGGCGAGGAGCAGGGCGGTGCCGAAGGTCGCCTTGAGCATGTCCGGGTAGGTCAGCGCCATGTTGACGCCCTCGCCGACGACGTTGCGGTGGTCGGTCAGCGCGTAGCCCCAGATGATGCTGGTGACGTGCGCGAAGACCAGTCCGACCAGGTAGCGGCCGCCGACCGCGTGCCAGCGGGCCAGCCGGTCCGCGCCGACCTCGCGCTCCAGCAGCGGCAGCCGCGCCATCAGCAGCAGCAGGACGGGCGCGGCGTAGCCGGCCAGCAGGCCGGTGATCCGCCCGGCGTTCGTCAGCCACTGGTCGGCGCCGACGACACCGAGCGTGTTTTTCCACCAGATCGCCAGTACGCCGAGCGCGCCCACGGCGATCGCGGCCTGGACCAGCCGGGCCACGGTGTCCACGGGCAGCGGGCTGGTCCGCACGGCGCGGTGCCCGCTGCGGCGGGTGCGGTGTTCGGTCACGGTGCTCACCAGCGGCTCCTCTCCGGCGACGAATGTCTGAATTGGTCTGTCTGTGGCAACCCTGACAGCGCAGACTCTCAATCAGCTATGAGTACCGAGCCGGACACGAAGCATCCCGGAGCGCGTTTGCCCAGGTCAGAGCCGAAGCGGCGAGCGAAATTCCGGGGCTTTCCGGCATCGGGATCTCATGGCATTCTCATGGGCTCCACCACGACTGCCGCAGAATGGGCCCCATGTCGCAGGAGATCACCACGCCCGTCCCGCCGCGTCGCATCCTCGTCGTCGATGACGAACCCGACCTGGTCGAGGTGCTCTGCGGCGCGCTGCGCTACGAGGGCTGGGAGGCGCAGGGCGCGGCGAGCGGCCAGGAGGCGGTACGGCTGGCCGCGCGCTGGCGGCCCGACGCCGTGGTGCTGGACATGATGCTGCCGGACTTCGACGGTCTGGAGGTGCTGCGCCGGATCCACGCCGAGCGCCCCGAGGTGCGGGTGCTCTTCCTCACCGCACGCGACGCCGTCGAGGACCGGATCGGCGGGATCGCGGCTGGTGGCGACGACTACGTCACCAAGCCGTTCAGCCTCGCCGAGGTCGTGGTCCGACTGCGCGGGCTGCTGCGCCGGGCCGAACCGCAGCAGGCGGTCGCGGTGGAGGAGGACACGCTGTCGCTGGCCGACCTGGTCCTCGACGAACGCTCGCACGAGGTGAGCCGGGGCGGCGAGCCGATCGAGCTGAGTCCGACCGAGTACGCGCTGCTCCGCTTCCTGCTGCGGCACCCGCGTCGGGTGCTGAGCAAGGCGCAGATCCTGGACGCGGTCTGGTCGTACGACTTCGGCGGGCAGGCGCACGTCGTCGAGCTCTACATCAGCTACCTGCGCAAGAAGATCGACCATGGGCGCGAGCCGCTGATCCACACCGTGCGCGGCGCCGGATACCTGATCAAGGCCCCGGTGTGAGGCTGAGACTGCCGCGTCGGCTCGTCCCCAGGACCCTGCGTGCGCGGCTGATCGCCGGACTGCTCGCCCTGCTCGTCGTGGCCTGTGCCGTGGTGAGCCTGGTGACGACCTCGGAGCTCGAACACTTCCTGGTCACCCGGGTCGACCAGCAGCTCGCTGCGGCGGGCGGCCGTTACGCGGCCAGCCTGGAGCACGGTCGCGGCGACACCCGAGCCCAGGCCAGCGGCACCTTCGGCGCATGCCTCAAGGGCGGCCGGGTGGTCGCGGTCGGCGTGGTCGACGGGGACACCGACGACCTGATCGGCGGCGAACCCGGCGACCACCCGCAGCTCGACGCGAGCGTCCAGGCGCAGCTCGCCGCGCTGCCGGTGGGCGGTAGCCCGGCCAGCCTGCGGCTGGCACGGCTCGGCCACTACCGGCTGGTGGCCCAGGCGGGAACGGGCGGGGAGGTGCTGGTCACCGGCCTGCCGCTGAGTCAGGTCGACTCGATGCAGCGGCAGTTGCTGGTCGTCGAACTCATGGTCTTCGCTTCGGCGTTCGCGGTCACGGCGGCGGTCGGCGCGTTCTGGGTGCGGCTGGCCCTGCGTCCGCTGGAGCGGGTCGCCCGGACCGCCGAACAGGTCAGCTGTCTGCCGCTGGCCAGCGGGGAGGTCGCGCTGCGCGAACGCGTGCCGGACCAGGACCCGCAGACCGAGGTCGGCCGGGTCGGTGTCGCGTTCAACCGGATGCTGGGCCACGTCGGGGACGCCCTGGCCCAGCGCCAGGCCGTCGAGGAACGCCTGCGCGGCTTCGCGGCCGACGCCAGCCACGAGCTGCGCACGCCGGTGGCGACGATCCGCGGCCACGCGGAACTGGCGCTGCGCCACCCGGAGCCGACCCCCGAACCGGTGCGGCACGCGCTGCGCAGGATCGAGTCGGAGTCGCAGCGGATGGGCGCGATCGTGGAGGACCTGCTGCTGCTGGCCCGCCTGGACGCGGGACGCCCACTGGCCTCGGCCGAGGTCGACCTGACCCGGCTCGCCCTCGACAGCGCGTCCGACGCGCGGGCGGCCGGCCCCGAGCACCGGTGGCAGCTGGAGCTCCCCGAGGAGCCGCTGCTGATCACCGGCGACCCCGACCGGCTCCGCCAGGTGATCGCCAACCTGCTGGCCAACGCCCGCATCCACACCCCGCCGGGCACCTCCGTGACGCTGTCGCTGGCCCGCGACGAGTCAGCGCGGGAGGTCGCGCTCGCGGTCACCGACACCGGGCCCGGCATCCCGCCGGAACTGGCCTCGCAGGTCTTCGAGCGCTTCGTCCGCGGCGACCGCGCCCGCACCCGCGCGACCGGCTCGACCGGCCTCGGCCTCGCCATCGTCCGCGCCGTCGCCACGGCCCACGGCGGCTCGGTCGCCGTCCGCTCCGAACCCGGCCGGACCCGCTTCGAGGTCCGGCTCCCGGACCGCGCCTCCGACTGACGCAGCGTCACGAATCGGCAACAGTAAGCACACTGGTTCTCCACGACTGCGACGCTGGCTGCTTCGGACCGAAGCCGGGCGAGTCGGGGGAGTCGGGCATGAGCGCGCCATGGGGAGAACCCGAACCGCCCGAAAAGCCGTCGGCCGAAGCCGGGTCCGGTGGGAAGCCCGGTGGAAAGCCCGGCGTGATAGCCCTGCTCGGCTGCAGCGGACTGGTGCTTCTGGTCGGCGCCATCTCGGGGCTGGTCAGCCCGCCGCACTCCGGCGACGCGGCGGTCGCCGCCTCGCCGTCGCCACCCACGGCGACGTCCTCAGCCTCGCCCTCGCCCGGTGTCCCTGCCGCGACGCTGGCGCAGGCCGCGTCCTACCTCTACGCGACCGACCAGCACGGCCGGACCCTGGCGGCGGAGACCGCGCTGCTCACCCGGCTGACGCGCCCCTGCAATGACGACCCGCTCGTACTGAGCCGCGCCGCCGAGGGCACGGCCCTCGCCGTCACCCGCGCGCGGCGCGGGAGTCGGCCACAGGACGGCTACGCGGTGCTGCTCAGGCTCGCCGCCGACGTGTCCAAATCCGCGCCGGGCCTCTGCGCCCCGCGCCTTCCACTCGTCCAGCACCAGCTCACCCCGGCCCCGACCACGCACCCGACCGCTCGGCCGACCGCACGGCCCAAGCGCTAGCCGTACAGACCACGAGCGTTGTTGACAGTCGGCGGGTCTTCGTGTCACAGAGCGCAGCGCCGGCTACCGGCGGGCATTGATCCGCCAGGTGCGGAGGGGGACTCTGGGGAACGACGCCTGGGTCGGCCACGACTTCGCGGGCGGAGCCGCGGACTACGCGAAGGCCTGATCAGGGCCATCGGTGGCTGCGACGCCCTCGAAACCCACGCAGTCGACGACCGGCAGCCGCGGGTAGCGCGGCAGCCGGTCGTCGGACGCCGCGCGGCCGCAGCGCAGGTACGCGGTGCCGCGGCGGGTCTCGTTGAGCAGGTGGTGGCGACAGCCGGCGCACAGTCCCGGATCCGCGCCGAGCTTGGCCCAGGCGGTGGTGGAAGCTGCGGAGTCCGTCACCAGCCCCGGGCCTCCCACTCCGGCAGGTGCGGGCGCTCCGCGCCCAGCGTGGTGTCGTCGCCGTGGCCCGGATAGACCCAGGTCTCGTCCGGCAGCGGGGCGAAGAGCTTTGTCGACACGTCGTGGTACAGGCTGCGGAAGGCGGCCGGGTCGCCCCAGGTGTTGCCGACGCCGCCGGGGAAGAGGCAGTCCCCGGTGAAGAGGTGCGGGTGGCCCTGCGGGTCGTCGTAGAGCAGCACGATCGCGCCCGGGGTGTGGCCGACCAGGTGCCGGATCGTGAGCGTGACGTCCCCGAGGTGCAGGGTGTCGCCGTCGTCGAGCGGCAGGTCGGTCGGGACCGGGATGCCCTCCGCGTCGATCCTGCCCGCCGCCGTGCGGGCGCCCGTGGCGCGGACGACGTCGGCGAGGGCGTTCCAGTGGTCCTGGTGCTGGTGCGTCGTGACCACGGTGGCGAGGCTGTCGCCGACCGACTCCAGCAGCGTCGGCGCGTCGGCCGCCGCGTCGATCAGCAGCTGCTCATCCGTCGCCCGGCAGCGCAGCAGGTAGGCGTTGTTGTTCATGGGGCCGACGGCGATCTTCGTGATCACCAGGTGCGCCAACTCCCGGACGTCCGGGGCCCCGCCGACCTTCACCGCTCCGTGATACGTCATGGGATCAGCCTAGCGGCGGGAGCTTCGGCAGGTTGGACGCCGGGTCGGCGAGCGTGAAGCAGAAGCTCGCGACCACCAGGTCGCCGCCGTCGGAGCGTCCGGACAGCCAGGCCAGGAGCTGCGCGGACGACCCGCTGACATGGAAGTCCGGGTTGCGGTTGGTGCGCGGCGCGCCGGTCTCGTGGACGCGCTCCGTGTCGGTGTCGAAGAGGACGGTGAACGGCAGGCCAGGAGCGCCGTCGAACTTCTCCGCGAGCCGGACGAGCTCCGCCTCGACGAAGGGCCGGGGCCAGTCCGCCGGGGCGTAGGCCTTCGGCAGGCCCAGGTCGACGTGGTGGTACTCGACCTCGCCGATCCGCTTTGCCGGCACCTCCCTGGCCGGGAAGGCGCCGAGCCGGTGCGGGACCTCGACCGACCAGGCGGCGTCCGGCATCGCGGCCACCGCCGCGTCGAAGCGCGCCGCGCTCGCGCGCAGGTCCGCGGCCTGCTCGGCAAGCGGCCGGGCCGCTCCCGCCTCGATGTCCTGCTCGCGTGCCTCCGGGGAGGCGTACATGGGCGTGGGCACGCCCGTGCGGGCGCCGGTCAGCAGGTTGACCAGGGCGTCGGCGTTGCGGGCGAGGTGGGCCAGCACGTGGCCGCGGGTCCAGCCGGGCAACAGGGACGCCTCGGCGAGTTGCTGCTCGCTCATGGCGTCCACCGTCGCGAGGAGCCTGGCTGTCGCCTCGGCCAGAACGGGAATGTCAGTGGCGGGTGCGATGCTCAAAACTATGTCCTCTGTCCAGTGTGTCCTGGCGTTCCGGCCCCGGCCGAGCCCGGTCGTGTCCCCGAGCACTTCCCCGTCGTTCCCACGTATGGAGCGGCTCACGCGCTAGCGTGTCATCCATTCGGGCGAACACTATCGATTGCCTCAGAAATCGAACACGTGCTCCCATTACCCTTGAATGGTTCCCCCCGTACCTCACCTCGTACCTCACCTCTCGGTACTTCTCGCTTTTGAAGGGCGCAGTAGCGTGGCAGACCGCCTCATCGTCCGCGGTGCTCGCGAGCACAACCTCAAGAACGTCTCGCTCGACCTGCCGCGCGACTCGCTCATCGTGTTCACCGGCCTGTCCGGGTCCGGCAAGTCCTCGCTGGCCTTCGACACGATCTTCGCCGAGGGTCAGCGCCGCTACGTCGAGTCGCTGTCCTCCTATGCCCGGCAGTTCCTCGGGCAGATGGACAAGCCCGACGTCGACTTCATCGAGGGCCTCTCGCCGGCCGTCTCCATCGACCAGAAGTCCACCTCGCGCAACCCGCGCTCGACGGTGGGCACGATCACCGAGGTCTACGACTACCTCCGGCTCCTCTTCGCCCGCATCGGCCACCCGCACTGCCCCGAGTGCGGCCGCCCGATCGCCAGGCAGTCGCCGCAGCAGATCGTCGACAAGGTGCTGGAGCTGCCCGAGGGCACCCGCTTCCAGCTGCTCAGTCCGCTGGTCAAGGGCCGCAAGGGCGAGTTCGTCGATCTCTTCGCGGATCTGCAGACCAAGGGCTTCGCCCGCGCCAGGGTCGACGGCGAGACGATCCAGCTCAGCGAGCCGCCGGTGCTCAAGAAGCAGGAGAAGCACACCATCGAGGTGGTCATCGACCGTCTCACGGTCAAGAAGAGCGCCCAGCGCCGTCTGACCGACTCTGTGGAGACGGCGCTCGTCCTCTCCGGCGGCACGGTCGTGCTTGACTTCGTCGATCTCCCCGAGGACGACCCCGAGCGCGAGCGGATGTATTCCGAGCACCTCTACTGCACCTACGACGACCTGTCGTTCGAGGAGCTGGAGCCGCGCTCGTTCTCCTTCAACTCGCCCTTCGGCGCCTGCCCGGAGTGCACCGGCATCGGCACCCGGATGGAGGTCGACCCGGAGCTCATCGTCCCCGACGAGGAGAAGACGCTCGACGAGGGCGCGCTCCACCCGTGGTCGCACGGCCACATCAAGGACTACCACCTGCGGTTGATCAAGGCGCTCGGCAAGGAGCTGGGCTTCCGCACGGACATCCCGTGGGCGGGCCTGCCGGCGCGCGCCAAGAAGGCCCTGCTCTACGGCCACAAGACCGAGATCGAGGTCACCTTCACCAACCGCTACGGCCGCGAGCGCTCGTACACCACGGGCTTCGAGGGCGCGGTCCCGTTCGTGCAGCGCCGGCACGCCGACGCCGAGAGCGACAGCGCGCGGGAGCGCTTCGAGGGCTACATGCGCCAGACGGCCTGCCCGGCCTGTCACGGCGCGCGGCTCAAGCCGGTCGTGCTGGCGGTCCGGATGGCGGGCAGGTCCATCGCCGACATCGCCGGTATGTCGATCAGCGACTGCGCCGAGTTCCTCGGCGCGCTGGAGCTGACGGAGCGTGAGAAGACGATCGCCGAGCGGGTGTTGAAGGAGGTCAACGAGCGGCTGAAGTTCCTGGTCGACGTCGGCCTGGACTACCTCTCGCTCGACCGCGCAGCGGGCACGCTGTCCGGCGGTGAGGCGCAGCGCATCCGGCTCGCGACGCAGATCGGCTCCGGCCTCGTCGGCGTGCTGTACGTGCTGGACGAGCCGTCCATCGGCCTGCACCAGCGCGACAACCACCGGCTGATCGAGACACTGGTCCGGCTGCGCGACCTGGGCAACACGCTGATCGTGGTCGAGCACGACGAGGACACCATCCGTATGGCCGACTGGATCGTCGACATCGGTCCGGGCGCGGGCGAGCACGGCGGGCGGGTGGTCCACTCGGGCTCCCGCGAGGGCCTGCTGGCGAGCGAGGAGTCGCTGACCGGCGCGTACCTGTCCGGCCGTCGCTCCATCGCGCTGCCCGAGGTGCGCCGCCCACTGGACGCGGAGCGGCAGATCACGGTCCACGGCGCGCGCGAGCACAACCTGCGTGACGTGGACGTCAGCTTCCCGCTGGGGCTGTTCACGGCGGTGACGGGCGTCTCCGGCTCGGGCAAGTCGACGCTGGTCAACGACATTCTCTACACACACCTGGCACGTGAGCTCAACGGCGCGCGGAGCGTGCCGGGCCGACACACCCGGGTGACGGGCACGGAGCTGGTCGACAAGGTCGTCCACGTCGACCAGTCGCCCATCGGCCGCACCCCGCGCTCCAACCCGGCGACGTACACGGGCGTCTTCGACCACGTGCGCAAGCTGTTCGCCGAGACGACGGAGGCGAAGATCCGCGGCTACCTGCCCGGGCGCTTCTCCTTCAACGTCAAGGGCGGCCGCTGCGAGAACTGCGCGGGCGACGGCACGATCAAGATCGAGATGAACTTCCTCCCGGACGTCTACGTCCCCTGCGAGGTCTGCCACGGCGCCCGCTACAACCGGGAGACGCTGGACGTCCACTACAAGGGCAAGTCCATCGCCGAGGTCCTGGACATGCCGATCGAGGAGGCGCTGGCCTTCTTCGAGGCGGTCCCGGCGATCGCACGGTTCTTGAAGACGCTGTCGGAGGTCGGCCTGGGCTACGTCCGGCTGGGCCAGTCGGCGACGACGCTGTCGGGCGGCGAGGCGCAGCGGGTGAAGCTGGCGTCGGAGCTGCAGAAGCGCAGCAACGGTCGGACGATCTACGTTCTGGACGAGCCGACGACGGGCCTGCACTTCGAGGACATCAGCAAGCTGATCAAGATGCTGACGGGCCTGGTCGACAAGGGCAATTCGGTGATCGTGATCGAGCACAACCTCGATGTGATCAAGACGGCGGACTGGGTCATCGACATGGGCCCGGAGGGTGGCGGTGGCGGCGGCATGGTCGTGGCCGAGGGCACGCCGGAACAGGTCGCGGCGGTGGGCGAAAGCCACACCGGCAAGTTCCTCCGCGACCTCCTCGGCGAGGACCGCGTCTTTGACGCGGTCCCGAAGCCGCGCAAGAAGCCTGCGGCGAAGAAGAAGGTCACCGCGAAGAAGTAGTTTTCAGCGGAGGTGCGGTTGCACCTCCAGGGGCGCGAGGAACTGCGCGACAAGCCACCGGCGTGCGGATGGTCCTCAATGTTCAGCGCCATCCGCATAGGGTGGTTGCTCGCGCAGTTCCTCGCGCCCCTGTTGTGGTTGCTCACGTGCATGAGTTCCCCGTGCCCTGAACAGCTGCCGCACAGGGTCGAGTCGTAAGGTGGCCCGCAGTGCCCGATGTGAACCTGATGGAGCCTGCCGCCATGAGCACCGAGATCGCCCCCACCGTCGACGCCGCCGCGCCGGCGTCCGAGGGCTGCTGCCGCCGCAGCGTCCTTCGCGGCGCCGCTGCAGTCGGGATCGCCGGGGCCGGGGTCGCCGTACTGGCGTCCTGCTCCGGGTCGTCGTCCGCCGCGACTCAGAAGGGCCCGGTCACGCTCGGCCCGACGAGCGAGGTGCCCGTCGGCGGCGGCAAGCTCTACCGCTCGGCGCGGGTCGTCGTCACCCAGCCGACCGCCGGGAACTACAAGGCGTTCAGCGCCGTCTGCACCCACGCCGGCTGCGTCGTCGACGGGGTCTCCAACGGCGTGATCAGCTGCCCGTGCCACGGCAGCCAGTTCAAGGTCGGCGACGGCTCCGTCGCTCAGGGCCCGGCGCAGACCGCGTTGCCGTCGATCCCCGTCGCCGTGCAGAACGGCCAGCTCGTCGCGACGATCAGCTGAGGCGCGCGGAGCGAATCTCCGCGCACCCCAGCACGACGTTCAGCCGGTGATCTCGCCCACCGTCCCCGCCGCCACCGTCCGGCCGCCCTCGCGGACGGCGAAGCCGAGGCCCGGCTCCAGCGGGACCGGCTGGCCGAGCCGCACGGTCACCTCGACCGTGTCGCCCGGCATCGCCAGCGGCAGGCTGTCCGGCAGTTGCACGTCTCCCACCACGTCGCCCGTGCGCAGGTAGAACGGGCCGACCTTCCCCGTCTGAGGTCCCGTGGACGTACCCGGGGAAGGTCAGCTTCGCGCGCCGCCGAGGGCAGCGAATGCAGCGGCTGCGGATGCAGGTGCGGCTGCGACTGCCGGAGTGTGGGCAGCAGCCATCGCGCCCGCGACTGCGGGGAACTGGGCGATGGCGTACTGGGACATGCGGATCATCCTGCCGTCGCCGCGCTCCCGTCGCCACCGGTTTTCGGCCCGGGGCGGGCCACCCCGCCGGGCGTAGCCTGGGAGAACGGTGTGCGGAGAACGACGAGCACGAGAGGAGGCACACCATGCTTGGCGACCTGATAGGCGAGGAACAGGGCCAAATCACGGTCCAACGAGTCCTCCCTTCCGAGCACGGACTGCCGCCGGCCGTGGAGAGCACGTTCCAGGCATCAGGAACGCTGCTCGGCGTCACGATCAGCGACATGGGCACGTACACCGGCCAGCTCCGCCCCGACGGGACGCTGCTCGGCCACGGCCAGGGCATCCTGATGAGCCCCGATGGCGCGTCGGCGGCCTGGGAAGGCCTCGGCGTCGGCCACTTCACCGCCGAGGGCTCCATCGCCTGGCGCGGTTCCATCGTCTACCAGACCGATTCCCCCGCCTTCGCCGAACTGAGAGGCGTGGCAGGGGCGTTCGAATGGGAGACCGACCAGTCCGGCAAGGCCGGCGGCAAGCTGTGGGCCTGGCGCTGACCGCGCCGAGCGACTCGCGCCGACCCCGCCCATCCGGGTACTTATCCTGATCTTGTGTCCGTCTCCCGCCTGCGCCGTGTCGCCGTCCTCGTACTCGACGGCGCGAAACCGCTCGATGTCGGCATCCCGGCGCAGGTGTTCTCGAACCGGGCCAGCATGCCCTACGAGGTGCGGGTCTGCGGAGCCGCGCCCGGGCTGGTGGCGGGCGGTGACGGCCTGTCGTATCACGTCGCACACGGTCTCGACGCGCTCGCGTGGGCGGACATCGTGTTCGTGCCCGGCTACCGTCACCCCGACCGCGAGGACCCGCCACCGGCCGTCGTCGACGCCCTCGTCGCCGCCCACGACCGCGGCGCCCGCCTCGCCGCGATCTCCACAGGCGCGTTCGCGCTGGCTGCCACCGGTCTTCTCGACGGTCACCGGGCGACCACCCACTGGCACTACACGCGGGCGTTGGCCGCGAAGCACCCGCTCGTGCGCGTCGACGAGAACGTGCTGTTCGTCGACGAAGGCAGCGTGCTGACCTCTGCCGGCGCGGCCTCCGGCATCGACCTGTGTCTGCACGTCCTGCGCCGCGATCTGGGGGTCGCCGCGTCCAATCACACCGCCCGGCGGCTGGTCGCCGCCCCCTACCGCAGCGGCGGCCAGGCGCAGTACGTGCCGCGCAGCGTGCCCGAGCCGGTCGGTGAGCGGTTCGCCGCCACCCGTGAGTGGGCCCTGCACCGGCTCGGCGAGCCGTTGACCGTACAGATCCTGGCCCGGCACGCCGCCGTATCAGCGCGCACGTTCTCCCGGCGCTTCCTGGAGGACACCGGCTACACGCCCATGCAGTGGGTGATGCGTGCCCGCGTCGACCTGGCCAGGGAACTGCTGGAGCGCTCCGAGCGGAGCGTCGAGCAGATCGCCACCGATGTCGGGCTGGGCACCGGCGCCAACCTGCGGCTGCACTTCCAGCACATCCTCGGGACCACCCCCAGCGAGTACCGGCGCACGTTCACCCGCGGCGAGTAGCGTCCGCGTCGCTCCGTGGCACGATCCTTGCGGACCGTGGCACTCACGCCACTGCCACTGACCTGCGCCGCGGGCCAGGGTTGAGGGTGTCGACACCACCGAAGGGACACCACCCATGACCCGCATCGCCGTCAACGGATTCGGCCGCATCGGACGCAACGTGCTGCGCGCCATGCTCGAACGTGACAGCAAGCTCGAGGTCGTCGCCGTCAACGACCTCAGCGAGCCCGCCACCCTCGCGCGACTCCTCGCCTACGACACCACCGCCGGCCGCCTCGGGCGTCCCGTGACCGTCGACGGCGACGCCCTGGTCGTCGACGGCCGACGGATCACCGTCCTCGCCGAGCGCGATCCCGCGCAGCTGCCGTGGGCCGACCTCGGGATCGACGTCGTGCTCGAGGCGACCGGCCGCTTCACCTCCGCCGAGGCCGCCCGCGTGCATCTGGCTGCGGGCGCGGCGAAGGTCCTGGTCAGCGCGCCGTCGGACGGCGCTGACGTCACCCTCGCGTACGGCGTCAACACCGACGCCTACGACCCCGAGCGGCACACCGTCATCTCGAACGCCTCCTGCACGACCAACGCGCTGGCGCCGCTGGCCGATGTCCTCGACCGCCTCGCCGGCATCGAGCACGGCTTCATGACGACGGTCCACGCCTACACGCAGGAGCAGAACCTCCAGGACGGCCCGCACCGCGACGCCCGCCGGGCCCGCGCCGCCGCGGTCAACATCGTGCCGACCACGACCGGCGCCGCGAAGGCGATCGGCCTGGTCCTGCCGAACCTGGCCGGCAAGCTGTCGGGCGACTCCATCCGCGTGCCCGTGCCGGTCGGTTCGATCGTCGAGCTGAACACCACCGTGGCCCGCGACGTCACCCGCGACGAGGTCCTGGCCGCCTACCGCGAGGCCGCGGCGGGGCCCCTCGCCGGCGTCCTGGAGTACTCCGAGGATGCGCTGGTCTCCTCCGACATCACCGGAAACCCGGCCTCCTCGATCTTCGACTCCGAGCTGACGCGAGTCGACGGCCGTCACGTCAAGGTGGTCGCCTGGTACGACAACGAGTGGGGCTTCTCCAACCGCGTCGTCGACACCCTCGAACTCCTCGCCGGGACCCGCTGACCCGATCAGGGGAGGCGTTCAGCGGGCTAGGGTGAGCCGGTGCCGACCATTCGAGCCCGGCGGCGGGCAGCGACTCTCCTTCTCGGTCTGCTGCCCGCCCTGACGGCGGGATGCGCCGCGAAGCAGCCGCGCTGACGCGCAGCGCGCGGGACGTCACCCCGACGTCACTGCCGGCGGAGACTGGGACTGGCCTAGCCTCGTCGCTCAGGGCTCGATAATCCGATGCCCGGATCGCAAGCGCCGACCTACCATCCGTCCATCATGAAGCGCCGTGTCGAGTTCACCGAGCAGGCGGGAAGGCTCCGCGACTACCTCCCACACGATGACCGTCGCTCACTCATGAGTCTCGTCAGCGAGATCGCCGAGGACCCCTTCGGCCCCAACACTCATCTCGCCTTTACGAACGACGACCTCACGCGGTCGAGTTGGTCCGATTCCGCGATGGTGCACTACATCGTGGCCCCGACTCGGAACGTCGTCTACGTGGTGGAAGCGGACATTTACGACGCTGACCGGGGATTCAACATCATCTGACGGTCGCGTCCCTCGACCCCGTCGGCGATCTCGTGGTTTCCGTGACGGATTGCCTCGGACAACACGATGCTCTGTCGCTCCTGAGCGCTAGTGTCGTCAGTGTCCAGGCTGATCCGTTAGCAGGAGCGAACTCGCATGTCACGACCTTGTCGGTGCCGGTCGGCGGCAGCCTGCACGGTTGGGGGAAACTGATGGCCGACCCGTCCACCTATCGTCCCGCGCCGGGGCAGATTCCGGATTCGCCCGGGGTCTACAAGTTCCGCGACGCGCATTCCCGTGTGATCTACGTCGGCAAGGCCAAGAGCCTGCGGCAGCGGCTCGCCAACTACTTCCAGGATTTGGCGAGCCTGCATCCCCGCACGCGCACCATGGTCACGACGGCCGCGTCCGTCGAGTGGACCGTGGTCGGCACCGAGGTCGAGGCGTTGCAGCTGGAGTACAGCTGGATCAAGGAGTTCGACCCGCGCTTCAACGTCAAGTACCGCGACGACAAGAGCTACCCCTCCCTCGCCGTCACCATGAACGAGGAGTTCCCGCGCGTCCAGGTGATGCGCGGGCCGAAGAAGAAGGGTGTTCGTTACTTCGGGCCCTACGGGCACGCGTGGGCGATCCGCGAGACCGTCGACCTGATGCTGCGGGTCTTCCCCGTGCGCACCTGTTCCGCCGGGGTGTTCAAGCGCGCTGAGCAGATCGGGCGCCCGTGCCTGCTCGGCTACATCGGCAAGTGCTCCGCGCCCTGCGTCGGGCGGGTCTCCGCCGAGGAGCACCGGGAGCTCGCCGAGGAGTTCTGCGACTTCATGTCCGGCCACGCCGGCGCCTACCTCAAGCGCCTCGAGGCGCAGATGAGGGAGGCCGCAGCCGAGCTGGAGTACGAGAAGGCCGGGCGGCTGCGCGACGACATAGAGGCACTCAAGCGGGCGATGGAGAAGAACGCCGTCGTGCTGCCCGACGGCACCGACGCCGACCTGCTGGCCCTCGCGCAGGACGAACTCGAGGCCGCCGTACAGATCTTCCATGTCCGGGGCGGCCGGGTGCGCGGGCAGCGCGGTTGGGTGACCGACAAGGTGGAGCAGGTCGACACGGCCGGGCTGGTCGAGCACGCGCTGCTCCAGCTCTACGGCGAGGAGAGCGGCGAGGGGGTGCCGCGCGAGGTGCTGGTGCCCGCGCTGCCGGAGCCGGTCGAGCCGGTGCTGGCGTGGCTCGCCGAGCGGCGTGGCGGCAAGGTCGATCTGCGGGTGCCGCAGCGCGGCGACAAGCGCGAGCTGATGACCACGGTCGAGCGCAACGCCACCCAGGCCCTCGCGCTGCACAAGACCAAGCGGGCCGCCGACCTCACCACCCGCAGCGTCGCGCTCCAGGAGATCGCCGACGCGCTGGGCCTGGAGAGCGCGCCGCTGCGGATCGAGTGCTACGACATCTCCCACCTCCAGGGCCAGGACGTGGTCGCGTCCATGGTCGTCTTCGAGGACGGGCTGGCCCGCAAGAGCGAGTACCGGCGCTTCGCGATCAAGGGATTCGAGGGCCAGGACGACGTCCGCTCCATGCGCGAGGTGATCACCCGGCGGTTCAAGCACCAGGAGTCGGCCCCGCTCAAGGACGAAGAGACCGGCAGGGCCCGGCGCTTCGCCTACCCGCCGCAGCTGATCGTCGTCGACGGCGGGCAGCCGCAGGTCGCCGCCGCGCAGCAGGCGCTGATGGAGCTCGGGATCAACGACGTCGCCCTCTGCGGACTGGCCAAGCGTCTGGAGGAGGTCTGGCTGCCGGAGGAGCAGGATCCGATCGTCCTGCCCCGCTCGAGCGAGGGGCTCTATCTTCTTCAGCGGGTGCGCGACGAGGCGCACCGCTTCGCGATCACCTATCAGCGGCAGAAGCGGGCCAAGCGCGCCACCAGCAGCGCCCTGGACACCGTCCCCGGGCTCGGCGAGACCCGCCGGCGGGCCCTGATCAAGCACTTCGGGTCGCTGAAGAGGTTGAAGGCGGCGACGATCGAGGAGATCTGCGAGGTGCCGGGGATCGGCCGCCGTACGGCGGAGGCCGTTGCCGTGGCGTTGGCCTCGCGTACACCGGCCGCTCCGGCGGTCAACATGGCGACGGGGGAGATTATGGAAGAGTCAGGACCAGAAGTCACTCGCGCGAGTGACATGGGGAAGCCGCAGACGACCGCGAGCGTTGTTTGTACTGATGCGACCGAAAGCGGGGAGTAGAAGTGAGCACGCCTGAGAGGCGAACCGAAGCACCGGCCGAGGCGCTGAGCGATGCCCAGCAGAACGACACCCAGCTGAACGACGCCCAGCCCGCGCTGCCGGAGCTGGTGATCATCTCCGGCATGTCCGGCGCCGGTCGCAGCACCGCCGCCAAGTGCCTGGAGGATCTCGGCTGGTTCGTCGTCGACAACCTGCCGCCCGCTCTCATACCGACCATGGTCGACCTCGGCGCCCGCTCCCAGGGTGCGGTGGCCCGGATAAGCGCCGTCGTGGACGTCCGGGGCCGCAGCTTCTTCGACGATCTGCGCACCGCGCTGGACGATCTGGAGAAGGGTGGGGTCCGGCTGCGCGTGGTCTTCCTCGAGGCCTCGGACGACGCCCTGGTCCGCCGCTTCGAGAACGTCCGCCGCCCGCACCCGCTCCAGGGCGACGGCCGGATCGTGGACGGCATCGAACGCGAGCGCGAGCTGCTGCGCGAGCTGCGCGGCGAGGCTGACCTGGTGATCGACACCTCCAACCTCAACGTCCACGAGCTGCGCGCCAAGATGGACGCGCACTTCGCCGACGAGGCGGAGCCCGAGCTGCGGGCCACGGTGATGTCCTTCGGCTTCAAGTACGGCCTGCCGGTGGACGCCGACCTGGTCGTCGACTGCCGGTTCCTGCCGAACCCGCACTGGGTCCCCGAGCTGCGCGCCCACACGGGCACCGACGAGGAGGTCGCCCGCTACGTCTTCGACCAGCCGGGCGCCAAGGAGTTCCTCAACGGCTACGCCGAGCTGTTGCGGATCGTCACCGAGGGCTACCGCCGCGAGGGCAAGCGCTATATGACGATTGCCGTAGGCTGCACCGGAGGAAAGCACCGCAGTGTGGCGATGTCGGAACGGCTGGCGAAGCGCCTGATCTCCGACGGTCTGGAAACGGTGCTGGTCCACCGGGACATGGGGCGTGAGTGACGAGGCGACGGCGCGCATGACGCCGAGGTGCCTCGCGAAGCGATAGGGGCACGGGTGGCGGGATCCTACAGCGGTACGTCCGGTGGCTCGGGCGGACCGTTCCGGCAATCGCGACGCCGAGGTCGACGAGCTCCGCAGATCGTCGCCCTCGGCGGCGGCCGCGGGCTGTCCGCCTCGCTGTCCGCGTTGCGCCGGCTCACCGGTGAGCTGACCGCCGTGGTCACCGTCGCGGACGACGGCGGCTCCAGCGGTCGGCTCCGCGACGAGCTCGGTGTGCTGCCGCCGGGGGATCTGCGCAAGGCGCTGGCCGCGCTCTGCGGCGACGACGAGTGGGGCCGCACCTGGTCCGAGGTGATCCAGCACCGCTTCCAGAGCGACGGCGAACTGCACGGCCACGCCGTCGGCAACCTGCTGATCGTTGCGCTCTGGGAGAAGTTGGGCGACCCGGTCGCCGCGCTGGAGTGGGTCGGCCGGCTGCTCGGCGCGCACGGCCGGGTGCTGCCGATGTCGGCGGTCCCACTGCACATCGAGGCCACCGTGCGCGGCCTGGACCCGGACCGCCCGGAGGAGCTCAGCCTGGTCCGCGGCCAGGCGAAGGTGGCCATCACGCCCGGTACCGTGGAGGCGATCAGGCTGCTGCCCGAGGACCCGCCCGCGGTTCCCGAGGCGGTGGCGGCGGTGCACGCCGCGGACTGGGTCGTGCTCGGTCCGGGCTCCTGGTTCACCAGTGTGCTACCGCATCTGATGGTCCCTCAGCTGCACGACGCGCTGGGCACGACGCAGGCCCGCAAGGTCCTCGCGCTGAACCTGGTCGCCCAGCCGGGGGAGACCGAGGGCTTCTCGCCGCAGCGGCACCTGGAGGTCTTCCTGGAGCACGCCCGCGGCGTCGAGTTGGACTTCGTCCTCGCGGACGCCGACGCGGTCGGCGCCGCCACGGACACCGAGGCGCTGCGCGAAGCGGCCAAGCGCCTCGGCGCCGAACTGGTGCTGGCACCCGTCGCGGCCGGTGACGGATCGCGACACGACCCGGAGCTTCTGGCCGCAGCGTACGACCGGATCTTCAGAACGCATGGAAGGATCGCGCCATGGCGATGACGGCAGCTGTGAAGGACGAAATCAGTCGGCTACCCGTCACCCGGGCTTGCTGCCGCAAGGCGGAGGTGTCGGCGATCCTGCGCTTCGCGGGCGGTCTGCACATTGTGAGCGGACGCATCGTGATCGAGGCGGAACTCGACACCGGAGTCGCGGCAAGGCGGCTGCGCAAGGACCTGCTGGAGATCTTCGGACACTCCTCGGACCTGGTGGTGATGGCCCCCGGCGGGCTGCGCCGAGGCAGTCGGTACGTGGTGCGGGTGGTCAAGGACGGCGAACTGCTGGCCCGGCAGACGGGGCTGGTGGACGGGCGTGGACGCCCGATCCGGGGGTTGCCCCCGGCGGTGGTCTCGGGGGCCACCTGCGACGCGGAGGCGGCCTGGCGCGGCGCCTTCCTCGCGCACGGCTCGCTCACCGAGCCGGGCAGGTCCTCCTCCCTGGAGATCACCTGCCCCGGCTCCGAGGCGGCCCTGGCCCTGGTCGGCGCGGCGCGACGGCTGGGTATCCCCGCGAAGGCGCGGGAGGTGCGGGGCGTGGACCGGGTGGTGATCCGCGACGGTGACGCGATCGGCGCGCTGCTGACGCGCCTGGGCGCGCACGAGTCGGTGCTGGCCTGGGAGGAGCGCCGGATGCGCCGCGAGGTGCGGGCCACGGCGAACCGGCTGGCCAACTTCGACGACGCGAACCTGCGGCGTTCCGCGCGGGCGGCGGTCGCGGCGGGCGCGCGGGTGCAGCGGGCGCTGGAGATCCTCGGCGAGGAGGTGCCGGATCATCTGGCCGCTGCGGGCCGGCTGCGGATAGAGCACAAGCAGGCTTCGCTGGAGGAGCTGGGCTCGCTGGCGGACCCGCCGCTGACGAAGGACGCGGTGGCGGGGCGGATTCGCCGGCTGCTGGCGATGGCGGACAAGCGGGCGGTTGAGCTGGGCATGCCGAATACGGAGCAGAGCCTGACCGAGGAAATGGTCGTCGGCTGATCATTTCGGCAGCTGGGAAGTTGCAATTTCCAGGGGCGCGGGGCTCTGCTTGATCAACTGCGTGCGCGACAAGCCACCCTGTGCGGATGGTCCTCAATCGCAGGGCCATCCGCACAGGGTGGTTTCTCGCGCAGTTCCCCGCGCCCCTAGAGGTTGCCTGGCTGATCCCTGACTTAAGTCCCCCTCCGACGGGTCCGTCGGATGTGCTCTTCGCCACCCGGCGGAGGTAGGGTCATAAGCGGTCGGGGACATCCCATTCCAGCTCGTCGGCCGTTGGCCGGCGTACCAGCGAGGAGATCGGTTCGTGACGATCCGGGTAGGCATCAACGGTTTTGGCCGTATCGGCCGCAACTACTTCCGTGCGATCGCGTCCCAGGGCGCCGACATCGAGATTGTCGGTGTCAATGACCTGACCGACACCAAGACCCTGGCGCACCTGCTCAAGTACGACTCGACCCTGGGCACCTTCCAGGCCGAGGTCACCCACACGGCGGACAGCATCACTGTCGATGGAAAGACCTTCAAGGTCACCGCCGAGCGCGACCCCGCCGCACTCCCGTGGGGCGAGCTGGGCGCCGACATCGTGATCGAGTCCACGGGCATCTTCACCAAGGCCGAGGGTGCGAAGAAGCACCTGGCCGCGGGCGCCAAGAAGGTCCTCATCTCGGCTCCGGCCACCGACGAGGACATCACCATCGTGATGGGCGTCAACGACGACAAGCTCGATGTCACGACCCAGACCATCATCTCCAACGCCTCCTGCACCACCAACTGCGTGGCGCCGATGGCGAAGGTCCTGAACGAGGCGTTCGGCATCGTCACCGGCTTCATGACCACGGTGCACGCCTACACGAACGACCAGGTCACCCTGGACTTCCCGCACAAGGACCTGCGTCGTGCCCGCGCCGCGGCCCTGAGCATCATCCCGACCTCCACCGGTGCCGCGAAGGCCACCGCGCTGGTGCTGCCGGAGCTCAAGGGCAAGCTGGACGGCACCTCGCTGCGCGTCCCGGTCCCCACCGGCTCGATCACCGACCTGGTGGTGACCCTGTCCCGCGAGGTCACCAAGGACGAGGTCAACGCGGCGTTCCAGAAGGCGTCCCAGGGCAGCCTGAAGGGCATCCTCCACTACAACGAGGACGAGATCGTCTCCCGCGACATCGTCAACTCGCCGTACTCCTGCATCTTCGACGCGCCGCTGACCATGGTCCAGGGCAACCAGGTCAAGGTCTTCGGCTGGTACGACAACGAGTGGGGCTACTCGAACCGTCTCGTCGACCTGACCGCTCTGGTCGGCGGCCAGCTCTGACGAGCCGGCAGCAGCACGTGTGAGCGGGCAGGGTCCGGACGCGTCGTCCGGACCCTGCCCGTGTCGCATCCCACCCCCACCCCCGCCCCCACTCGCCTCCCCAGATGAAGAGGGAAGTAGTCGCATCATGCAGACCATCGACGACCTGATCGCCGGCCCCGGTGTCGCCGGTAAGCGCGTCTTCGTCCGTGCCGATCTCAATGTCCCGATGTCGGACGGACTGATCACCGACGACGGCCGTATCCGCGCGGTCCTGCCGACCGTGAAGAAGCTGATCGAGGCCGACGCCAAGGTCATCGTCGCCTCGCACCTCGGGCGCCCGAAGGGTGCGCCGGACCCGGCGTTCTCGCTGCTCCAGGCCGCCGAGCGGCTGGCCGAGCTGCTGGGCAGCCCGGTCGCCTTCGCCGACGACACCGTCGGCCCGGCCGCTCACGCCGCGGCGAACGGGCTGGAGCCCGGCCAGGTCGCCGTCATCGAGAACCTGCGCTTCAACGCGGGGGAGACCAGCAAGGACGACACCGAGCGCGGCGAGTTCGCCGACCAGCTGGCCGCCCTGGCGGACCTCTACGTCGGCGACGGTTTCGGCGCGGTCCACCGCAAGCACGCCTCGGTCTACGACCTCCCTGCCCGGCTGCCGCACGCGGTCGGCCTGCTGATCGGCACCGAGGTGGGCGTGCTCAAGCGCCTCACCGAGGAGGTCGAGCGTCCGTACGTGGTCGTGCTGGGCGGCGCCAAGGTCTCCGACAAGCTGGGCGTCATCGACAACCTGCTCGGCAAGGCCGACCGCATCCTGATCGGCGGCGGCATGGCCTACACCTTCCTCAAGGCCCAGGGCCACGAGGTCGGCAAGAGCCTGCTGCAGGCCGACCAGATCCCCGCCGTCACCGAGTACCTGGCCCGTGCCGCCCGTGAGGGCGTCGAGTTCGTGCTGCCGGTCGACGTCGCCATCTCGGCCGACTTCCCCGACACCAAGACGCACGCCCCGGTCACCGACTTCGAGGTCGTCTCCGTCGAGTCGATCCCGGCCGACAAGGAGGGCCTGGACATCGGCCCGAAGACCCGCGAGCTGTTCGCCGCCAAGCTGGCGGACGCGAAGACGGTCTTCTGGAACGGTCCGATGGGCGTCTTCGAACACCCGACCTTCGCCGAGGGCACCAAGGCCGTCGCCCAGGCCCTCATCGAGTCGGACGCGTTCTCCGTCGTCGGCGGTGGCGACTCGGCCGCGGCCGTGCGCCAGCTCGGCTTCGACGAGAACAAGTTCGGCCACATCTCGACGGGTGGCGGCGCCAGCCTCGAGTACCTCGAAGGCAAGACCCTGCCCGGCCTCGCCGCACTGGAGAAGTGAGCAAGACACATGACTACTGCGACATTCAACGGCGTACGCAAGCCGCTCATGGCCGGCAACTGGAAGATGAACCTCAACCACCTCGAGGCCATCGCGCACACCCAGAAGCTCGCCTTCGCCCTGAACGACAAGGACTACGACGCGGTCGAGGTCGCGGTCCTCGCGCCCTTCACGGACCTGCGCTCGGTGCAGACCCTGATCGACGGCGACAAGCTGAAGATCAAGTATGGCTCCCAGGACATCTCCGCGCAGGACTCCGGCGCGTACACGGGCGAGATCTCCGGCCCGATGCTGGCCAAGCTGAAGTGCACGTACGCCGTGATCGGACACTCCGAGCGCCGCCAGTACCACGGCGAGAACGAGGAGATCGTCAACGGCAAGGTCAAGGCCGCGTTCCGGAACGGCATCCTGCCGATCCTCTGCGTCGGCGAGGGCCTGGACGTCCGCAAGGCGGGCAACCAGGTCGCCTTCACCCTGGCCCAGCTCGACGGCGCGCTCGCGGAGGTTCCGGCGGAGCAGGTCGAGCGGATCGTCGTCGCCTACGAGCCCGTCTGGGCCATCGGCACGGGCGAGGTGGCCACCCCCGAGGACGCGCAGGAGGTCTGCGGCGCGATCCGGGTGCGGCTGGCGGAGCTGTACTCCCAGGAGGTCGCGGACAAGGTGCGCGTCCTCTACGGCGGCTCGGTGAAGGGCAGCAACGCGGCAGGCATCATGGCCAAGCCGGACGTGGACGGTGCGCTGATCGGTGGCGCCTCGCTCGATCCGGAGGAGTTCGTCCGGATCGTCCGTTACCGGGATCAGGGCGTCTCCTGATCGTTCCGGTCGGAACTGTCTAACGAAGCTGTTTCCCCGTAGGCTGTCGCACGCCTAAGGTGGTAGGGCCCGGCACCCCGTGGTGCTGGGCCTTGCTGCTCGCTGACACTCACCTGAAAGATTGGTCCGGTTGTGATCCTCGGCTTCTCTATCGCGTTGATCTTCTTCAGCGTGATGATGATCATTCTGGTCCTGCTCCACAAGGGCAAGGGCGGCGGCCTCTCCGACATGTTCGGTGGTGGTATGTCCTCGACGGGTGGCGGTTCCGCGGTCGCCGAGCGCAACCTCGACCGGATCACCATCTTCATGGGCGTCGGCTGGTTCGCCTGCATCATCATCCTGTCGCTCTTGATGAAGACCAAGAACGGCTGACTCAGCCGGTCAGCGGGACGCTGTCAGGAGTTCTGACGGAGCGTCGCCTCCACGCCTATCATGGTGACAGTCGTCACCGATGGGGGTGTGGGGCGACGCTTATGTGTTCCGTACACTAGGACGACCTTCGCCCGGGACGATTCCGACCGGGTCGGTCGCAGTACCGCACCATCACGCAGGGAGTCAGACCGTGGCAAGTGGCAACGCCATCCGTGGCAGCAGGGTCGGGGCAGGCCCGATGGGTGAGGCGGAGCGCGGCGAGTCCGCTCCGCGCCTGCGCATCTCCTTCTGGTGCGCGAACGGGCACGAGACGAAGCCGAGCTTCGCGTCGGACGCGCAGATCCCCGAGACCTGGGACTGCCCCCGCTGCGGCTTCCCTGCGGGCCAGGACGAGGAGAACCCGCCGGCTCCGCCGCGGACCGAGCCCTACAAGACGCACCTCGCGTACGTCCGCGAGCGCCGCAGTGACGCCGACGGCGAGGCGATCCTCGCCGAGGCGCTGGCGAAGCTGCGCGGCGAGATCTGATCGCTCTTTGAGGGATGGCGGAAGAAGGCCGGTGCGGTGCCTTCTTCCGCCTCGCTGTAGTTGCACCTCCCAGGGGCGCGAGGAACTGCGCGAGAAACCACCCTGTGCGATGGCCCTGCGCGCGTTCGGTGCTCGACGTCCCAGGGTGGCTTGTCGCGCAGTTCCCCGCGCCCCCGGCGGTTGCCCTACCGATATCTCGGGATGACGTGTCTTCCCCACTGACGGATGGTCTCCAGGCAGGCTTCCTGGGGGACCGTGCCCATTTGGATGAGGCAGATGACCTCGTCAACGCCTATGTCCTGCAACTGATCCACGTAGGCGATGGCCGTTGCCGCGTCCCCGTAGGCGTGGTCGACGTTGAAAGTGCCCGTCGCGCTCGGGCGGACCGGTACCCGTGCCTCGTGGAGCTTCGCGACCAACTCGCGCTCGTGCGACGCCATCACCGCCGCGTGGTCCTCCTCGATCGCGTCCTCCGCAGGAGCCGCGCCGCCGGCGTACCAGTGGGCGATGGACTCGGCGAAGAAGCGCTGGCCGCGCGTGCCCACGCGGTACGCCTCCGCCGCGTCGTCCAGGACGATCGTCGGGCAGAGCGCGGCGAAGTGGTCGTTGACCTCCGTCGACACCAGGCGTGAGCCGTCCCGCGCCGTCAGGGCCGCGTCGTAGACCGCGCGCATCTCGCGGACGTCCGCCGCTCCCGCGAAGCCCAGGACCAGCGCGCCGACGCCGTACTCGGCCGCCGTGCGCAGCGTGTCGTGCTTGCTGCACGCCATGAACAAGGGCGGGTGCGGCAGTTGGGCCGGGCGGGGGAGGACCGCGCCCGGTCCAATGTCGATCGAGCCGTGCCACTCGAACTGTTCCTTGCGCCAGGCCGCCGCGATGATCCGCAGCGCCTCCTCGACCTGCGGGTAGGTGTCCTCCGCCCGCACGCCGAACATCGCCATCTCCTGCGCGGTCGCGCCCCGCCCCGCGCCGAGGTCGACGCGGCCGCCGGAGAGTGCGTCCAGCATCGCGCTGCGCTCGGCGACGCGGAGCGGATGCTGATAGCCGAAGGGCATGGTCACGACGCCATGGCCGATGCGGATGCGCGAGGTGCGCGCCGCGACCCAGGTCAGGAAGATCTCGGACGCGCTCATGTGCGCGTAGCGGAGCAGGGAGTGGTGCTCCACCGCCCACACGCGGTCGAAGCCGACCCCCTCGGCCAGGACCGCCTGCTCGACGCAGTCCCGCAGCAGGGCGTGTTCGCGTTCAGGGGTGGGATGGGCGAGTTGCGCCTCGAAGATCATGGAGAACTTCATGGGCTGCCTCCGGACTGAGCCTCCAGGTATGACTAGCAGTTATATGACTAGCAGTCATATAACGACAAGGGAAGACATCTTGTCGGAGGTCGTACACTGCCCTGATGAACCCTCTTCCGATCACCAGCTGGGCTGTGCTCGGACTGCTCTCCTTCGGGCGGGAGCTCTCCGGCTACGACCTGAAGAAGTGGGCGGACCAGAGCCTGGGCTTCTTCTACTGGAGCCCCTCGTACAGCCAGATCTACAGCGAGCTGAGGCGCCTGGAGTCGGTCGGCTACGCCGCGTCCGAGGAGGTCGCCGGGGACATCCGGGCCAAGCGGCTCTACCGGATCACCCCCGTCGGCGAGGACGCGCTGCGCGCCTGGGCGCGGGAGACGCCGGTCGAGCCGGTCGTGCTGAAGCACGGCCCGATGCTGCGGCTCTGGCTGGGACACCTCCAGGACCCGGAGCGGCTGCGGGAGATGCTGCTGGCGCAGCGTGAGCTCGCCGAGAAGCGGCGAGTCGAGGCGGAGACCGACGTGGCCGCCGCGGAGTCGACGCCGGAGTGGGCCTTCCCGACGCTCACGCTGCGCTGGGCCGCGCGCTACTACGCGGCCGAGCGTGACAGGATCGACGCCATGCTCGCGGACCTCGCCGACCTCGCCTGCGACCTGGGCGACGCCGACGCGGACCGGCCGCCGTTCAGTCGCTGAGCACGAACTGATCGGCGATCAGATGCCCCCAGCTTCCGGTGGCTTCGTCGAGAACCTGAATCTGTGCCGTCTGCCCCTGCAGGTCCGAGAGGTCCCAGCTGACCGGCTTCAGGACGCCCGTGTTGTCGCCCGTCGCCGTGCGGACCGGCTGTCCGCCGACGAGCAGGTTGACGCTGGTGGGACCGGGTTGGCCGAGCGGGTGGTCACCCCCGGCGATCAGGAAGTGCAGGAAGTTGCGGTCGATGGTGAAGCTCGGTGAGGTGATGGTGCCGGTGGCGGCGTCGCCGCCACCGGTGAAGGTGTCCAGCACCTGGTTGCCGACCGCGCCGGGGAGGCTCTCCGCGGTCGGGCCGGTGCCGGCGAAGCTGCCGGTGGCGGTCCAGCCCGTGCCGTAGGTCGAGCCTTCGAAGTCGGCCAGCAGCTCGGCGGGGCGCTGGGCGACGCCTGCGAACTCGGTGATCGTGAGGTTGGCGAAGGTCGCGGCGCCGCCGCTGGTGAAGAGGGTGAGCCCGTCGTCGGAGGGGTTTGCGAACACCTCGCTGGAGTGTACGTAGCGGCCGTCGTCGACGAAGTACTCGATGGTCGTGCGGTCGACGAGGATCTTCAGGTGGGCGTGGGTCCGGGCGGGGTCGAAGGGCGCATGGCTCTCCTCGTGCGTGCCGGTGGAGTCGGGATTGCCGGTCTGGCCGCGGTTCAGGTAGCTGTAGTCGTGGTAGATCCCGGCATCGGCGTGGCGGGTGCCGTCGGCGGAGACGCGGAGCTGCACGCCGACGTTGTCGAGCGCGGTCCAGCTGACGTCGGCGTCGAGCTCGTAGGCGGTGCCGTGGTAGCTCAGCGGCGTGGCGCCGTTGACGGTCACGGTGCCGAGGCTGGTCGTCCGGGTCGCGTGGGAGGCCAGCGCGGGGACGGGCTGTGAGGCGAGCGCATAGCCGTCCGGGTAGTGCCTGAGGCTGATCTGCCGGGCGATCGAGTCCGTGCCGTTGAAGCCGTCGCTCGTCCAGGTCGGGGTGATGTACGGGTAGGCCCAGTTGTTCATCCAGGCCATCGCGAAGCGGTGGTCCAGCGGTGCGGTCGGATCCTCCCAGCTGACGCCCGCGTACCAGTCGAAGCCGTGGTCCAGCCACTGCGGGGTGCCGCTGTCGGGGGTGAAGATGGTGCCGTCGAAGGATCCGGTCCAGTAGGCGTAGGTGTTGGGGTCGCCGGTCAGGTAGCCGTTGGCGCTCATGCCGAGCACCCAGTGCAGACTGCCGTCGTCGGCGCGCAGCTGGAAGAGGTCAGGGCACTCCAGGGAGCCGAGGCCGGTGTGGACCGAGTCGGAGACCCAGGTCCAGTTCTTCAGGTCCGGCGAGGTGAAGAAGCCGATCCGGTCGCCCTCGGTGGCGAGCAGCACCCAACGTTGGTGGCCGGCGTCCCAGAGCACCTTCGGGTCGCGGAAGTTGGCGCGGCCGCCGTTGGGGATGACGGGTGTGTCGCCGTAGGGGCGGAAGTTGCGGCCGCCGTCGGTCGAGTACCACAGGAACTGGGCCTGCGGTCCCGAGGCGTTGGCGATCTGGGCGGCCGTCGGGTGGTCCATCTGGGTCACCAGCACGACGATCGCCCCGGCGCCGAAGCCCGCGGTGTTGCCGCTGTCGACGACGGCGGAGCCCGACCAGAGGTCGTAGTTGGCGTTGGTCTTCTTCGGCGCGGCGACTCCCTGGTCGTGGAAGACCACGTTGTCGGTGGTGGTCGCCATGCGCCAGGCCGTGCCGATCGACTGGTCGTAGTCGGCGTTGTAGAGGTAGTAGTACTGGAACGCGCCGTTGACGTAGAGCGGCCGCTGCGGGTCGTTCTTCCAGTGGTCGGGCACGGTGAAGTGGTAGACGTCCCGGTAGGTGTCGGCGGCCCGCGCCTTGGGCGCGGCGGCCGGGCCCGGCAGCCCGAGCACCGTCGCGGCGAGCGCGAGCAGTGCGACGAGGCCGAGGCGGAGGGCGGCGGTTGTGAGGCGGGCGCGTGCGTCCGGGGCGGAGACGCCCGGGTGGTGCGAAGAGCGGGAGAACACAGCGGCCTCCTGGCCTTCTCGATGGGTGGGGGACCCCCCCAGATCCGGTCCCTCGGACCCGGCGGGAGAGTGCGGCTCAGGCTCCGGCGGTGATCGGGGCGAGGGCGTCGACGGTCAGCCGGCGGCCGTCCCAGGCGACCGGCATCGGGTCGCTGATGCTGCCGACGAAACCGCCGTCGGCGCCGGTGTGATGAAAGGCCATCAGGACCCAGCGCCCGTCCTCGCGGCGGCGGATCAGGCGGCCGCTGTAGAGGCTGTCGTCGGTCACCGGTTCGGCGGCGTCGATGTCGTAGGGGCCGAGTAGGCTCTCCGCAGGAGCGGCCCAGATGCCGCCGCTGACGCCCGTCGCCCTGCGGGCCTCGGAGGCGTGCTCGGCCAGACAGGAGAAAAGCAGCACCGGCCTGCCGTCGACGATCTCGACCTGGGTGACCTCCAACTGCCCGAAGCCGTGCGGGGCGGGTGTACTGAGCGGCGGGCGGACCTCCCAGTGCCGCAGGTCGAGGGAGACGGCGTGGCCGACGACGCCGCGCTCGAAGGCGGGCCCGGAGCCGGCCCGTGCGGTGACCAGCATGTGCCAGCCGTCGCCCTGCGGATCGGGCAGCACCCACGGGTCGCGGAAGGCTTCGTCGTGCCAGACCCCGGCGTCGAGGGTCTCGTACCAGCGCGGGTCAGGGCCGAGCGGCGGCGTGTCGGACTTCTGCCAGGTCGTCAGATCCTGGCTGGTGGCATAGCCGATGCGCTGGACGTTCCTGCCCTCGGGCGCGCGGGTGGAGCCGGTGTAGAAGAGGTACCAGGTGCCGTCCGGGTGGCGGACCACGGAGCCGGTCCAGGTGGCCAGGTCGTCGAAGGCGGGCGCGTCCGCGCGGACCAGCGCGTCCGGGACCCGCGTCCAGTGCTCCAGGTCGGGCGACACGGCGTGGCCGATCGAGGCGCGGTAGTGCCGTGCCTCGGGGTCGTGCAGGGCGCGGGAGGCGTAGAGGAAGAACAGGTGGTACTGCTCCCCGTCGTCGGCGAACCAGAAGTCCCAGACCCAGGAGTCGGGCAGAGCGAACATGGAGAGGCAGGCCTTTCGGGCAGGCGTGGGCGGTCGTGGGAGAGAGGGTGCGGCGTCAACCCTTGACGCCGCTCGCGGCGACGCTGCTGACGAAGGCACGCTGGAAGGCGAGGAAGACGACCAGCACCGGAATGGTGATCATTGAGGCGTAGGCCATGACCTCGCCCCAGGCGGTGGTGTCCTGGAAGAAGTACTGCATGCCGACCATGACCGGGCGCAGCTTCTCGTCCTGGACCACCATCGACGGCCACAGGTACTGGTTCCAGGCGGGCAGGAAGGTCAGGATCGACACGGTCGCGAAGGCGGGCCCCGACAGTGGGACGACGATGCGGCGGTAGATCGTGAACCAGCCCGCGCCGTCGATCCGCGCGGCCTCGTCCAGCGAGGTGGGAATCGTCGAGAAGTACTGCGCGAAGAGGAAGATGGAGAAGGCGTTCGCGACGAACGGGATGATCTGCACCTTGTAGCTGTCGAGCCAGCCGATGTCGTACTTGAGGGCGCCGCCCTGGAGAACCAGGGTGGGCAGGTGCGCGACCCAGTAGACCATCGGCACGGCGATCGTCTCGAAGGGGACGATCAGTGTCGCGATGACCAGACTGAGCACCAGCCCGCGGCCCCTCCAGCGCAGCCGGGAGAGCGCGAAGCCGGCCATCGAGTTGACGACCAGCCCGAGCCCGACGATCAGCACGGTCACCAGGATCGAGTTGAACAGGAAGCGGCCGACCGGAACCCGGCCGAAGACGCCGGAGTAGTTGTCCAGGCTGATGTGCCCCACCGGAAGGAAGGCGCGCCAGCTGCTGGTGTCGGAGAGGATCTGTCCGTCCGGCTTCAGGCTCGACACGAGCATGAAGACCAACGGAAAGAGGAAGAAGACGGCCAGGCCGCTCAGCACCAGGTAGGACCAGACGCGGCGGCGGCGGCGCAGTTGTGCATGGGTGAGCGCCATGGGTCAGTCCTTGTCGCGGGTGAGGAAGCGCTGGACCAGCGCGATGAGGAGCACGATGACGAAGAAGACCAGCGAGAGCGCCGAGCCGTAGCCGATCTGCTGCTCGCTGTAGCCGGCCTGCACCGCGTGATAGACCAACGTCGTGGTGGAGTCGACCGGACCGCCCTGCGTCATCACGTCGATCTGCACGAAGAGGCCGAGTGCGGCGATGGTGATGGTGATCAGGACGAAGATCCTGGTCGGCCGCAGACAGGGCCAGGTGACGTTCCTGAACTGCTGCCAGGTCCCCGCGCCGTCCATCCGGGCGGCCTCGTAGAGCTCCTCGGGAATGGTCTGCAGCCCGGCGAGCCAGATGAGCATGTGGAAGCCGACGGCCTGCCAGATTGAGAGCAGGATGATCGCGCCGAGCGCGGTGCTCGGATTGTTCAGCCAGGCCGTGCCCTGCCAGGCGCCGAAGGTGATCGAGTTGATGAACGAGTTCACCAGCCCGTTCCCTTGGTACATGAACTTCCACAGGATCGACACCACGACGATCGAGGTGACGACGGGGATGAAGAAGATGATCCGGTAGGCGGTGACGCCGCGGATCTTCTGGTTGACCAGCAGCGCGAGGAAGAGCCCGAGCCCGGCCTGGACGGGCACCACCACGGCCGCGAAGGCGAAGGTGTTGATGGCCGAGTGGAAGAAGGCCGGGTCGATGGTGAAGGCCCGGACGAAGTTGTCGAGGCCGACGAAGCGCAGCGGCTCCGGGGAGATCAGCCGCGCGTTGGTGAAAGCGAGGGCGAAGCCGAGCAGTACCGGCACGATGAGGAAGGCCAGCAGCAGGAGGACCGCCGGGGCGGCCATCGCGAGGCCGGCGCGCGCCTCGGCGCGGCGAGCGCGGCCGGCCGCGCGGCGGCGGGTGCGGGGGGCGGGTGCGGGGGGAGCGGTCTGGGGATCGGGAGCGGCGGGGGTGCTGTCCAGCCGATAGGTCGCCGTCATGAAAGGGATGCCTTTCGGAGCATTCAGGAGCGCGAGGCTGCGCCACAAGCCACCCACGCAGGTACTGATCCGAACGAACAGGGCCATCCGCTCGTCGGTGGTTGCTCGCGCACGCAGTCGATCGAGCAGAGCCTCGCGCCCCTAATGGGTCAGCTGCCGTAGTTGTTGTTCGACTGGATGTCGCTGTCGATCGCCTGCACCGCGGTGTCCAGCGTCGACTTCACGTCAGCGCCGTTCATGATGTCCTTCGCGGCCTTCTCGAAGGTCGTCGAGATCACCGGGTAGCCGGGGGTGGCCGGGCGGCCGAGCGCGAACTTCTGCGACAGGACGGCGAACTGGTGCAGCGGACCGTTCGGGCCGAAGTACTTCGACGCGGCCGCGGCGGTGCTCGTGGACGGGATGACGACCTGGCTGTCGGCGAAGTCGGTCAGGTACTTGTCCTGGAAGCTGAACTGCAGGTAAGCGCGGGCGCCAGCGCTCTGCTGGGTGCCGCAGCCGGTGGAGATCCCCCACTGCCAGGAGCCGCCGCCGATCTTCGCGCCGTGACCGAAGTCGACCGGCGGCAGGATCAGCAGGTCGCTGCCGACCGACTTGAGCGCGTCCTGGGCGTTCCAGACGCCGGTGTAGCTGAGGGCGACCTTGTTGTCGATGAAGTTCTGGTTGCCCACCGGCCCGGCGTTGTTGGCCCAGCCGTTCTTGAAGACGGAGCGGAACCAGGTGAAGAAGCGCACCGCGTCGGGGCCGTTGAGCTTGCCGTCGGCGGACTTCATCGTCGTGCGGTCGATCTCGTCGCCGCCCGCGCTCTCCAGCATCGGGGAGTAGGCGTAGGACCACCACTCGCCCTTGTCGGCCGCGCCCAGGTCGAGCGGTGTGGCGTAGCCGGAGGACTTGAGCTTGGCGTTGACGGCGTTGAACTCGTCCAGGGTCCAGGGCTGGTCCACGGTCGGGACGCGGACGCCGGCCTTGGTCAGCACCGACTTGCGGGCGAAGATCGCCATGGCGGCGTCCCAGTAGCCGGCGGAGTAGATCTTGCCCTGGTAGCGGCCGACGGTGGTCGGCAGCAGGCGGTCGATCAGCGAGGAGGGCAGGCCGAGCGGCTGCAGGTAGCCGGCCCAGGCCCAGTTGGGCATGATCGGACCGTCCATGTCCAGCAGACAGGGCAGCTTGTGCGCGGTCGCGGCGGCGGTGATCGCGTCGTTGTAGGAGCCCTGCGGGAAGTTCTGCTCGACGACCTGGTACGTGCTCTGCGAGGCGTTGAAGTCGGCAAGGATCTTCTTGTAGACGGCCAGCTCGCCGGGGTTTCCGGCCGAGTGGGTCCACATGGTGATCTGGATCGGACCGTTCCCTGAGACGGAGCCGTCGTGGCTGGCCTTGGCGCAGCCGGTCAGCGCGACCGAGGCGAGAACGCCCGCCGCTGCTATGATCGAGAGGGATTGACGCACGATTGGTCCCTTTCTGGGGCCCGACGCCCTACGTCGGCCCCGGTGCTGGTGGCAGCTCCAACTGCCAACCGGTGAAGGTGAGTCCGCCGTCGGGATCAGGCGGAAGCCGGTTCCGGCGGCGGACCCACCGAGTCCCGACGAATGATCGGGCACGGCATGAGGAGCGGGACGCCGGCCTCGGCCCGGCGCAGGCCCAGAGCGACCTCCATCGCCCAACGTCCCATCTCGTAGTGCGGCAGCGCGACCGTGGTCAGCGGCGGGTCCAGCTCCGCGGCGACCAACTGCTGGTCGTCGTAGCCGACCACGGACAGGTCCGCGGGCACCTCCAGCCCCGCGCGTCGGGCGGCAGCGTAAGCGCCCATCGCCATACGGTCGTTGAAGCAGAAGATCGCGGTGGGCCGACGGTCGGCAGGCAGCGTGAGCAGCGCCTCGGTCGCGGCGCGGCCGCCGCTCGCGTCGGTCGTCCCGCGGACGTGCAGCAGCGGATCGGCGGTGACGCCGGCTCCGGCCAGCGCCGAGAGATAGCCCTCGTGACGCAGTCCGGAGGCGACCACCTCGTTGTCCTCGGGCGCGTCGACGTAGGCGATCCGTCGGTGGCCCGCGGCGATCAGCTCCAAGGTCGCCGCTGTGCCGCCGTCGCGTTCGTCCGGCACCGTGGCGGGCCGACTGTCGTCCCTGGGGCGGCAGTCGAGAAAGACGGTGGAGTCGGGCAGCCCGGCCGGTGCGGGTACCACCCGGTGCCACATCCGGGCGTAGATCATCGCGTCGACCTGCTGGCCGACCAGGGCCGCGATCGCCTGCCGCTCGCGTTCGGCGTCGTCGTCGGTGTCCACCAGGACGACCAGGTAGCCGTGTTCGCGGGCGACGTCGTTGGCCCCGGCCAGCATGCGGCCCGCGAACGGGGTGGTGGCGATGGTGTCGGAGATCAGTCCGATCGTGCGGGTGCGCTGCGTGCGCAGGCTGCGGGCCACCGAGTTGGGCGCATAGCCGATCCGCTCGGCGGCCTCGCGGACCCGTGCCTGCGTCTCCGGGGAGATGCGCGTGCTCGCTGCGCCGCTCAACACCATGGAGACGGTGGCCGTGGAGACTCCCGCCGCCGAGGCGACGTCCGCCATGCGCGCTCGTGCCATCGACGCCCTCCCTCCCGCCTCTGGTGTTTAATCGATTAACCGAACGTTCACGAGTATGCAGCCGGGCCGATACAGCGTCAAGGCATGGAACGGAGTGTGATCCGGACGTGATGATCCACCGTCGGCGACAGGAAAACCCCAGTTCAGGGCAGTCGAGAGAGCGCATGCGAACGGTGGTCGCGTTGACAGGCCGGTTCGGTGGCGTGCAAGCTCGTCGCGGCTGAAGGCCCCCGCCGGGGCTCCGGCCGGGGCGCCGGCGGGCGGAACCGCCACGCGGCCGATCCCCACACCCTTCCCCCCGCGCCGAGCTCGCGCCCCCGCATCGGTCGGAGTGCGACCGCGCGTCACAACTGCCCAGCACCGCAACGACCTTGCACTGAGGAGAGGGAACACCACCATGGCAGTCGACGGTCGGAGTGTCGCGGTGATCGGCGAGGCACTGGTCGATCTCGTCTGGCCGAACGGGTCCACGACGCTGAGCGCCCACGCCGGGGGCAGCCCCGCGAACGTCGCGCTCGGGCTGCAGCGCCTGGACCGGCCGGTCACCCTGGTCACCACCTGGGGCGACGACGCGCCCGGCGCGCTGGTCGCGAAGCATCTCGCCGCCGCCGGACTGCGGGTGCGCCGCGCGCCTGACGCCTCCGGCAGGACGATGATCGCCCTGGCCCACGTCGACCGCGGGACCGGCGCGGCCGACTACGACTTCCTCACCGCCTGGGACCCGGTCGAGCTTCCGCTGGAGCCGGAGGTGACCCTGCTGCACACCGGCTCTCTCGCGGTGGTCGTCCAGCCCGGCGCGACGCGCGTCGTGGAAACCTGCGCCGCGTTCCGCAGCGAGCCGGGACGCGCGGTCTCGGTCGACCTCAACGTCCGCCCCGCCGTTCAGCCGGACCGGGACGCCTATCGGAGTGCCGCCGAACGGATCGTGCGGGTGGCGGACGTGGTCAAGGCCAGCGACGAGGACCTCGGCTGGCTCTGGCCGGACCGCACGCCCGAGGAGGCGGCCCGCGCCCTGCTGGAGCTGGGCCCCCGCCTGGTCGTGGTCACCCGAGGCGGCGCGGGCGCACTGGCATTGACCGACCGTCACCGGGCGGAGATCCCCGCACCGCAGGTCACGGTGGTGGACACCATCGGGGCGGGCGACGCGTTCGAGTCGGCGCTGCTGGACGGCCTGTTCGGTTCAGAGGGGGTCCGCCTGCCGGAGAGTGCCGCCGAACTGACGGCGCTGCTGCGCCGCTGCGCCGCGGCGGGCGCGCTCGCCTGCACCCGCGCCGGCGCGCAGCCGCCCACCCGCGAGGAGTTGGCGGCGGCCCTGCGTCAGCCCTGAGCCTGAGCGGCGAGTTGCTGTTCGGCGTGCACCTGGCCGACGGCGGCGACCAGACTCGGCTGCCGGGCCAGGAGCCGGCGGCGGCGCCAGGCCAGGGGCAGGTAGAGCAGGGTCGAGCCGCCCACGACGTAGAGGCAGTAGGTGACCGCCTGGGTCCCGTTGGCCACGTACTGGTTCCACGCGGCCCAGGCGCAGACGCCGAGCAGACTCAGCGTGATCGCGGCGAGTGAGAACCAGCCGCCGGGGATCCGGTAGGGGCGCTCAAGCTCCGGCTCGCGGATGCGCAGCGCGATCAGCGCGGCGACCTGGAGCAGCAGGCTGATGTTGGTGAGGAAGACGTCCACGATGATCAGATTGCTGAAGCTGCTGAGGCAGAACAGCGCGTAGATCACCGAGGAGCCGATGATCGACACCAGCGGAACCTGCCGCCGCGCGCTCTTCTTCGCGACCCAGCCCGGGAAGTAGCCGTCCTCGGCCAGCACGAAGGGGAGCCGCGCGTTGGAGGCCAGCAGCGCGGAGAACATCGCCACCGAGGCGAACATGCCGCCGACGGTGACCGTGATCTGGAGCCAGGGACCGGCCAGCGCCTTCGCCACGTCGGAGAAGGAGCCGCTCTGCCAGTTCTTCCAGCCGGCGTCGCCGCCCCCGCCGACGGCCAGCGAGGCGAGCGAGGGGAGCAGGTAGCCGACGGCGATCAGGACGACCGAGACCCCGAGCGCCTTGGGCAGGTGCTTGCGGGGGTTCTCCATCTCGCCCGCGACGGTGGAGACGCTGTCCCAGCCGCTGTAGTTCCACATGGCCAGGAAGAGGCCCGCGCCGAAGGCGTTCCAGGTGGACTGGTCGGCGCTGGTGGTGAACTGGCCGACGGGGTTGGTGCCGTGACTGATCAGGTGCACCAGGCCGACGACGGTGAGCAGCAGCATCGGGGTCAGGCAGATGATCGCGAAGATGACGGAGGAGTCGCCGACCCAGGCCGCGCCGAGGAGGTTGACCAGGGTGAAGACGACGATGACGGCCAGACAGATGAACCAGTTCAGATCGAACTGGAAGTGGCCCAGGGTGAAGGGCACGTGCTTCCCCGGCGCGACCGCGGCGGCCATGCTCTGCAGGTAGCTGGTGAAGAGGACCGGGTAGACGGCCATGTCGACGAAGCTGCAGACCCAGCGCAGGATGCCCTGCTGGAAACCCCAGAAGTTGCCGAGGCCGCGGCGCACCCAGTGGTAGAAACCGCCGTCGACGGGGATGGCCGTGCCGAGCTCGGCGCAGACCAGCGCGTGCGGGATGCTGTAGATCAGCGGGGTGACCACGATCAGCAGCAGGCCCATGCCGGGCCCGGAGGTCGAGAAGAGCCCTTCGATGCCGTAGGCGCCGCCGGAGACGCTGAAGAAGATGAGCGCCACGAGGGGCATCAGCTTCACCCGGCGCGGGGTGGTCAGTCGCTGCACGGCCGGAACAACGGCGGTCGGTGGCATTCCCACCCCGATCTACAAAAGCGGAAGGATCATCTCCGGGGATCCGGAACCCCTTGAGTTTCCGCGTTTGCGCAGCTCAACACACCTGGCACTGCGTTAACCGTCCATACGCCGCATTAACACCTTGTCTTTGGACGCCACATCGTCGGGATCTCCGGTGCCCCGGCGGGCAGGGCGACCGCGCCGGTCACCTCGAAGCCGAAGTGCTCGTAGAGCGGCACGTTCGCGATGTCGCTGGACTCCAGGTACGCGGGCAGCCCGTCGGCGTCCGCGCGCTCCAGGCCCGCCCGCAGCAGCGCGGCGCCGATGCCGTGGCCCTGCTGGTCCGGCTCGACGCCGATGATGTAGAGGTACCAGTGCGGTTCGTGCGGGTGGACCTTCCAGCTGGCCCGTTGGAACATGTCGCCGTAGCGGATCCGCCGCCCGTAGCCGCGCAGGAAGCCGGGCGCGGTGAGCACCTGTCGGTACAGCGGATCACGCCAGTGGTCCGGTGGCAGCCAGACCGCGCCGCCGACGATCGTCCCCGCGCGCTCGGCGAGTTGGATGGTGCCGTGGCGCAGCGCCTCGTACCGCAGGATCGTGTTGAAGATCCGCTCGATCCGCCGCAGCCGGCTCCGCTGGTCCGGCAGCGCCCACCTGAACTGCGGATCCTCGTAGAACGCCCGCGCCAGCACGGCTGCGAGCTCGACGCGGTCCGCCTCGACCGCCTGACGCACCGTTATATCCCCCATGGCGGGGATGCTATCCAACGCGCGACCAGATGTCCGCCGCAAGGTTCAGTTGCACCACCAGGGGCGCGAGACCCTGCTTGATCAACTGCCTGCGCGACCAGCGACCCGGGAGGTAGAGCCCCGAACGTGCAGGGCCATTCTCCCCCGGCCTTCGGCCGTGGGTACCCCCTTGTCAGTGGTTGTTCGGGCAGGCAGTTGATCAAGCGGAGCCCCGCGCCCCTGATGGTGCAACCGGCTCTCCGTTGTGACCTGTCGCGCTCACGCGCCGGAGGCGCAAGCGGGTCAGGCCACGTCCGGCGGGTACAGCTGCGGTGGGAGCTGGGACGCCGCCGCGCGGTCGAGGAGCCAGAGGGTGCGCTGGCGGCCGACCGCGCCCGAGGCCGGGGCCTGGAGTTCGCCGGGGCCGGAGAGGGCCAGGGCGACAGCGTCGGCCTTGTCCTCGCCCGCCGCGAGGAGCCAGACCTCGCGGGCGGCGCGGATCGCCGGGAGGGTGAGCGAGACGCGGGTCGGCGGGGGCTTGGGTGCGCCCCTGACGCCGACGACGGTCAGCTCGGTCTCCCGGACACCCGGGTGCTCGGGGAAGAGCGAGGCCACGTGGGTGTCGGGCCCGACACCCAGCAGCAGCACGTCGAAGGTCGGCACCAGCAGGCGCTCCTGCGGGCTGGCGGCCTTCGCCAGTTCGGCGGCGTAGGAGGCGGCGGCCGCCTCCGGGTCGTCGCCGTCAGGGCCGTCGGAGGCCGGCATCGGGTGCACCCGCGCCGGGTCCAGAGGCACCGCGTCGAGGAGCTCGTCGCGGGCCTGGGTGTAGTTGCGCTCCGGGTCCCCCTCGGGGAGGAACCGCTCGTCGCCCCACCACAGATCCAGCCGGGCCCAGTCGATCGCGTCCCGCGCGGGGGAGGCCGCGACCGCCGCCAGCAGCGCGTTGCCGTTACGGCCGCCCGTCAGCACCACCGAGGCGGTGCCACGCGCGGACTGGGCGTCCACGATCCGGGTGATCAGCCGTGCCGCCGCGGCAAGGGCCATGAGCTCCTTGTCGCGGTGGACGACCAACTGGGGTGCCGTCACTTCTGCGTCCTGGACGCCGAAGCCGTCGGCTTCTTGGCAGCAGGCTTCGCCGACGTCGGCGGCTCGACGACCTCGCTGGTGGACGAGGTCTCGTGCAGCTTCTCCACGCCGTAGCGCACCGCCGAGGCGTAGATCAGGTCCGGGTCGAGCCGGCGCAGCTCCTCGGCGATGAGCTCCGAGGTCTCCCGGCGCTTGAGCGCGACCATCCGGTCCGGCTGGCCCGGCATCGAGAGCTTGGCCAGCAGCCCGTCCGGGCGGTCCAGGCAGACGTCGCCCTCGGCCGTGTGCAGCCGGACGGCGGTGATGCCGGGGCCGTCGCTGACCGTCCGCTCGACCCTGATCTTCAGTCGCTCGGCCAGCCACAGCGCCAGCAGCTCGGTGCTCGGGTTGTACGACTCGCCCTCGACCGAGGCGGACTCGATCGTCACGTGCCGCTGGTCCAGTGCCGCCGCGAGCATCGAGCGCCACCCGGTGATCCGGGTCCAGGCCAGGTCGGTGTCGCCGGGGGCGTAGGACTCGGCGCGGGCAGCGAGCTGCTTGACCGGGTTCTCCGCCGTCACGGCGTCGGTGATCCTGCGCTGGGCCAGCGCGCCCAGCGGGTCCTCGGAGGGGCTCTGCGGCGCGTTCTCCGGCCACCAGACGACCACCGGGGCGTCCGGCAGCAGCAGCGGCAGCACGACCGACTGCGCCTGCTGGGCGATTTCGCCGTGCAGCCGCAGCAGGACCGTTTCACCGGTGCCAGAGTCGGAGCCGACGCGGACCTCGGCGTCCAGCCGCGCCTGGGACCGCGCCCGGGGCGAGCGCCCCGGACGCTTGATGACGGCCAGGATGCGCGAGGGGTGCTCGCGCGAGGCGTCGGAGGCGGCCTTGAGCGCGTCGTAGGCGCTGCCCTCGTCGGTGACGATGACCAGGGTCAGCACCATGCCGACGCTCGCCGTGCCGATGGCCCGCCGGGCCTCGATCAGCGCTGCGTTGATTTTGCTGGAGTTGGTGTCCGTCAGATCGATCTTCATGGCCGACGCCAGCTCCTGCCGTCTCGTGCGAGCATCTCGTCCGCTTCCTCGGGGCCCCAGGTGCCCGCCTGATACTGCGCGGGACGGCCGTGCTTGTCCCAGTACTGCTCGATCGGGTCCAGGATCCGCCAGGACTCCTCGACCTCCTGGTGGCGCGGGAACAGGTTCGCGTCCCCGAGCAGCACGTCCAGGATCAGCCGCTCGTAGGCCTCCGGGCTGGACTCGGTGAACGACTCGCCGTAGGCGAAGTCCATCGTCACGTCCCGCACCTCCATCGAGGTGCCCGGCACCTTGGAGCCGAACCGGACGGTGACGCCCTCGTCCGGCTGGACCCGGATGACCAGCGCGTTCTGGCCCAGCTCCTCCGTCGCCGCGGCGTCGAAGGGCAGGTAGGGGGCCCGCTGGAAGACGACCGCGATCTCGGTGACGCGCCGGCCGAGCCGCTTGCCGGTGCGCAGGTAGAACGGGACGCCCGCCCAGCGGCGGTTGTTGATCTCCAGCTTGACGGCCGCGAAGGTGTCGGTCTTGGACTTGGGGTCGATCCCCTCCTCCTCCAGGTAGCCGAGCACCTCCTCGCCGCCCTGCCAGCCGTGCGCGTACTGGCCGCGCACGGTGTGCTTGCCCAGATCCTCCGGGATCCGCACCGCGGACAGCACCTTGAGCTTCTCGCCGACCAGCGCCTTGGGGTGGAAGGACGCGGGCTCCTCCATCGCGGTCAGCGCCAGGAGCTGCAGCAGATGGTTCTGGATGACGTCACGGGCCGCGCCGATGCCGTCGTAGTAGCCCGCGCGGCCGCCGATGCCGATGTCCTCGGCCATGGTGATCTGCACGTGGTCGACGTAACCGCGGTTCCAGATCGGCTCGAACATGGTGTTGGCGAAGCGCAACGCCAGGATGTTCTGGACCGTCTCCTTGCCGAGATAGTGGTCGATCCGGAAGACCTCGTCGCGCGGGAAGACCTCGTGGACGACCTTGTTCAGCTCCTGCGCGGACGCGAGGTCATGCCCGAAGGGCTTCTCGATCACAGCCCGGCGCCAGGAGCCCTTGGGCGGGTCGGCCAGGCCGTGGGCCTTGAGCTGCTGCACCACCTGCGGGAAGAACTTCGGCGGCACGGACAGGTAGAAGGCGAAGTTGCCGCCCGTCCCCTGCGCCTTGTCCAGCTCCTCGATGGTCTCGCGCAGCTTCTCGAAGGCCGCGTCGTCCACGAACTCGCCCTGGACGAAGCGCATGCCCTTGGCCAGCTGCTGCCAGACCTCCTCGCGGAAGGGCGTGCGCGAGTGCTCCTTGACGGAGTCGTGCACGACCTGCGCGAAGTCCTCGTCCTCCCAGTCGCGGCGGGCGAAGCCGACGAGCGAGAAGCCCGGCGGCAGCAGGCCGCGGTTGGCCAGGTCGTAGACGGCCGGCATCAGCTTCTTGCGCGACAGGTCGCCGGTGACGCCGAAGATGACGAGCCCGGACGGCCCCGCGATGCGCGGGAGCCGCCGGTCCGCCTGATCACGCAGCGGGTTGATCCACACGTTGGTCTCGCCCGACTCGTCGTCAGGCAGGAACCCGTCGATGATGGCGTCGTCCGCCACCGCCGCTGGATCGGTCACTTGGCCGAGCCGCCCTTCGCGTCGAGGGACTGCTGCACGGTCTCCAGGAGTTCCTTCCAGGAGACCTCGAACTTGTCGACGCCCTCGTCCTCGAGCACCTGGACGACGTCGTCGTAGGAGACGCCGAGCGCGGCGAGCTTGTCGAGCACGCCCTGGGCGTCGGCGTAGTTGCTCTTGACGGTGTCCCCGCGGACGACGCCGTGGTCGGCGACGGCGTCCAGGGTGGCTTCGGGCATGGTGTTGACCGTGCCGGGGGCGACCAGCTCGACGACGTACATCGTGTCGTCGTAGCTCGGGTCCTTGACGCCCGTCGAGGCCCAGAGCGGACGCTGCGGCTTCGCGCCGGCGGCGGCCAGCGCGTTCCAGCGGTCGCTGCTGAACACGGCCTCGTACGCCTCGTAGGCGAGCCGCGCGTTGGCGATCGCGGCCCGCCCCTTGAGGGCGAGCGCCTCCTCGGTACCGATCTTGGTCAGTCGCTTGTCGATCTCGGTGTCCACGCGGGAGACGAAGAAGGAGGCGACGGACTCGATCGTGGAGAGGTCGTGGCCGTTGGCCTTGGCCTGCTCCAGACCGGTCACGAAGGCGTCCATGACGGCCTTGTAGCGGTCGAGCGAGAAGATCAGCGTCACGTTGACGCTGATGCCCTCGGCGAGCACCGCGGTGATCGCGGGCAGGCCCTCGACCGTGGCCGGGATCTTGATCAGGGTGTTCGGGCGGTCGACCAGCCACCACAGCTGCTTGGCCTCGGCGATGGTCGGCGCCGTCTCGTGCGCCAGGCGCGGGTCGACCTCGATGGAGACCCGGCCGTCGCGGCCGTTGCTCGCGTCGTAGACCGGGCGCAGCACGTCGGCCGCGTCGCGGACGTCGGCGGAGGTCATCATCCGCACGGCCTCTTCGACGGTGACCCCGCGCACGGCCAGGTCGGCCAGCTGGGCCTCGTAACCGTCGCCGCTGCCGATCGCCTTCTGGAAGATCGACGGGTTGGTGGTGACACCCACCACGTGCTTGTCGCGGACCAGCTCGGCCAGGTTCCCCGAGGTCAGCCGCTTGCGGGACAGGTCGTCCAGCCAGATCGCCACGCCCTCGTCGCTGAGGCGCTTCAATGCGTCAGTCATGATGAAACTCTTTCCTCGCGTATTCGAAGGGTTCAGCTACCGGCGGCCGAGAGAGATTCCCTCGCTGCGGCGGTCACGGCCTCGGGCGTGAACCCGAACTCGCGGAAGAGCACCTTGGCGTCGGCGCTGGCGCCGAAGTGCTCCAGGCTGACGATGCGTCCGGCCTCGCCGACGAAGCGGTACCAGGTCAGGCCGATGCCGGCCTCGACCGCGACACGCGCCTTGACGGACGGCGGCAGCACGCTGTCGCGGTACTCCTTGGACTGCTCCTCGAACCACTCCACCGACGGCATCGAGACCACGCGGGCCGGGATGCCCTCGGCCTGCAGCGCCTCGCGCGCGGCGACGGCCAGCTGGAGCTCGGAGCCGGTGCCGATCAGGACGACCTTGGCGTCGCCGCCCTCGGCCTCGGTGTGGACGTAGCCGCCCTTGGCGGTGTCCTCGTTGCGGGCGTAGGTCGGCACGCCCTGACGGGTCAGCGCGAGACCGTGCGGGGCCGGCTTGGCGCTGTGGCGGCGCATGATCTCGGCCCAGGCGACGGCCGTCTCGTTGGCGTCGGCCGGGCGGACCACGTTCATGCCCGGGATGGCGCGCAGCACCGCGAGGTGCTCGACCGGCTGGTGGGTCGGGCCGTCCTCGCCGAGGCCGATGGAGTCGTGCGTCCACACGTAGGTGACCGGCAGCTTCATCAGCGCGGCCAGGCGGACCGCCGGACGCATGTAGTCGGAGAAGACCAGGAAGGTGCCGCCGTAGATGCGGGTGTTCCCGTGCAGCGCGATGCCGTTCATGGTCGAACCCATGGCGTGCTCACGGATGCCGAAGTGCACCGTGCGGCCGTACGGGTTCGCCTCGGGCAGCGGGTTGCCGACCGGCAGGAAGGAGGACGAGGCGTCGATGGTGGTGTTGTTGGAGCCCGCGAGGTCGGCCGAGCCGCCCCACAGCTCCGGCAGCACCTTGCCCAGGCCCTGCAGTACCTTGCCGGAGGCGGCGCGGGTGGCGACGGAGGAGCCGGTCTCGAAGGCGGGGATGCTCTGCTCCCAGCCCTCCGGGAGCTCGCCGGCCGTCACGCGGTCGAAGAGGGCGGCCTGGGCCGGGTTGGCGGTGCGCCAGTCGGCGAGCTGCTTCTCCCACTCGGCCTTGGCCTGCGCGCCGCGCTCGCCGACCTTGCGGGCGTGCGCGAGCACCTCGGGCTCGACGTCGAAGGACTTCTCCGGGTCGAAGCCGAGCACGCGCTTGGTCGCGGCGACCTCGTCCGCGCCCAGGGCGGAGCCGTGCGCGGCCTCGGTGTCCTGCGCGTTCGGGGCCGGCCAGGCGATGATCGTGCGCATCGCGATGATGGACGGCTTGCCCGTCTCGGCCTTGGCGGCGGTGAGCGCGTCGTTCAGCGCGTGCACGTCGATGTCGCCGGACGCGGCGGGCTGGATGCGCTGCACGTGCCAGCCGTACGCCTCGTAACGCTTCAGGACGTCCTCGGAGAAGGCGGTCTCGGTGTCGCCCTCGATGGAGATGTGGTTGTCGTCGTAGAGGAAGACCAGGTTGCCCAGCTTCTGGTGGCCGGCCAGCGAGGACGCCTCGGAGGAGATGCCCTCCTCCAGGTCGCCGTCGGAGACGATCGCCCAGATCGTCTGGTCGAACGGGGAGGCCCCCTCGGGAGCCTCCGGGTCGAACAGACCGCGCTCGTAGCGGCTGGCCATCGCGAAGCCGACGGCGTTGCCGACACCCTGGCCGAGCGGACCGGTCGTCGTCTCGACGCCGACGGTGTGGCCGTGCTCGGGGTGGCCCGGCGTCAGCGAGCCCCAGGTGCGGAAGGACTCGAGGTCCTCCAGGGTCAGGCCGTAGCCCGAGAGGTAGAGCTGGATGTAGAGCGTCAGCGAGGTGTGTCCCGGCGACAGCACGAAGCGGTCGCGGCCGACCCACTGCGCGTCGGAGGGGTCGTGGCGCAGAAAACGCTGGTAGATCAGGTACGCGGCCGGGGCCAGGCTCATCGCCGTACCGGGGTGTCCGTTCCCGACCTTCTGGACGGCGTCCGCCGCCAGCACGCGAACAGTGTCCACCGCCCGCTGGTCAAGCTCGGTCCACTCGAAGGTGTTGCTCGGCGTCGTGCTCACCCTGAATCAGGGCTCCTTCCGTAACGACATTCGACCCGCGCCAGGAGCCGGCTTCGGCGGCGGTTACTGGGCACAGAGCGTTGACCCTCTTTACAAAAGCGAGCCTACCGCTCATACGAGCAAGCGTTCCCGTTGAACGGGGCAACCTGGTTACGGCGGCCTGACCGCTGCGCGACGAGGGCTTTTCGGTGCGCTTACGACGGGCTTTGCCCCGACACGGGGCCCCGCCGCCGAGCCGGAGATATGGAGCGTCTAAGGTGGCGTGGTACTGCTGAGCTTCATCAACCAGGGGTGTTCGTGACCGCCGTCGAAACACGTCCGGCCGGTCTGGTCAAAGGGAACCCCGGGCATCGGCCGCTGAAGGCCCGTGTCGGGGCCTTCATCGCACTGACCAAACCGCGGATCATCGAGCTGCTGCTGATCACCACCGTCCCGGTGATGTTCCTGGCCCAGCGAGGTGTCCCTGATCTGCTGCTGGTGCTGACCGTCGTGGTCGGCGGCTACCTCTCCGCGGGTGGCGCCAACGCGCTCAACATGTACATCGACCGTGACATCGACGCGTTGATGCACCGGACCGAACAGCGCCCGCTGGTGACCGGCATGGTCTCGCCGCGCGAGTGCCTGGTCTTCGGCATCAGCCTGGCCGTCGGCTCGACGGCGTGGTTCGCGCTCCTGGTCAACCCGTTGAGCGCGGCGCTGTCGCTGACGGCGCTCCTCTTCTATGTCTTCGTCTACACGCTGGGCCTGAAGCGACGGACCTCCCAGAACATCGTCTGGGGCGGGATCGCGGGCTGCATGCCGGTCTTCATCGGCTGGTCGGCGGTGACGAACTCGCTGGCGTGGGCGCCGGTCGTGCTCTTCCTGGTCATCTTCTTCTGGACGCCGCCGCACTACTGGCCGCTGTCGATGAAGGTGAAGGAGGACTACGCCAACGCCGGCATCCCGATGCTGCCGGTGCTGGCGACGAACGAGGCTGTGGCCAAGCAGATCGTCGCCTACAGCTGGGTGATGGTCGCGGTGTCCTTGGCGCTGTGGCCGCTGGGCCACACGAGCGTGGCCTACCCGGTCACCGCGGTCGCGTTGGGCGTGCTGTGGCTCAAGGAGGCGCACGGTCTGCTCGCGCGGGCGAAGGCCGGGGTGACGGGCGCGAAGCTCAAGGAGATGCGGCTGTTCCACTGGTCGATCACCTATCTGACGCTGCTGTTCGTCGAGATCGCGATCGACCCCTTCCTGAAGTAGTTCGATTGGTTCTGACTGTCCCGGGCCCCGATGTGCGTTACTGCACACCGGGGCCCGGTCGTATGTCCGGCTACCCCTGAGTAATCTGCTGTCCATGACCGAAGAGACCACCGCCAACGTCCTGTCCCCGCGCGACGAGAAGCGCGCCGCGCGCATCGCCAAGAACGTCAAGGCCTTCGCCGCCGCGCACGGTGGCTCCGCCGACGGGGTCGTCGAGTACGTGGGCGGAATCGCCACCCGCATCGCGCTGGTCGGCGCGGACGGCGCGTGGGGCGACCAGGTCGCCCCCACCTACGCGGTGGCCGAGCGCGCGGTGGAGCTGGCCGGGATCACCCGCGCGGAGAGCTTCGAGGGCGAGCTGGGCCTGCGGGTGAGGACGAGCGCGTACGAGTGGCGTCGCATGTCAGGCATCCAGCTCGGCTGAGGCGCAAGGCGCAGTTGCACCACCTAGGGGCGCGAGGAACTGCGCGAGAAACCCCCCTGTGCGGATGGCCCTGAGCGTTGAGGACCACCCGCATGTCGGTGGCTTGTCGCGCAGTTCCTCGCGCCCCTGATGGTGCAACTGCACGTTCTGCCTAGACGGCTGCGAGTGCCTCGATGTCGGCGGGGCGGGGCAGGGCGTCGGATTCCGGCCGCACGCGCAGCGAGAGGTGCAGCCTGAGGACCGCGATCCAGCAGAGCGCGGCGCCGAGCAGGTGGATGCCGACCAGCAGCTCCGGCACGTGCGTGAAGTACTGGACGAAGCCCAGGACGCCCTGCGCCAGCAGGACCGCAAGGAACCCCTTCGCCGCGCGGCGCGGAGCGCTCGGCGCGTCGACGGCCATCAGGACGAAGAGCATGGCCACGGCCAGGCCGACCGTGATCATCGCGAAATCCGCGTGGAACTGGGTGATCTTGTCCCAGTTGAACGGCATCCGCTTCACGTCGCTGCTGTCGCCCGGGTGCGGGCCGGTGCCGGTGACCAGCGTGCCCGCGACGACCAGCAGGGCCGTCACCGCCACCGTCACCCGCGAGAGGTGAATGATCGGGCGGCCGACCGTGCGTACCGGCGCGCCGTCGCCCTCGCGGGTGCGCTGCCACATCGCCAGCGAGGTGACGATCAGCAGCATCGAGCACAGGAAGTGCAGCGACACCACGTAGGGGTTCAGGTGCGTCAGCACCGTGATCCCGCCGATGACGGCCTCGGCCACGATGATCCAGAACTGGTACCACCCGAGCCGCGTCACGTCCTTGCGCCACGGCTTCGCGCAGCGCGACGCGAGGATCGCCAGGCCGACGATGACGCAGATGACGTCCGTCAGCATCCGGTTGCCGAACTCGATCAGGCCGTGGACGCCCATCGCGGACGTCGGCGCGAGCGTCGACGACGTGCAGGTGGGCCAGGTCGGGCAGCCGAGGCCGGAGCCGGTCAGCCGCACCGCGCCGCCGGTGACGATGATCAGGACGCTGCACACCAGCGTCGCCAGCGCCGCATACCGGACCCAGCGGTCCGGGACGGTGACGCGCTCGGCGAGGAGGGAGAAGGGGGTACGCACGCGATTCATGGTAGTTCGCGGCTGCCCGGCCTCTGGACGGGGGGCGCTACCGGGACCCGCAGACTCGGCCGCCCGCGTGCCGGAGAGGCGCTGACCTCCGCGTTCTCCTCGATCGTCAGCCCGAGAGCGCCGACCCGGACCAGGCCGGTGATCCGGGCCGCCTGCTCGCGGAGCCCCGACGCCTCGGCGGCGGCCTGGGCTCGCCGGGCTCGGCCGGCGCGGCGGGGCGTGCGGTCGAGGCAGTCGGCGAGGCGCTGGTAGACGGCGATCAGGCACGGATGGTCCGGGCCGAGCCGGTTCTCGAAGATCCGCTTCGCCTCCCGGAGCGTGAGCTCCGCCTGCTCGCGCTGGTGCAGGGCGAGCAGGACCGGGCCGAGGCGGGCCAGGGTCTTCGCGCGATAGGGGTGGTCGGACTCGTAGTGGGTGCTGTAGATCTCCTCGGCCTGGGTGAGCGTCGCCCGCGCGGCGCGGCGGCGGTGCAGGGCGAGTTCCAGCGAGCCGCGCTTGTTGAGGCAGGCCGCGTACATCTGCTCGTCCGTCTCGCCGCGGCTGCGGTGCAGCGCCACGGCGGGCGCGAGCAGCGCTGCGGCTTCGTGCAGCCTGGCCCGGCTGCGGCGGCGGGCCGTGAGGTGCCACAGCGGTCGACGCCGGTCCTCCTCGGCGCGGCGGCGCAGTACGTCGGCCAGGAACTTGGCGATCTGCGCCGAGTCGAAGTCCGGTCCCGTCGCATCGCGAAAGACCGCGAGCGCCTCACGCAGCCGGTTCTCGGCCATGTCCAGCAGGCCGGCGTCCTGGGCGACGATGCCGAGGCCGCGCAGCAGGGAGGCCCGGAAGAGCTGGTGCTCGGCCGGCTCCTGGCTGCCCGGCGGCGGCACCAGCGCGGAGGCGCGTTCGTAACAGGCGGAGGCCTCGCGCAGGCGTCCGGCGTTGCGGTGGATGAGCCCGGCCTGCTGCTCGGCGACGGCCCAGTCGAGCGTCCCGTAGCCGTGGCCGTGCACCTCGTAGAGGCTGATCGCCTCGTGGGCGGCGGCCAACGCCTGGTCGAACTCCGCGCGCTCGCGGAGGATGCCGGCCAGTTCGCAGAGCGCCTGCGCGCGCAGGGTGAGAAAGGCCGGATCGGCGGTCGGCTCCTCGCAGAGCCGCAGGGCACGTCGGCAGGTGCCCTCTGCCAGGTCCAGCGAGGCGAGCGAGAAGTGCTGCCTGCCCACGGCGAGCCAGGCCGCGGCCCGGTCGACCGGCATACCGATGTCCAGGTCCCTCAGCCCGGCCTCCTTGCGGTACAGCGTGAGGGCGCGCTTCCAGTCGCACCGGTACTCCTGATATTTCGCCGCCCGGTGCAGCAGTCGCACCACGGCTTCCCGCCCGGCCGGGTCGGCGTCCTCGTCGCCCCAGCTCAACTCGCTCGTGCTGGCCTCGACATGGGGCATCAGCCGTTCGCAGAGCGCCCGTGCGTCCGGCTGGTCGAGGGAGTGCGGGAAGGCCGCCTCGATCAGCCGGACGGCGGCCTGCGACCACTCCAGCCGACTCACCGGGTCGAGGTCCGCACGGATGCTGCGCTGTACGGTCCGGTGCAGGGCGTAAGTGATGGGCGCGGCCGGCCGTCGCCCGCGCGCTGCAGCAGCGAGTGGCGCACGAGCAGCAGCACCATCTCGTTGAAGGCGGGCTGGTCGCCCATCACCTGGCGCAGCCGGTCGGGCAGCAGGGCGCGGTAGCGGTACAGCGTGCTGCGCGGTACGTCCTCGGAGGCGAGGAAGGAGGCCAGGCGCAGCAGGTCAAGGCTGGCGGGGACGGTTTCGACGACGTGGTTGAGTGCCATCTGGAAGGTGCCTCTGGCGGCGCCGGTACTCCCGTTCGTGCCGTCACTGCGGGCACTGCGTGCCGGCAGGCTCTCCAGGCTGTCGAGGTAGTCCTTCGGTGCCATCCCGGTCTGTTCCAGGTGGGCGCCGGCCCGCTCCAGCTCGATCGGCATCCAGCCGAGCTGATCGCCCAGCTCGCGCAGGTCGGCGGGTTCGACCTGGGTGCGGGCGCTGAGGAAGCGCAGGCCGTCCTCCGGGGCCAGCGGAGCCAGCGCGAGCTCGCCGTAGTCGAGGGCGCTCCATTCCTCCCGCCGCTGCGTGGTCACCAGCACCTGACCGTGACCCTCCGGGGGCAGTAACTCGTTCAACGTCCGTGCCCCGCCGCCGTTCATGCCGACCGGTAGGTCGTCGCCGCCCCAGTCGTCGTAGACGAAGAGCCAGGAGGGCTGTTCGCGCAGCCACACCCAGAGTCGGGAGATCATGACGGTGTGGCTCTCGTCGTACGGGATGCCCACGCAGGCGGCGAACTCCAGCAGTTCGCCCCGTAGGGTGTTCGGCCGGGAGGCGTTGAGCCAGCGGACCAGCCGCACGCTGTCGCGCTGCTGTTCCGCGTAGGCGCGGGCCAGGCTCGACTTCCCGATGCCGCCGAGCCCGTGCACGACGCAGACGCGCGGCTGCGCGAGCCTGCGGCCTACCGGTGCCGACAACAGGGCTTCCAGTCGGGCGAGTTCGTGATCGCGGCCGGTGAAGTAGGCACTGCGAGGCGGCAGGTTGTGCGCCGGTACGACGGTCGCCACGGTGGTCCCGCTCGGCTGGGCGTGTTCGGGGCCGGTGCGAGTCTTCACGGGGTACAGGCCCAACACCGAGACCAGCGCGGTCAGCAGCGCGCCGGATCCCACCAGCAGCCAGAACTGCCACGTACCCGGCCGGACGCTGGTCTGCGCCAGCATCTGGACCACGGTCGCCGTGGATGCTCCGCTCACCATGAAGAGAACCGCCGCACCTGCCCGGCGACGGTGCAGTTGCTCCTGGGACTCTTGTCTCATTTTTGCCCCCGCCCGCTCCCGGAAGCGGCATCATGCTGTCCCTATTGGAGCGTCAGTACGAGGGCACGGCAAGGGGGCCCTGTGCCCGTGTCCTCGCAGGGCTCGGGGTCGTTGAGTCCTCTGGGCGCACAAGTGGCCAGAGGAGCTGAAGCACGTCCATGTTCGGTATCGCGCTGGTGCACTGGGCGTTCCCACCCACCGTCGGCGGCGTCGAGACTCACCTGTGGGAGTACTCGCAACGGCTCGCAGCGGCCGGACATCGGGTTACGGTCATCACCGGCACGCCCGACGCCGACGTGCCCGACGGCGTCGAACTGCTCTACCACGAGGGCCTTGACCTCTCCCGGGCCGACAGACGCGACGAGCGGGACGCGCAGCTCGAGGGGTGGCTGGAACTGGCTCTCGGCACACGCGAGATCGACCTGGTGCACGGCCACAACCTGCACCACTTCGAGCCGGAACCGGCCCAGGCACTGACCAGGCTGCGCGCGAAGCTGGGCTTTCGGCTGCTGCACACCTACCACAGCCTCTGGCCGGACGAGCCGGGCCACCCTGCGGCTGAGGCCGTGCGCGAATGGAACGGTCACTGCGTGGTCTCGAAGTTCCTGGCCGACTCCTACGCCAGCGTCCTGAAACTGCACCCGCGCCCGACGGTGACCTACCTGGGTGTCGGGGTTTCCCGGTACCGCGACATCCCTTCGCTGCCCGACGATCTGACGACCATTCTGCTCCCGGGCCGGCTGATCCCGGACAAGGGCGCGGAGCAGGCGCTGCTCGCCTTCGCCGACCTGGTGAGCCGACGCCCGGACGGTGCGCGCCTGCGACTCCTGCTCACCGAGACCCCGAAGCAGGTGGACTACCACGGTGAGCGGAACGGATTCCGGGGCAGGCTGAACGACCTTGTGGCGAAGCATCGACTGCGGGACCAGGTCGAGTTCGTCGAGGCGGGCTGGGCCAAGATGCCCGCGCTGTACGAGCGCGCGCACATCGTGCTCTGCCCGTCCGTCTTCGACGAGCCCCTCGGCCTCGCGGCTCTGGAGGCGCAGTGTGCGGCCCGGCCTGTTGTGGCCACCCAGGTCGGAGGGCACAGCGAGGCGGTCGTGGACAAGAAGAGCGGTTTGGTGGTGCCCGCCGATGATGTGGAGCAACTGGCTCGCGCCATCGCTCAGTTGCTGGACGACCCGGCGCTGGCCAGGACGATGGGCACGCACGGGCGGACCAGGGTGCTGGACCGTTTCGACAGCGAGCGCAGCTACCCGACCATGCTGATCTCGTACTACCGCTATCTCGACGAGCACGGGGTCCTGCCGCCCTCAGCCTTCGACGGCCACGCGCCAGCCGGGCGGGAGACCTTGGACCTCGGGCATGCCGTCGCGGTTCACCAGGACGTCGAACTCCCGGTCGGCTAGCCGCAGACCGCGCGCGGTGAGCGGTGCTGCGAGTGGGCCGGGGGCCGGGCGGACGCCGAGCGTGCGGCGGGGCGCGTCGGCGTGGAGGCCGAGCAGCGCGCTGAGCAGGGCGACGCCGGAGGCGGCCGACCAGGCCTGAGGGCGACAGGCGGCCGGGTAGTCGAGCGGCGCCGGGGTGTCTTCGACGCGCGCCTCACCGCAGTAGAGCTCGGGGACGCGGTACTGGAAGTGCGCTGCTGCTTCGAGCAGGCCGTCGGCGAGCAGTCCGGCTGCCGCGAAGTGCCCGGTGCGGCACAGGCCGTGGACCGCGATGGCGGTGTCGTGGGGCCAGACTGCGCCGCCGTGGTAGCTCAGCGGGTTGAACCCGGGCAGGGCGGCCGAACGGCTGCGCAGGCCCCAGCCCGACTCCAGGCCGGGGGAGGCCAGCCAGGCGGCGACATCGCGGCAGTCGTCGGGACCCAGAATGCCGGTCGCCAGCAGGTGCCCCATGTTGGAAGCCGGGCCGGTGACCGGGACCAGGCCGCGGCCGACAGCGATGGCCGGGTAACGATGGGCCGGTCCGTCGGCGGAGGGCACCCAGAAGGCGTCGTGGAAGTTCTTGCGCAGCGTCGCGGCCCAGGCGTCGAGTTCGGCAGCGCGGGCGGTGCGGCCGAAGGCGGCGAGCAGCTCGGCCAGGCCGGTGGCGGCCTCGTAGGCGTAGCCCTGGACCTCGCACAGCGCCAGCGGCGGCGGGACCTGGCGTCCGAGCGCATCGCGGATCGCGTCGTCGGAGTCCTTCCAGCCGTGGTGCGTCAGGCCCCGGCCCAGGCCGGTAGTGCCGCTGCCGTGGTAGCGCAGCAGCCCGGCCTCGTCGCGCGCGCAGCTGCTGATGATCCACTGCATCGCCCGCTCGGCGTACGGGAGCAGCTCGGCGACCTCGGCCTCCGCCAGGCCCCAACGCCAGGCGTCCACCAGCAAGGAGACGAAGAGCGGGGTGGCGTCGATGCTGCCGTAGTAGCGGGCGGGAATGGTCAGGCCGCGGCTGTGCTGGGCGTCGCGGGTGCGCAGCTCGTGCAGGATCCGGCCGGGGGCCTCCTCGCGGATGCCGTCGTGCTGCGTGCCTTGACGGCGGGCCAGGGTCCAGAGCGTGCCGTGGGCGAGGCGGGTGCCGAGCGGCAGCAGCATCCGGGCGGCCCAGATGCTGTCGCGGCCGAACAGGGTGAGATACCAGGGGCAGCCGGCGGCGACGAACTGGTCCTCGTGGACCTCTCCGCGGGCGTCCACCGAGCGGCCGAGCGGGTCCGCGAGGCGCAGCGCGTCCAGGTCGGCCAGGCCGCGGCGGACCAGCGCGGCGAGCCGGCGGTCGCCGTCCAGGGCCGGTTCGGTCCACGGGGGTGGGGTGCTCGGCCGGTCCGGATGATCCCGCGGCGCGGGTGTGGTCCCGCCGCTGATGCGCAGCACGGTCTGCCACTGTCCGCCCGCAGGCAGCAGCACGGTCGGCCAGCTCAGACAGCCGCCTTCCGGCCCGTCGGAGATGCTGGGCGGGTCCTGGCCCTCGGTGTCCGCACTGAGGCGGGCGGTCAGCCGTAGCCCGTCGGTCTCCCGCTCCCAGCTGAGCCACGAGGCGCCCGCCGTCGCAGGCGCCGGCAGGGTCGCTGCGGCCTTGCGCACCTCTTCGACTCCGGCCAGGTCGGTGGCGGCCTCGACCATGATCTGCACGCGGCGCGGCCGTTGGCCCAGATTGCGGATCCGCAGCCGCTCCACGCCCCGCGCCTCGCGGATCCGCTCGACGAGGATGGAGGGGTCGTGGCTGGTCGGATCGTCCGCGTAGCGCAGCACGGAGACGAAGCGCATCCGGTCCGGTCCCTGCGGGTAGGCGCCGACGGCCTCAGGTTCTCGCTCGTCGACGGTCAGCAGCAGGCGGGCGACCAGCCTGCGGTCGCGGTCGAAGAATCCGTCCGCCCCCAGGCCGCGCAGTTGCCCGTCCGCCGCCGACACGGCGAAGGAGGGCGCGGCGACACAGATCGCGGCCTGGTGCAGCAGCGGCTGCCGGGCTCCGTGAACGGACGAGGCGTCAGATTCGAACACCAAAGCGTCATTCCCCGCGAACGGGTGTTCACTCCCAGCGGAAGAACCGCGCCGCCGCAGCCAGGCCGATGCCGGCCCAGGCGGCGAGGATGCCGAGGTCGGACCAGGGCATCGCCGCGCCCTGCTGGAGCACCGCGCGCAGGCCGTCGGAGAGGGCGCTGATCGGGAGGGCCTCCAGGGCGGGGCGGACCGCGGCGGGGAACTTCGAGAGGGGGACGATCACGCCGCCCGCGAGCAGCAGGAGGATGAAGACGAGGTTGGCCGCTGCCAGCGTGGCCTCGGCCTTCAAGGTTCCCGCCATCAGGAGGCCGAGGCCGGAGAAGGCGGCGGTGCCCGCAACGAGGAGCAGGAGGACGGCCAGGGGGTTGCCGTGCGGGTGCCAGCCGAGGGCGAAGGCGATGGCGCAGAGGAGGGCGACCTGGAGGAGCTCCGTCACCAGGACGCTGCCCGTCTTCGCCGTCATCAGTGCCCAGCGCGGCAGCGGGCTCGCGCCCAGCCGCTTCAACACGCCGTAGCGGCGCTCGAAGCCCGTGGCGATCGCCTGGCCGGTGAAGGCCGTGGACATGATCGCCAGTGCCAGCAGGCCCGGGGCGAGGAAGTCCACTCGTTTGCCGGGGCCGGTGACGGCCACGATGTCGACGGCGCTGAACAGGACCAGCAGCACGCTCGGGATGATGATCGTGAGCAGCAGCTGTTCGCCGTTGCGGAGCAGGAGCTTCGTCTCCAGGCCGGTCTGGGCGCGCAGCATGCGGCCGAGAGGGGCGGCTCCCGGCTGGGGGGTAAAGGTGGTCACGAGCGCAGGTCCCGTCCGGTGAGGTCGAGGAACACGTCTTCGAGGGTGCGGCGTTCGACCGACAGGTTCTCCGGCATCACGCCGGACTGGGCGCACCAGCTGGTCACGGTCGCCAGCAGCTGCGGGTCGACCGGGCCGGCGATCAGATAGCTGCCCGGCGTCAGCTCGGCGGCGGTGCAGTCGTCCGGCAGGGCCTTGAGCAGGGTGCCGAGGTCCAGGCCCGCGCGGCCTTGGAAACGCAGGGTGTTGCCCGCGCCGCCCCGGCACAGCTCCTCCGGGCTGCCCTGAGCGATGACGCGGCCCGCGTCGACGATCGCGACGTCGTCGGCGAGCTGCTCCGCCTCGTCCATGTGGTGGGTGGTGAGCACGATGCTGACGCCGTCCCGCCTCAGGTCGCGGACCAGGTCCCAGGTGGCGCGGCGGGCCTGCGGGTCGAGGCCGGCCGTCGGCTCGTCGAGGAAGACCAGTTCCGGGCGGCCGACCACGGCCATCGCCAGGGCGAGCCGCTGCTGCTGGCCGCCGGAGAGGCGGCGGTAGACGGTGCGGCCGCAGGAGCTGAGGCCGAGGCGGTCGGCCAGCTCGTCCACGTCGAGCGGGTGCGCGTGCAGGCGCGCGGTGTGCCGCAGCATCTCCATCGCCCGCGCGCCCGGGTAGACGCCGCCGGACTGGAGCATGACGCCGATCCGGGGCCGCAGCGCGGCGGCTTCGGTGACCGGGTCGAGGCCGAGGACGCGAACGGTGCCGGCGTCGGGGCGGCGGTAGCCCTCGCAGGTCTCGATGGTGGTGGTCTTGCCCGCACCGTTGGGGCCGAGTACGGCGGTCAGCGTGCCGCGGCGGACGGTGAGGTCCAGGCCGTCCACGGCGGTCTTGCCGCCGTAGCGCTTCCTCAGGCCTCGAATTTCAACCGCGGGGATCGGAGCGGCGGCGGCTTGCTCATGCATGCGGACGAGTCTACGAACCCCCGCCCGCCGCGAACCGATTGGGGGCGGAGGTCCCGGCGGATTCGGGGCCATCGCCGGGTTCGCGGAGACGCGACCGCGTCTAGCGTCGAAGGAGTGATCAGTATCGCGAGGAACCTCGACGCCACCGCCGACTCGGCCGTTCACAAGGCCGAGGAACTCCGGGATCCCCTTCGCATGGTGATCTCCTCCATGCTGGCGGGCGCCTTCATCGGGATTGGCGAGATCCTGCTGATCGTCGCCGTCTCCCCGCTCGTCGAGGGCCACTCGGCCTGGGCGAAGCTGGTCGAGGGCGCGGTCTTCCCGCTCGCGCTGACGATCGTGATGTTCGCCGGCGCGCAGCTGTTCACCAGCAACGTGATGGTGATGCTGATCGGTGCGCTCACCGGCCGGACCGGAGTGAAGGACCTGGTCGGCAGCTGGTCGTTCTCGCTGCTCGGCAACCTCGCCGGGGCCTTCGCCTTCGGCGCGATGGTGCACGCCTCCGGGGTGATCGCGACCCCGCAGGCGCACGCGATGCTGGCCGAGACGGTGCACGGGAAGAACGCGCTGTCGGGCGGTGAGCTGTTCTGGCGCGGGGTGCTCTGCAACTTCCTGGTCTGCCTCGCGGTGTGGATGTTCACCCGGGCGAGCGGGGACGCCTCGAAGACGCTGGTGCTGTGGCTGCCGGTGCTGGCCTTCGTCGCGATCGGCTTCGAGCACTGCGTGGCCAATATGGCCGTCTACGCCATGGCGATCTTCGACGGCAGCGCGGGATTCACCCAATTGCTGCGGAATCTGGTGTTCGTCGTGCCCGGGAATATCGTCGGCGGCGGGCTGTTGGTCGGTGCGGCGTACTGGGCACTCGGGCGGCGGCCCCGCCCCGCCGCGCAGGCGCCTGAGGCTACTGCGGGGACCGCCGCGGAGAGCAAGATCGACGCGTTGATTAGGTAACCCTTAGTGATGGAGCGCACTTCCGAGGCTGACCAGCGGCGCTTGTTCCTTCGGGAGGAATTACGCAACAATGGTGTTGTGAAATACGTGCGCGAGATGGCGGAGGGACGCGAGGCGGTCGAAGCGACCGCCTCCGCGCCGGTCTTCGTCACGTCCTCGCGCGACCGGGTCGCCCGCTCGATCCTCGACCACGGCCCCTCCAGCGCGGCCGACCTGGCCGAGCGCCTCGGCCTGACCCAGGCCGCCGTGCGCCGCCACCTCGACGCCCTGACCGCCGCCGGTCTGGTGACCAGTCGCGAGCAAAAGGTCTACGGCCACCGCGGCCGCGGCCGCCCCGCCCGCGTCTTCCTGCTCACCGACTCCGGCCGCAGCACCTTCTACCAGGCCTACGACCAGCTCGCCGCCGACGCGCTGAGCTTCCTGGCCGAGGCCGTCGGCGGCGGCGAGAAGGGCAAGGAGGCGCTGGCCGCCTTCGCCCGGGCCCGCCTCGCCCGGGACGCCGAGCGCTACGCCGGCTCCATGGACGACTGCGCGGACACCCCGACCAAGGCCCGGGCGCTGGCCGGAGCGCTCAGCCAGGACGGCTACGCTGCCACCGTGCGCAGCGCGCCGCTCGGCGAGCAGCTCTGCCAGCACCACTGCCCGGTGGCCCACATCGCCGAGCAGTTCCCGCAGTTCTGCGAGGCCGAGACCGAGGTCTTCTCGCAGCTGCTGGGCACTCACGTGCAGCGCCTGGCCACCATCGCCCACGGCGACGGTGTCTGCACCACCTTCGTGCCCCGGGCCAGTCAGCCCGCTGGCTGCACGCAGGAGCGCCAGGGCGCCGAGACCGCTGAGACCACTCAGCTCACTGAGACCACCACACGTTCGACCGACACCCGCACCACTGACGACGCCGCCGCATCCGGGAGGAACCCCGCATGACCACCACCGCTCACCCGGAGCTCGAGGGCCTGGGCACGTACGAATTCGGCTGGGCCGACTCCGACGCCGCCGGTGCCGCGGCCAAGCGCGGTCTGAACGAGGACGTCGTCCGTGACATCTCGGCGAAGAAGTCCGAGCCCGAGTGGATGCTCAAGCTGCGTCTCAAGGGCCTGAAGCTGTTCGACAAGAAGCCCATGCCGACCTGGGGCTCCGACCTCTCCGGCATCGACTTCGACAACATCAAGTACTTCGTCCGGTCGACGGAGAAGCAGGCGGAGTCCTGGGAGGACCTGCCCGAGGACATCAAGAACACCTACGACAAGCTGGGCATCCCGGAGGCGGAGAAGCAGCGCCTGGTCGCCGGTGTCGCCGCTCAGTACGAGTCCGAGGTGGTCTACCACCAGATCAACAAGGAGCTCGAGGCGCAGGGAGTCATCTTCCTGGACACCGACACCGCGCTTAAGGAGCACCCTGAGCTGTTCCAGGAGTACTTCGGCACCGTCATCCCGGTCGGCGACAACAAGTTCGCCTCGCTGAACTCCGCGGTCTGGTCCGGTGGCTCGTTCATCTACGTGCCGAAGGGCGTGCACGTCGAGATCCCGCTGCAGGCCTACTTCCGGATCAACACCGAGAACATGGGCCAGTTCGAGCGGACGCTGATCATCGTCGACGAGGACGCCTACGTCCACTACGTCGAGGGCTGCACCGCCCCGATCTACTCCTCGGACTCGCTGCACAGCGCCGTCGTCGAGATCATCGTGAAGAAGGGCGGCCGCTGCCGCTACACGACGATCCAGAACTGGTCGAACAACGTCTACAACCTGGTCACCAAGCGCGCCGTGGCGTACGAGGGCGCGACCATGGAGTGGGTCGACGGCAACATCGGTTCCAAGGTCACCATGAAGTACCCGGCCGTCTACCTGATGGGCGAGCACGCCAAGGGCGAGACGCTCTCCATCGCCTTCGCCGGCGCGGGCCAGCACCAGGACGCCGGGGCCAAGATGGTCCACATGGCGCCCAACACCTCCTCCAACATCGTCTCCAAGTCGGTGGCGCGAGGCGGCGGCCGCACCAGCTACCGCGGCCTGATCGAGATCGGCGAGGGCTCCAAGGGCGCCAAGTCCAACGTGCTCTGTGACGCCCTGCTGGTGGACACGATCTCCCGCTCCGACACCTACCCCTACGTCGACGTCCGCGAGGACGACGTCTCCATGGGCCACGAGGCGACGGTCTCCAAGGTCTCCGACGACCAGCTCTTCTACCTGATGAGCCGCGGACTCACCGAGTTCGAGGCCATGGCGATGATCGTCCGCGGTTTCGTGGAGCCGATCGCCAAGGAGCTGCCGATGGAGTACGCCCTGGAGCTCAACCGGCTGATCGAGCTGCAGATGGAGGGCGCTGTCGGCTGACCCCGACGCCCCACGCTCTGCCAGTTGATCTCACTAGAAAGCGAGTAGCACGACAGCCATGGCTGACGTCACCACGACCCCCGGAGGGTCCACCACCTCCGGCTCGATCCAGGTCGCCGGTGTGCCCGGCGAGTTCTCCGCCGCGCAGCCGGCCGACGCCCGCAACGAGGCGATCGCCTCCTACGACGTCGCCGACTTCCCGATCCCGGGCGGCCGCGAGGAGAACTGGCGGTTCACGCCGCTGCACCGCCTGAAGGGCCTGCACGACGGCAGCGCCGAGGCCACCTCCGGCGCGATCAAGGTCGACGTGACCGCCCCCGAGGGTGTCCTCGTCACCGCCGTCGGCCGCGACGACGCCCGGGTGGGCGCGGCCGGCAAGCCGGTCGACCGCGTCGCCGCGCAGGCGTTCAGCAGCTTCGAACGGGCCGGGCTGGTCTCGATCCCGAAGAACGCCCAGCTCACCGAGCCGGTCCGGATCACCATCCACGGCCAGGGCGGCGTCGCCTACGGCCACCAGGTGATCGAGGTCGGCGCCTTCGCCGAGGCCGTGGTGGTCATCGAGCACACCGGCGACGCCGTGCTCGCCGCCAACGTCGAGTACCTGATCGGCGACGGCGCCAAGCTGACCGTCGTCTCGGTCCAGGACTGGGAGGACACCGCCGTCCACGTCGCCCAGCACACCGCGCTGGTCGGCCGCGACGCGACCTTCAAGTCGGTCATCGTCACCTTCGGCGGCGACGTCGTGCGCCTGCACCCGCGCGTGATCTACGGCGGCACCGGCGGCGAGGCCGAGCTCTACGGCCTCTACTTCGCCGACGCCGGCCAGCACCTGGAGCACCGCCTCTTCGTCGACCACGACACGCCGCACTGCCGCTCGAACGTCGCCTACAAGGGCGCGCTCCAGGGCCAGGACGCGCACGCGGTCTGGGTCGGCGACGTGCTGATCCGCGCCGAGGCCGAGGGCACCGACACCTACGAGCTCAACCGCAACCTGCTGCTCACCGACGGCGCGCGGGTCGACTCGATCCCGAACCTGGAGATCGAGACCGGCGAGATCGTCGGCGCGGGCCACGCCTCCGCCACCGGCCGCTTCGACGACGAGCAGCTCTTCTACCTGCAGTCCCGTGGCATCCCCGCCGACGAGGCGCGCCGCCTGGTCGTGCGCGGCTTCTTCGCCGAGCTGGTCCAGCAAATCGGCCTGCCGGAGCTCCAGGAGCGTCTGATCGAGAAGATCGACGCCGAGCTGGAGGCGACGGTCGGATGACGAGCAACGGTTTCGTGCGCGTCGCCGCGCTCAGCGAGCTGGAGGCCGACACCCCCAAGCGGGTCGAGGTCGGCGGCATAGCTGTGTCGCTGGTGTCGACGGAGGGCGAGATCTTCGCCATCAACGACATCTGCTCGCACGCCAACGTGTCGCTCTCGGAGGGCGAGGTGGATGACTGCACCATCGAGTGCTGGCTCCACGGCTCGCGCTTCGACCTGCGCACCGGCAAGCCCTCGGGCCTTCCGGCCACCCGGCCCGTCCCCGTGTACCCCGTAAAGATCGAAGGGGACGATGTGCTCGTCTCCGTCACCCAGGAGTCCTGAGTCCATGGCAACGCTTGAAATCCGCGACCTGCACGTCTCCGTCGAGGCCGAGAACGGCCCGCGCGAGATCCTGAAGGGCGTCGACCTCACCGTCAAGCAGGGCGAGACGCACGCCATCATGGGCCCGAACGGCTCCGGCAAGTCCACCCTGGCCTACTCGCTGGCCGGCCACCCGAAGTACACCATCACCAGCGGCGAGGTGCTGCTCGATGGTGAGGACGTGCTGGCCATGACGGTCGACGAGCGCGCCCGCGCCGGTGTCTTCCTGGCCATGCAGTACCCGGTCGAGGTCCCCGGCGTCTCGGTCTCCAACTTCCTGCGCACCTCCGCCACCGCGATCCGCGGTGAGGCCCCCAAGCTGCGCACCTGGGTGAAGGAGGTCAAGGAGGCCATGTCCGAGCTCCAGATGGACCCGGCCTTCGCCGAGCGCAACGTCAACGAGGGCTTCTCCGGCGGTGAGAAGAAGCGCCACGAGATCCTCCAGATGGAGCTGCTCAAGCCGAAGATCGCGATCCTCGACGAGACCGACTCCGGCCTGGACGTCGACGCACTGCGCGTCGTCTCCGAGGGCGTCAACCGCGTGCGCGAGACCGGCGAGGTCGGCACCCTGCTGATCACCCACTACACGCGCATCCTGCGCTACATCAAGCCGGACTTCGTCCACGTCTTCGCGAACGGCAGGATCGTCGCCTCCGGCGGTCCCGAGCTCGCGGACAAGCTGGAGGAGAACGGCTACGAGGAGTACGTGAAGGGCGGCGCAGCAGAGTGATCCATACCCCCCGAGGTCTCGACCTCTCCCTGAGCCTGGACGTCGACGCGATCCGCAAGGACTTCCCGGTCCTGCAGCGCGTGCTGCCAAACGGCAAGCCGCTGATCTACCTGGACAACGCGGCGACCTCGCAGAAGCCGAAGCAGGTCCTGGACGCGCTGACGGCCTACTACGAGCTGCACAACGCCAACGTCCACCGCGGCGTGCACACGCTCGCCGAGGAGGCCACGGCGCTGTACGAGGGCGCGCGGGACGCGGTCGCGTCGTTCATCAACGCGCCGAGCCGTGACGAGGTCGTGTTCACCAAGAACGCGTCCGAGTCGCTGAACCTGGTCGCCAACATGCTCGGCTGGGCCGAGGAGCCCTACCGGGTGGACGCCGACTCCGAGATCGTGATCACGGAGATGGAGCATCACTCCAACATCGTCCCGTGGCAGCTGCTGGCGCAGCGCACCGGCGCGAAGCTGAAGTGGTTCGGGCTGACCGACGACGGCCGTCTCGACCTGTCCAACATCGACGAGATCATCACCGAGAAGACCAAGGTCGTCTCGTTCGTGCTGGTCTCCAACATCCTGGGCACGGTCAACCCGGTCGAGGCGATCGTTCGGCGCGCGCAGGACGTGGGCGCGCTGGTCGTCATCGACGCCTCGCAGGCCGCTCCGCACATGCCGCTGGACGTGCAGGCGCTGGAGGCCGACTTCGTCGCCTTCACCGGCCACAAGATGCTGGCCCCCACGGGGATCGGCGTGCTCTGGGGCCGGCAGGAGCTGCTGGAGGACCTCCCGCCGTTCCTGGGCGGCGGCGAGATGATCGAGACCGTCTCCATGCAGTCGTCGACGTACGCGCCCGCGCCGCACAAGTTCGAGGCGGGCACCCCGCCGATCGCGCAGGCGGTCGGTCTGGGCGCGGCGATCGAGTACCTGAACGGCGTCGGCATGGACGCGATCTGGGCGCACGAACACCGGATCACCGAGTACGCGATGAACCGGCTGCACGAGGTCCCCGACCTGCGGATCATCGGCCCGGACACGGCCGAGGACCGCGCGGCGGCGATCTCCTTCACCCTGGGCGACATTCACCCGCACGACGTGGGCCAGGTGCTGGACGAGCAGGGCGTCGCCGTGCGCGTCGGCCACCACTGCGCGCGTCCGGTCTGCCTCCGGTACGGAATTCCAGCGACCACGCGGGCGTCGTTCTACCTGTACTCCACGGAGGCGGAGGTGGACGCCCTCATCGACGGGCTGCACCACGTCCGCGCTTTCTTCGGTTAGTCGGAAAGGGAGCGGCGGCGCGATGAAGCTCGACTCGCTGTACCAGGACATCATCCTGGACCACTACAAGCACCCGCACGGGCGCGGCCTGCGCGACGGCGACGCCGAGGTGCACCACGTGAACCCCACCTGTGGGGACGAGATCACGCTGCGCGTGAAGCTCGACGGCGGTGTGCTCGTCGACGTGTCGTACGAGGGCCAGGGCTGTTCGATCAGCCAGGCCAGTGCGTCCGTGCTGAACGAACTGCTCGTCGGCAAGGAGCTGGGCGAGGCCCAGCGGATCCAGGAGGCCTTCCTGGAGCTGATGCAGTCCAAGGGCCAGCAGGCCGGCGACGAGGAGGTGCTGGAGGATGCGGTCGCGTTCGCCGGCGTCTCCAAGTACCCGGCGCGCGTGAAGTGCGCGCTGCTGAGCTGGATGGCCTGGAAGGACGCCACGGCGAAGGCCCTGGCGGAAGCGCCCGTCAAGGAGAGCGCATGAGTGAGACGACCGAGACTCCGGCGGCTGCCGCTGCGGAGGAGTCTGCGACGTTCGAGTCGGTCAGCAAGGGCAGCGTCGCCGTCGAGGACCTCATGGAGGCCCTGTTGGACGTCGTCGACCCGGAGCTGGGCATCGACGTGGTCAACCTGGGCCTGATCTACGGCGTCCACGTGGACGAGTCGGACGTGGCCACCATCGACATGACGCTGACCTCGGCGGCCTGCCCGTTGACTGACGTCATCGAGGACCAGGCGCGTACGGCGACCGACGGTCTGGTGTCGGACCTGCGGATCAACTGGGTCTGGATGCCGCCGTGGGGCCCTGACAAGATCACCGACGACGGCCGCGACCAGCTGCGCGCGCTGGGCTTCAACGTCTGATCGAAGGTTCACTTGCACCTTCTCAGGGGCGCGAGGAATTGCGTGACAATCCACCGAATGAGGTAGAGCCCTCGATGTTCAGGGCCATCCGCACACGGTGGTTGCCCGCGCAGTTCCTCGCGCCCCTGGGTTTTGCAACACAATGTGATCTATGAGGTGGATGTTCGTTGTAGCCGGTGCGTTGTTGCTGGTCATCATTGTCAGCAGTGTGCTGCGCACGCTCGTCGTGCCGCGAGGGTTGTACTCCGCCTTGGTCTCCCGGCTGACCCGAAGCATCCGCTTCGGCCTGCGGCTCTCCGCCACGCCCTTCGGCAGTTACCGCGCCATGGATCGCGCGCAGGCGTGGCTCGCTCCGCTCGTACTGATGGGGATGCTCACCTCCTGGCTCGGCGGGATGCTCGTCGCCTACGCCATGCTGCTCGGCGGGCTCTCCGATCTCGGATGGAGCAGCGCCCTGCGCGAGGCCGGGTCGAGCCTGTTCACCCTCGGCTTCGCCAGCGGGGAGCGCCTGCGTCTCTCCGGGCTGGACTTCCTCGCCGCCGCCAGCGGTCCCCTCGTCATCGCCCTGCAGATCGCCTACCTGCCGACCCTCTACGGCGCCTACAACCGCCGCGAGACCGAGGTCACCCTGCTGGAGTCCCGGGCCGGGGAGCCCGCCTGGGGGCCGGAGCTGCTGGCGCGGCAGTGGCTCGTCGACACCCAGACCGCGCTGCCCGCCCTCTACCGGGACTGGGAGCGGCTCGCCGCCGACATCGGCGAGAGCCACTCCAGCTACCCCCTGCTCCTCTCCTTCCGCTCGCCCAAGCCGCAGCGGAGCTGGATCGTCAGCCTGCTCGCCGTGCTGGACGCCGCCGCGATCCAGATGGCCATCGCCCCCAAGTCCGCGCCGCCCGAGGCCCGCCTCGTCCTGCGGGCAGGCTTCACCTCCCTGCGCGACATCGCGCGCACGCTGCGGATCCCCTTCGACCCCGACCCCGAGCCCAACGCGCCGATCCGGCTGACGTACGCCGAGTTCGACGCGGCCGTGGCGATGATCAGCGTGAGCGGCTTCGCGAAGGAGCGGTCCGTCGAGGAGGCCTGGGTGCACTTCCGCGGGTGGCGGGTGAACTACGAGTCGATCGCCTACGAGCTCTGTCGCTGGGGCGACGCCGTGCCCGCGCTGTGGAGCGGGCCGAGGGACTTCGCCGCCGCGCCCATTCCGCCACGTCGGCCGCAGGACCGCCAGCCGGCGGGGCAGCGCTGACCCTCGTCAGGCTATGACGACGGCCATGTCGTGGTAGGTCCAGTAGCCGGCCTCGAAGGTGGACTTGCGAAGCCAGTAGGAGCCGCGGGCCGGGTCGTTGACGTAGACGCCGTTGGTCGTGACACCGGTGAGCACGATCGCGTGCTCGGCGGGGCCGGCATAGAGGATCCGACGGCCGTCCCAGGCGCGGTAGTAGCTCGACGGCTTGGCGCGGTAGAGGTAGTCGATCCAGACCACGGCCTGGTGCCCGGCGGCCAGATCCTTGTAGAGCTGGGCCGGGGCGAGGTTCATCCCGCTGTAGAGCACATTCAGGTGATTGGCCGTCGCGACCGCGGCGATGCGCGGGTAGTAGACGCCGAAGCCGGTGTTGCGCGACTCCGAGCCGTTCGGGTTCCCGACGAAGGCCCGGTAGGGGTCGCCGGAGGTGGGGCCCGAGTAGCCGGCGTGCGGGTGGGCCCAGTCGATGCCGATCTGCGTCAGGATCTGCCAGTCCGTCAGGTGGTGGCCGTGGTACGCGAGGACCATCCGGAGCGAGGTGGCCTCGCAGTCGTCGGCGTACTGCTGACGGTACATCGGCACGTTCGCCCGCCCGGGTGCTGCCTGGGCGGGGACGGCGGCCGCGCCGAGCGCGGCGAAGGCGACGGCGGTCGCGGCGGCGGCCTGGATGCCGCGACGGAGGCGGGAGGTGCGAAGGGTCATGCGCATGCAGAAGCTCATCTCTGTTCGGTGGTGAGCGGACGCATAACCTTCGATGGCACAGCCGAGCGGAAACGTTACTGCTGGGATTTCGGGAAGCTGGACCGCGACGCGTTCGGGGCCCACGAACGGCGGGTAGGGACCGGACAGGAGGCGGCACATGCGCTTCGGCGTCGGCCGGGCCAACCTTCCGGGCCGCAGAGCGATCACGTCCCCCGTGCCGGTCGGGGGACCGACCGGGCCTGCGCGCCGCACGCGCCCCCGCCGCGAGCGGACCGGCACCGAGCCGAGCACCGCGCTCAGCGATCTCCCGGCGCGGCGGCTGCTCGCGGCGATCTTCGGGCCGGTCTACCTGGCCGGTGCGGCGCTGTTCGGCTTCATGGCGGCGAACGCGAAGCCGGGGGACGTGACGGGCCGCAACACCTTCACCGGCTTCGCCTCCCTCTGCGCGCTGCTGGCCGTGATCGCGGCCGTCGACCTCCTGGTGATCCGCGCCCGGATGGCAGCGGAGCGCCGCGCGGGCCTGGCCTGGCGGCACGACCGCCCCTGGGTCGTGCGCGGCGACGTGATCCAGCGCACTGACGCGCCGCCGGCCCCGCCGCCCGCCCCTGAGCTGCCGCCCGGCCCGTCACGTCGAGGGAAACGGCGAGAGACAGACCGCTGAAGGGACCGTTGCAGCTCGCTGGGCGCGCGAGGCTCTGCTCGATTAGCTGCGTGCGCGACAAGCCACCGAGGTGGTGAGCCCCCGAACGACCAGGGCCATCCGCACAGGGGGGTTCTTCGCGCAGCTCCCCGCGCCCCTGGAGGTGCAACGTCCCCTCAGTCGTGACCTACCGCTCCAGGGCCTCGACGCTAGGTCGCGATGAGGACAGTTTCTGTCCTAGTGGGATCGGCATGCCCACTCCGCCCGCACGGCGTTCAGCGTCCCGGGGAGGCCGATATGCGGAGTGACGCCGCCGCCAGGCCGATGCACGCGGTCGCCGCCACGGCGGCGAACGTGCTGACGGCGGGGAGGATGCCGTGCGCGCGAGCGAGGAAGCCCACCGCGATGATCGGCAGGGAGCTGCCCATGTAGACCACCACCCAGAGCGCGCTCAGTTGCGAGGCGCGGCGCTCCGGTTCCATCGCCGCGGTCGCGGTCGTGAAGAGGGCTCGGAAGGCCAGCCCCTGGGAGCCGCCGGCCAGTACGCTGCCGACGAACAGCAGCGTCGGCGACTGCGCGCCGCCTGCCAGGACCACCAGGCCCAGGCCGAGCGCGAGGCCGGTCATGCCCAGCGCTGGCACCATCCGTGACCTCGTGGGACGGGCCAGCAGCTGCGCCACCGCGGATGAGCCGAGCAGCAGCGCCGCCACGCCCGCGCCGCCGAGCGGGTTGTGGGTGTGCAGCAGCAGGGCGGCGTAGCCGGGGGCGAGGCTCAGGTAGACGCCGAAGACCGCGTAGGAGACAAAGCCCGCCGCCGCTGCCAGCAGGAACGCCGCCCGGCCGCGTCGCGGCAGGCTCAGGGCGCGCGGGCGCAGGCTGATCCGGGACGGCAGCGCGACCGCGTGGTGGCCGGGGGAGCGCGGATGCAGCAGCGCCAGCGGGACGCAGAGCGCCAGCAGGGCGATCGCGTGCACGGCGAAAGGAGTAGCCATCGGGTCCGCGCCGCGCGCCAGTGCCGCGCCCAGCAGCGGGCCGAGCGCCACGCCGCCCGCTGACGCGGCGAGCGTCAGCTTCGCGGCGAGCGAGGGGCGGTCGGGGAGCAGGTCGGCGAGCGCCGCGCCCGCCGCGCCGGTGGCCAGGCCGACGGCCAGCCCCTGCACGGCGCGGCCGAGGGCCAGCTGGCCGAGGCTGCCGGCGGTGGCGAAGACCGCGTCCCCGGCCGCGGCGAGGGCGACGGCGGGCAGCACCAGCGCCCGGCGGCCCAGCTGGTCGGACCAGTGGCCGACGGCGGCGAGCACGGGGACGAGCGCGAAGACGTAGACGGTGAAGAGCAGCGTCGTGTCCACCGGGGTCAGGCCGAGCCGGGCCTGGAGCGCGGGGTAAAGGGGCGTCGCCAGGTTGGCGCCGGTCAGCAGGAGCAGCAGCACCGCGACGGTCAGGCCGACCCGGACGCCGCGCAGCGCGTTCCACCGGCTCAGGGCCGGCGTGCGCAGGCGCTCGCGTGGGGCGAGCTCGGGCGGGAGCAGCGCCTCGGTCAGGCGTGTTCCGGCAGGGGTGAGTTCCGCCATGGCAGGGGTCTCCTGGCGTCAGGGCTCCGGGCGGTCCGGCGGGGGTGTGCCGGCGAGGTCCGGGTGGAGCGTGCGTGCGGGGGATGTGCGGAGCGTCAGCGCGAGGGTGGTGCACATCAGCCTCGCGGAGGATACGTGCTGGTCGACTGTCAAGGGAAACGACGGCCGGGCCCACCAGGGACTACCCTCGGCTCAGGAGCGGTTCCGCGGCGGTTTCGGGCGAACGAGAGACAGGTCGGATCATGGCAGCGCGTAGTCGTAAGGACAGCACCGCCGGTGAGGGGCTGCCCCTGCCCGCGGACCTCGACCTGGAGACGCTCTACGGCGCCACCGCCGCCGGTGACGAGTACCCCGGCGACCCGGACGCGGGCGACGACGCGGACGACGAAATGATCCTGGTCCCGCCGGTCCGGCTGGCGGAGCCCGAGGCGCTGGCCGCCGCCGCGCTCGCCTCGCCGCTGCTCGCGCAGGCCGTCGGCCTGGCCCGGTGGGTCGGCGAAGGCAAGCCGGTGGACGAGTGGGGCGAGCTGCCCGAGGAGCAGGCCGCCGCCGCGGCCGCCGCGCTCGGCGTCGACACCGAGGAGGTCGGCGAGATCGAGCGCGCCTGGGCCCTCGCCGTCGACCTGGAGCTGGTCGTCCTGGAGTCGGCCAAGGAGGGCGCGGACGCGCCGGAGCGCGGCCTCGCCGGTCCGGAGCTGGCCCGACTGGACGAGGGCGACCCCGAGATCGTCCTCGACACCTGGCTGACCGCCGCCTCCGTGATCGCGGGGACGGCCGTCGAGGCGGCCATCGACGACATCGTCGCCGAGGCGGACGAGGACGAGGACGAGGACGAAGCCGTGGAGGCCACGGCCGGAGCCGACGAGGAGGAGGACGAGTCCGAGGAGGACTACGCGCGTCTGGAGGAGGCTCGCGAGGAGGCCCAGGGCCTGCTGGACGACGCCCTCCAAGTCCTCTACGAGACGCGCGCCTTTGCGCCGACCGAGACCGAGCAGACGCTGCCGCTCGGCGTGCTCGCCGCTCTGCTGGTCGTGCCCGAGGGCGAGGACCCGACGGACGAACTGCTGGGTGAGATCACCGAAACCATGGTGCTGCTCGACCCGATGCTTCAGGACCTGGCCGACCTCGGCATGCTCGACTACCGCCCGATCGATCCGAGCCTCTTCGAGGAGGCCGACACGGACGAACTGGGCGAGATCGAGCTGGACGACGAGGACGTGGAGCGCTTCGGCCATGTCCGGCTGACCGAGCTCGGCGTCTTCGGCGTGCGCGAATGGTTGCTGGAGGACGGCTACGACGCCCCGCTGATCGGCGCGCACGCCCAGGGCGACGCGATCGAACTGCTGCGCGGCATCTGCGAGTCGCCCAACGTGCTGCCCGAGCAGGAGATCGTCGAGTGGCTGGCCGGCCGCGAGACCCTCTCCGCGGCCACCGAGCTGCTGGCCGCCGCCCGCGGCGACGACCTGGTGGCCCCGGTCCGCAGGCTGTACTGCCAGGTGGCGCTGCGTCACCTCGGCGAGCCCGCCGAGTCCGCCGCGCGCGACGCGCTCGGCGACCCGGAGCTGGCCGGCATCGCCGGCGCCTGGCTGACCGAGCGCGGCGCGACGGACCTGCCGTTGCCGGCCCGAGCGGTCGTGCTGTGGACGACGGTCGACGCGCTGGCCGCGCAGCTGATCGACACCGGCGGCCAGGCGGAGGCCATGCGCGAGCTGGTCGAGATGCTGCCGGGTCCGGACGGCTCGGACAGCTTCTTCGAGGAGCTGTGGCGGGTCGACCACACCTACACCCGCGCGGTGCTGGAGGCGGTCGGCGAGCTCCACCCGGACAAGTCGGTGGCCAAGCAGGCCCGCAAGGCCGCGTTCAAGGCCAAGTCCCAGGGCCGCTGACGGCTCCGCCGGAGGGCTGCCCCGGGTCTGCCCGACCACTGCCCCGGGGCAGCCTCCTGGCCCGCGCGCCGATCGCTTGTACGCGCGGAAGGTCCGGCGTGCCGAAGTGCCCCGGCTGTGGCCGTCTGCTCGCGCAGGCGGACGCGTGCGCGTCGTGCCGCGTCGAGGTGCCGCATGGGGCGGCGTTGCGCCCGTACTGCGGCACCCGGCGGTAGGCCCGGTCCGGTCCGGATGGTCGCGGCGCGCCCGGTCGGCGCCGGGAGCGGAGCGTCAGATCACGGCGGGGGCGAGCTCGTCGCCGATCGGGCGGTCCTGGTCGGCGGCGTGCATGCGGCGGTGGGGGCGGCGGATCAGGAGGTAGCCGACGCCGGCCACGGTGACGACGCCGACGCCCAGCAGCGCGGCCCAGATCTGGTACCAGGGGGCTCCGGCCGGGGCGAGGATGCTGCGCGGCCAGCAGATGTTGACCACCTCGAAGCCCGTCCACAGCACCGCGAGCGCGTTGAGCGGCGTGCCGAGGCGGCCGTAGCGGACCGCGCCCGCCGGCTGCCAGGTGCCGCGCACCCGCGCCACCAGGGCGACGACGCTGAGCAGGAAGAACGGCACGAAGGTCGCCGCGCTGCCGAAGGTGATCAGGCTGCCCATCGCGGAGGTGCTCAGGCCCAGCGGCAGCGCGGCGCAGCTGATCACCGTCGCGGCGATGAGGCCGCCGATGGGTGCCTTGTGCTTGTTGACCTTGCGGACCTGCTTCGAGAACGGGAAGACGTCGTCGCGGGCCAGCGAGTAGAGCCCGCGTGCCGCGCCGCCCTGGGAGGCCATCAGGCAGGCGGTGAAGCTGATCAGCACCACGATCACAAAGGGCTTGTCCGCCCAGCCGCCGAACGCGCCGACGACCGCGGTGGTGACCGGGTCCAGGTCCTTGCCGCTGACGACGTCGGCGGGGTTGGGGTGGGCGAGCTCGACCGAGACGGCGTTGAGCATGACGACCAGGCCGACGCTGAGCAGCGACCACCACATGGCCTTCGGCACCTGACGGGCCGCGTCCTTGGTCTCCTCGGCGGTGGAGACGCAGGCGTCGAAACCGATGAACGCCCAGCCGGCGACGGCCACGGCGGCGAGGAACGCGTTCAGGTCGCTGACGCCGAGCCCGGCGGGCGCGCCGAGGAAGTCCGTCAGCAGCGAGAAGCCGTGCTGCCGGAAGATCAGCAGCAGCGAGAGCCCGACCAGGACGGACGCGATCCCCTCGGCGGCGATGCCGAGACTGACGAACCAGCGCAGGAAGTTGATGCCGTAGGCGTTGACCAGCGTGCAGAAGAACATGAAGCCGACCGAGACCAGCACCTGTTGGGTCGGCGTCGGCACCGCGCCGAAGAGTGCGAAGACCCAGGGCGAGGCGAGGTAGGCGACGGTCGTGTTGCCGAACATCACCGCGAACTGCCACATCCAGCCGCTGAGCCAGGCGAAGGCGGGGCTCGCCAGGCGCCGGCTCCACTGGTACGCGCCGCCGGCCAGCGGCCACTGCGAGGCCAGCTCGGAGTAGACGGCGACGACGAGGGACTGCCCGAGCAGGCAGATCGGCAGTGCCCAGATCCAGGCGGCGCCGGCCACGCTCATGCCGACCTGGGCCGCGGCGTAGAGTCCCACGACGGGGGAGACGACGGCGAAGCCCATGGAAATGTTGCCGAGAATGTTCAGGCTGCGTCTGAGCTCCTGGCGGTAGCCGAGGGCTTCCAGCCGAGCGCTGTCGCGCTGGTCGGTGTCGGTCACGGCGTCGCCTCCAAAAACTAACTTAGTTAGTTACTGCTGTTGGTCTGGCACGATAGCCGCCGAGAGCGGTGAGCGGAAGAGGGGAATGTGGAGTGGGCCGACCGAGCAAGGCGCTGCTGACCCGGGAGCGGATCGCTGTCGTGGCGCTGGAGGTGGTGGACGAGCTGGGCGCGGACGGCCTCACCATGCGCGCACTGGCGGAGCGGCTCGGGGTCAAGGCCGCCTCGCTCTACAACCACGTCGACAACAAGGACGCGCTGGTCGACGCGGTCTCCGAGCTCGTCAACGAGGAGATCGACCACACCCCGCTGGCCGACCCCGATTGGCGGACCGGACTCGCCGCGTACACGCGCGGCTACCGCGCGGTCTTCCTGCGGCACCCGAACACGATCGCGCTGCTGGCCCGCCGCCGCGTCGAGGCGGACCGTGCGCTGCGCGGCTACGACGCCCTGCTGGCGCTGCTCGGACGGGCCGGCCTCGGGCCCGCCGACGCGGCGGAGACGGCGGCGGCGCTGGACTACCTCGTCCTCGGCTCGGCGCTGGAGACGTTCACCGCCGGCTTCACCCGCACACCGGAGGCGTATCGCCCGGCGTACCCGGCGCTGGCCGACGCGCTGGACGGCTCCTTCGCCCGCGGCGGGGGCGCGCCGGGCCTGGACGGGCGCGGCTTCGAGCTGGCCCTGCGGCTGCTCCTCGACGGCGTCGCGGGGCGGGCGGGCGCGGCGGGAGGCGCGTCGTGAACCTGGCGGCCTTGTCGGTCACGCTGGTGCGGGCCTGCCTGCGCGACGGGGGCGGCGGGAGCCCGACCGCCGTCCTCACGGAGCCCGGCGGCCGGGGTCTGACGGACGAGGAGCGTCGGCGGATCCCCGGCCTGGCGGGCGCCTCGCACGCGGTCTTCGTGGACGAGGGGCGGCGCGGCGCTGCGGCGGTCTCGCTGCGCTTCTTCACTGCCGAGGGCGAGCTGCCTGCCTGCGGCCACGGGACGGTTGCGGCGCTCGCGTTCCTCGCGGAGCGGTCCGGGGGAACGCGCTACCGGGCCGTACTCGAGACCGGCAACGGCCGTGGGATCGCGGGGCAGGCGGAGCGCCAGGGAGACCTGACGGCCGCCGAGTTCGAGGCGGGGAGGGTCGAGCTGCGGGTGCCGGTCGCGTCGGAGGTGGACCTGATCGGGAGCGCTCTCGGCCTTCCGGGGCGGCCCGATGCCGTGGCCGTCGCGACGCTCGGGCGGCCGCGCATGCTGATCGCCGTCTCCGGCCGGTCCGAACTCGATGCCCTGGCACCGGACTTCCCCGCACTGCGCGACGCGTGCCTGCGGCTCGGCCTGCTCGGCTGCTACGTCTACGCCGCCCTGCCGGGCGGCGAACGCCGTTTCGCGGCACGGATGTTCGCGCCGGCGATCGGTGTGCCCGAGGACATCGCCAACGCGAACAGCACCGCCTGCCTGGCCGCCGTACTTCACGCGTGCGAGGGCATCAGCGTGGACATGGGCGACTCGCTCGGCAGCCCTGCCACCGTCACGGCCGCTGCCGACCCTGGACTTCCTCCGCTCGTCCGGGTCGGCGGCACCGCTCTGGTCGGCCCGACGCTCCTGCTGCCGTGACGCGCGGACACCGTCAGGCCGTCACCTTCACGTCGAAGTCCGCGCCGTGGAAGGTCTCCGGGTCGAACGGGTCCGTGCCGGTGATGCAGCCGCCGGTGAGGGTGTCGCCGGGGTGGACGCCGGGGCTGATGCTGAGGGGGAGCTGCTCCAGCTCGTTGCGCCAGGTCAGCGGGGCACCGGGGTAGGTGCAGGTGAGCGTGGTCGCCGCGGCGTCCGGGGTGCAGCGGTAGCCCGACGGGGTGGCCCAGGTGGTGTGCGCGGGCGCTTTGAAGGTGAAAACCGCCGGGCCCGCGTACTCGTTCGAGGGGCCCGCGTTGCCGAAGACCACCTGGAGCGGGATCGTCTGCCCCGGCTTGCCGGTAGCCGGCAGCACGGCCGCCTCGACGTGCACCACCGGATCGCCGGTGACCACGTCGTACGCGGCCGCGGCCGCGGCCTGGTCCGCGCCGCTGAAGGCGGTGACGTCGCAGTGCTCGGTCGTGTTCGGCGGGATCGAGGCGCCCAGCTTGACCGTCACCGAGGTGCTGAAGGTCGCGCCCGCCGAAATCCCGGCAGGAATGGTGAAGGAGACCCCGGTGGAGAAGTCGGTCAGGGTGATTCCCGGTGGGGCGGTGAAGGTGTTCGGCACGAAGTTGTGCACGACGACGAGCGTCGGGTCCGGCGTGGGCACGCCGGTGAAGTTGGTGATGTGGATGCCGAGCGCCTGCGGCGTCCCCGGAGGGACCGGGCCGTGCGGCCAGTCGAGGGCGATCCCGATGCCGCTGCCGATGCCGATGCCGACGTGGGCGGGCGCCGTGCAGTGGTACGGGTCGGGGCTGCGCGTGGACGCGTCGGCATGCGCGGCAGGTGGGAGCAGCGCCGCTGTCAGCACGGTGGCGGTGAGGAGTCGACGGACGAGTCGAGAAAGCGTCATGTTCAGACCGTGCGACGCCGAGCCCTCACCCAGAGGGAGACCTGCGCAGTCGGCCCGGAGGCGTCAACCGAACGGCGTACGGGTAACGGAGAGCATGGTGCGTAGCCATCCTGAGGGTCCGTAGGGTGGGACCGCGCGACAGAAGGGGAGGCGCGGTGAGGCATGTCGGCGGTGCGGGCGGTGATCACGGGGGGTTCGAGAGCCCCGAGGACATGTGGCGGCAGTCGGTCCAGGCCGACCTGAACACCCTGGGGCGCGGCCGGTTCCCCGTCTACGCCCCGACCGCGCCGCTGCTGCCCGCACCGGCGCTGACCGAGTGGCAGCTCACGAACGGCTCGCTCGCCAAGGTCGTCCTCTGCCACGGCGACCCCTTCGCGGTCGGGGGACCGTGGCTGCTCGTCGTCACGGCGGAGGCGCAGGCGCACGCGACGGAGATGGAGTACGGCCTCGGCGAACTTGTCGAGGACGAGCGGGACCGGCTGTTCACCCACGCGGGCATCGACGAGTCCGGCCCGGTCGGACCGGTCGCCGAGGGGGAGATCCTGATCCCGGTCGACGGGGTGCCGGTCGCGGGGCTGCTGCGCCGGGAGGGCCCGCTGTGGGCGGCCCGGCTGCGGCCCGAGACGGGCGGGGTGGTGCTCACGGTCACCGGCCGGGGCGTCGAGCCCGATCGTGTCGCGCTCCGCGCCGTCGACGACCTGGCTCCCTACGCGCACGGGCGGCAGCAACTGCTCAGCGCCCTGCTGCTGCGTCGTCGGCGCCGGGAAGGCGAGCCGGGGGCCGGACGTCCGGAGCCGACCGGGTCGGCGGAACAGGCCCTGGGCCTGACGGCGCATCGGCAGCTGATCGAGTTCTGTGTGGCGAGCGCGCTGCGGACCGAGTCGGCGGTGCGCGAACATCGCGTGCCACGTACGCCGCGCAGCGAGATGGGTCGCTGGGGGGAGCTGTGGGAGAGCGCCGTGCGCCAGCAGATGAAGCTCGCGGGCGAGGACCACGAGGAGGCGAACGAGGCGGTGACCGCGATGATCAACCAGATGACCTCGCTGGCCTCGGCGGTGGACTGGTTCCCCGACTCCCTGGCGGGCCGTGCAGCGGTGGAGGAGAGCATCCGCTACACGGCCTTCGAGAGCGAGGTCTCCAGCCTCGCCGCCCAACGGGCTTGGCGCGCCGACTGGTACCAGTTCCACGCTCCGAAGACCGGCCGCCCGCGCTCGCCCGAGGAGGCCCGGCTGCTGCACGAGCTCCGCCGCCAGGGCCGCGACACCTGGCTGGACCTCTGGCGCGCCTGGCACGCGGGTCGCTGACCCCGACCGCTGTCTTCGACTGCCGCCGACCGCTGACCGGTAAGTCGATTGACGCGCCGGGCGGGTGCGGCTTGGCTGGGGGAATGACCGATCTTCTCATCGAGCAGGTGAACGACGAGGCCAGTCTTGAGGACTGGCGGTACGTCCACAACGCGATCATCCCGACGCATCCGCTCTCTCTCGACGAGGTGCGTGAACGCTCCGGACGCCACCGGCTCGAGGTCGTCTACCTCGGCGACGCTCCGGTGGGCTGCTCGACGGTCCGCCCGCCCACGGCCGAGGACCCGGCGGCCACGGTGATCGCGCGGATCCTGCCGGCCCACCGGAACCAGGGCTTCGGCACCGAGCTTTACCTGCGCGGCCTCGACCACGCCAGAGCCCTGGTCGCAGCCGCCGGGAGTGTCGGCGCCGAGACGATCGAAACGGTGGTCCTCGCCTCCAATACGGACGGCCTGCGCTTCGCGGAGCGCCACGGCTTCGTGGAGGTCGAGCGCTATGTGCTGGAGGGGGACACCGTCCCGTACCTGACGCTGCGGCTCGCCTGATGACCGGCGGCGGGGGCAATGGCACGACGGTCAGGCGGCTGGACCTGGGCTACTTCGTCCGGCCGGCCGAGGAGGTGGGCGGGCCGCAGCCACGGGTGGAGCCGGTCCTGGCCTATCTGGTCCGCCGCGACGACGGTCTGATCCTCTTCGACACGGGCATCGGCGACGCCGGTCCCGAGACGGATGCGCACTACCGCCCGCATCGGCGTCCGTTGGAGGCGGCGCTCGCGGACGCGGGCGTCCGGCTCGCCGACATCTCTCTCGTCGCCAACTGTCACCTCCACTTCGACCACTGCGGCGGCAACCCCGCGTTGGCGCGCACGCCGATCCTGGTGCAGACGACGGAGCTGGCTGCCGCGCGCGGGGAGGGCTACACCGCCGAGGGGCTGGTGGACTTCCCCGGCGCGACCTACGCCGAGCTGGACGGCGAGGCCGAAGTGAGGCCGGGCGTGTGGATCATCCCGACCCCCGGTCACACGGCCGGCCACCAGTCGCTGGCGGTCCGCCGGCCCGACGGCACCGTCGTACTGGCGGGCCAGGCACACGACTTCGCCTCCCACTTCACCGCCGACCAGCTCGCCCACCGGGCCGCGGCCGACGGCGCCGCGCAGCCGCTGCCGCCGGTCCCGCCGTGGCTGGAGCGGATACTGGACCTCGACCCGAGGCGGGTGCTGTTCGCCCACGACTGCGCGGTGTGGGAGCCACCGGCCTGAGGGGCGCCGCGGCCCCTTGCGCGGAGGCGAGGTGGCCGCCTCGGGGCAGGCGAGCGGGCCCACCGCCCCGACCACGGGCGACGCGGTGCAGCTGCTGCCGTAGCAGCCGGACCCGGCTGCCCGAAGAAGGCAGAGACCCGTCGCTGCCACCCGTGCCCGGGGTCGCCCGCACGATGCGCACCTCGCAGGCGCGAGCCGGCGTCCGGCGGGTGTCCGGTGGGCGCGCGGTGGGCGCGCGGTGGGCGCGCGGCGCGGCTCAGGTGGGGAGGCGGAGTTGGAGCATGGCGAGGAGCCGTTCCTCCGGGCGGGAGAGGTCCAGGGAGGTGAGCTGCTCCGCACGTCGGACCCGGTAGCGCAGGGTGTTGGGGTGGATGTGCAGGGCCGCCGCGGCCGCGCGGACGTCGCCGAAGGCGTCGAGCCAGGCGAGGACCGAGGCGGCCAGTTGGCCGCCGTGCTCCGCGTCGTGGGCGAGCAACGCGTTGAGCCGGGGGTCGCGGACGGAGGGTGCGGCGGCGAGCAGGGCGAGCGTCTCCGCCAGCAGGACTTGGGCCTGGACCTGAGCGAGGTCGGCCACCTGGGCGTCGACCTGGCCGGAGGCCATCGCGTCGAGGATGCGGTCCGCCTCGCGGCGGGACGCGGCGGTGCCCGGCAGGCCGGGGGCGAATGAGCCGACCGCGCCGTGGACGAGCGTGGCGCCCGGTGCGCCAGGTGAGGTCGGCGCGCCCGTGACGGTCGGCGCGGCGAGGTGGCGGGTCGCGGCGTCGGCGAGTTCACGGGCCCAGCCGATCAGCGTCGCGGACGCGATGCCGCGCGGCAGTTCGGGCAGCAGCACGTAGACCCGCTCGTCCGCCGCCGCGACCAGCGCGCTGCGGTGGCGGGCGGCGGCGTGCACCGCCATCAGGCTCAGCGTCTCCTTGCGGTGCAGCTCGTCCGAGCCGGGCAGCGCGAAGCCGAGCACCGCGGCCGGGCGCTTCGCGTCCAGGCCGAGGTGACTGGCCAGCGACTGGGCTGCGGTCGTGCCCTGGAGCACGCCGGAGAGCAGATTCTGAGTGAGTCTCAGCTCCGAGCTGACCTCCCGGCGCCGCCGCATCAGCTGCAGCGCGGCGACCCGCGCCGCGCCCAGCAGCGCCTGGTCCGCCCGCTCGGCGAGCGGCGTCGCGCCCTCCTGGACCCAGATCGTGCCCAGCTGCCGCTCGCCGGAGCGGATCGCCACGACGAGGCGGCGGCGCAGCCCCAGCTCCGGGTGCTCGTCGATGGAGACCACCGCGTCCCCGGCGCGCAGCTGCTGGAAGACGCCCCACTCGCGCAGCTTGGAGAGGTAGGGCTCGGGGCCCTGCCAGCCCAGGATCGTCAGCCGCCGCAGGTCGTCGATCTCGTCGGAGTCCGCGGAGCGGGAGTAGGCGAGGATGCGGTTGGCGGTGTCCTCGATGCTGACGATGCCGCCGGTGAGCACGGCGGTCGTCTGCGCGAGCGCGAACAGGTCGCCCTCCTCCGCGCCCTCGCCGACCGGGAGCGTGCGTCCGCTGCCGAGCGCGGCGCGGGCGAGCGCGTCGAGGTGCTCCCAGCGCACCTCGCGGCGCACCGACAGCAGCGCGATACCCGCCTGCTCGGCGAAGTCGCGCAGCGTCTCGCGTTGTGCCGCGGAGTCGATCCGCACCGCCACCGCCGCCGCGCCCGCCCGCGCGGCGGCCCGCAGCGCCGGGATCGCGGCGCGGCCGCGCACACCGATCGCCAGCACCAGCTCGCCTGCGCGGGCCTCCGGCGGGTCCTCGGGATCGAGCAGCGCGACGTCGACCGCCTCCACGTCCAGCCCGGACGGGGCGCACTGGAGCTCCACGACCGGCTCGCCCAGTGACATCAGCAGCTGGCGCAGGGTGATACCGGAGAGGCCCGCGCTGAAACCACTGGCCTGAGCGAGGGCGAACGGGTGACGCTCCTCGGGGTTGTCCGACCCGACATGCTCCATGCCCAGATCTTATGCGACCGGACAAAGAGGAGCTCCGCCGTCGGGGCCTAGCGTGAGTGCCGACGCGAGAACCGCGTTTCCGGACCCACCCGTACGAATCACCGTATCCGTATCAGGGATGTCTGCGTCCGGGATGTATCTGAGCTCAACGAGGAGCACGCGCGTGTTGGACGCTGTGACCCAGATTCCCACGCCGGTGAACGAGCCGGTCCACAGCTACGCGCCGGGCAGCGCCGAACGGGTGCGGCTCGAGGCGGAGCTGAAGCGGCTCGGCGCGCAGTCGCCGGTCGAGCTCACCATGACCATCGGCGGCGAGCACCGGCTGGGCGGCGGCGAGCCGATCGACGTCGTCCAGCCGCACCGCCACGCGGCCGTGCTGGGCACCATGCGCAACGCCACCCAGGACGACGCCCGCGACGCGGTCGAGGCCGCGCTGGCGGCCGGTCCGGCGTGGCGCGCGCTCTCCTTCGACGACCGCGCGGCGGTCTTCCTGCGCGCCGCCGACCTGCTGGCGGGCCCCTGGCGCGAGACGCTGGCCGCTGCGACCATGCTGGGCCAGTCCAAGACCGCGCAGCAGGCGGAGATCGACACCCCCTGCGAGCTGGTCGACTTCTGGCGCTTCAACGTGCACTTCGCCCGGCAGATCCTCGCCGAGCAGCCGGTCTCTTCGCCCGGCGTGTGGAACCGCACGGACCACCGCCCGCTGGAGGGCTTCGTCTACGCGATCACGCCGTTCAACTTCACCGCGATCGCCGGCAACCTCCCCACCGCGCCCGCGCTGATGGGCAACACGGTGGTGTGGAAGCCGTCCCCGACCCAGCAGTACGCCGCGCACCTGTTGATGCAGCTGCTTGAGCAGGCCGGCCTGCCGGCCGGCGTCATCAACATGGTGACGGGCGACGGCCTCGCCGTCTCGGACGTCGTGCTCAAGCGCCCGGAGCTGGCAGGTATCCACTTCACCGGCTCGACCGTCACCTTCCAGCACCTGTGGAAGACGGTCGGCGAGAACATCGCCTCGTACCGCAGCTACCCGCGCCTGGTCGGCGAGACTGGCGGCAAGGACTTCCTGGTCGCCCACCCGAGCGCCGACCCGGCCTCGCTGACCACCGCTCTGACCCGTGGGGCCTTCGAGTTCCAGGGCCAGAAGTGCTCGGCGCTCTCCCGCGCCTACGTCCCCGCCTCGCTGTGGGCGCAGATCAAGGACGGGCTGCGGGACGAGGTCGAGTGGCTGACCATGGGCGACGTCAGCGACCTGTCGAACTTCATGGGCGCGGTCATCGACGCCCGCTCCTTCGCCAAGAACCGCGCCGCGCTGGAGCGCGCCGCGGCCGACCCGGACGTCGAGATCCTGGCGGGCGGCACGTTCGACGACTCGGTGGGTTACTTCATCCGCCCGACCGTGCTGGTCTGCGCCGACCCGGCGGCGGAGTACTTCCGCGAGGAGTACTTCGGCCCGGTCCTCGCCGTCCACGTCTACGCGGACGAGGACTGGGACGCGATGCTGGACCAGATGGAGTCCGTCTCCACCTACGGTCTGACCGGCGCCGTCTTCGCCACCGACCGCACGGTCATCGCCGCCGCGATGGAGAAGCTGCGCTTCGCGGCCGGGAACTTCTACATCAACGACAAGCCGACGGGGGCCGTCGTCGGCCAGCAGCCCTTCGGCGGCGGGCGCGCCTCCGGGACGAACGACAAGGCCGGCGCCGCGCAGAACCTGCTGCGCTGGACCTCGTCCCGCTCGGTCAAGGAGACCTTCGTCCCGCCGACGGACTACCGCTACCCGCACATGGCCTGACGGCCGGACCCCTCAGGCCCCGCCAGGCCCATTCCGGCCCGCCGATCCGCCGCGCCCCCTCACCCCCTCAGCGGGGGCGCGGCCCGGGCCTGCCTGCTCTTCTCTCCCCGTCACTTCTCCCGCATCCCTGGGGTTGACATGCTCCGCACCACGCTCCTCGCCGCCTCCCGCTCCCCGCGCTCGCGCAAGCTCATCGAGCAACTGCCGCCGACCCGGGCCATCGTGGACCGCTTCGTCGCCGGTGAGACCCTCGACCAGGGCGTCGCCGTCACCGACCGGCTGATCGCCACCGGCCGCCGGATCACCCTCGACCACCTCGGCGAGGACACCGCCGACGCCACCCAGGCAGCGGCCACGGCGGAGGCCTACGAGCACCTGCTGGCGGCGCTCGGCGAGACCGGCCTGGCGGACCGCGCCGAGGTCTCGGTCAAGCTCTCGGCGGTGGGCCAGTTCCTGCCCGAGGAAGGCGAGAAGGTCGCCCTCGAGAACGCCCGCCGCATCTGCGCGGCCGCGGCGGCCGTGGGCACGACGGTGA